>NZ_JBFRYA010000011.1:0-152592 GCF_040892635.1 Zhongshania guokunii | reverse complement strand
AAATAAACTAAATTCTCGTCCAAGAAAAAAACTGGGATTCAAAAATCCAGGTGAATTAATGGATGAACATAGGGCTGCGTTAGCAGCTTAAACTTTGATGCACTTCGGATTTGAATCCGCGGGATGAATTGCTCGCTACATTTGCGTTTTCCATATTCATTCTCCCATATTAATAATTGCGGTATGCGTGTTGACAGCATCAAGCTTATTAAGTTTTTTATTATTATTTTAAAAATAAATTTTTGAACTAAGCGCCAATACACGGTCAGAATTACTACTGTTAGCAACATAACTACTAACAACACTGCAAAATACGGAGTCAATATGCTGGGATGGTCACTGATTTTCTTTATCGTTGCCCTTATCTCTGCCGCGCTGGGTTTCGGCGGCATAGCTGGCGCGGCAACAGGCATTGCCAAAATTTTGTTTTTTGTTTTCTTAGCATTACTTGTTATATCAATGCTAATGCAGGCACTGCGGGGCAAACCGCCTCGCCTTTAAAAATATTTCATTTTTAAAAATGAAATATTTATTTCATCAAGAGGAGTACGTTATGAATCAGGATATTGCAGAAGGTAAATGGAAACAGTTGAAAGCTCAGATTAAAGAAAAATGGGCTGATTTAACTGATGACGAAATCGAGCAAGCGCAGGCCAATAACGATCACTTTATTGGCGTTATCCAAGAGCGCTACGGCATCGCCAAAGACGAAGCCGAAAAGAAATTTAATGAGCTAAAAAAGAAAGTATCTTAAGGCCTGAATTAAATTCAATATTTTTGGATTTTTAAGCGTCGAATTTTATGGAGAAAAATATGACTATTAAAAAGACATTAGCGAGTGCCATTGTTCTTTCTACTATTAGTATTACTCCCGTACTCGCCAACGACTGGCAGGGTAAAACCAATGATGCGTGGCTAGATGGCAAAATAGAAACTGCGCTCATGCTTAACAGCGAACTTAACAACTTTGAAATAGACACCAAGGTCGACAAGTCTAAAGTGCTGTTAACAGGTACGGTGAACAGTGAGATTGAAAAAGACTTGGCAGGCAAAATTGCGGAGAATGTCGAAGGGGTTAAGTCGGTTAACAACGAGCTCAACGTAGACCCTAACTACACCAGCAAAACCGCACGCGCTGGCCAAAATTTCAGCCGCACTTGGCATGACCTGAACACTACGGCGGGAATTAACATCAAGTATGCAGCCAACGATGACATCGAAGCCACCGCCATTGATGTCGACACCAAAAACGGCAA
Source organism: Zhongshania guokunii (assembly GCF_040892635.1). NCBI lineage: Bacteria > Pseudomonadati > Pseudomonadota > Gammaproteobacteria > Cellvibrionales > Spongiibacteraceae > Zhongshania > Zhongshania guokunii. Next base: position 151,336 of record NZ_JBFRYA010000011.1, on the reverse strand, counting down.
GGTGAAGCTCACCGGCACCGTTAAAAGCGACACCGCCCACGATCTCGCCATTGAGATTGCCAAGGGCTTTGACCACGTCAGCGATGTTGAAGACAATCTGCAGGTCGTCAACTAATAGCAGCTAGCTAGCCACAATATGGCGGCAATAAAAAAACCGCGCTAGGCGCGGTTTTTTTACGAATGCTGGAAACCAAAGCTGCTTAAATAGCAGTTACTTGATTTTAGCTTCTTTGTACATCACGTGCTTACGTACTACTGGATCGTATTTTGAAAACTCAAATTTATCCGGAGTATTACGCTTGTTCTTGGTGGTCGTGTAGAAGTGACCAGTACCCGCGCTGGAAACCAGACGGATTTTGTCGCTTGCGCCTTTCTTAGCCATGAGCAGACTCCTTAGAATTTTTCGCCACGGGCGCTAAGGTCAGCTAAAACGACCTCGATACCCTTTTTGTCAATAATACGCATGCCTTTGCTAGAAACGCGCAAAGTAACAAAACGCTTCTCTGCTTCAACCCAAAAACGGTGGCTGTGCAGGTTTGGCAAAAAACGACGACGAGTGCGGTTTTTTGCGTGTGATACATTGTTTCCGGTTACCGGACGCTTGCCAGTAACTTGACATACTCTAGACATGATAGTCGCCTCTTCAACCTTAATCCGCCTGCGCGGTGCAAAAGGTTTATAAAATCAGGTTCAAACCGGGCCGCCGCGCGTTTACCTATACTCGGGAGTCCTAAGAAGATGTGAATCCCGGACACGGCCCAAATGGAGCGCGACTTTATACCAGAAGGAGTCGGCGCAAGCAAGTTTTACTGTAAAATTTTACTCAGACCAAGCCCCGCTCCGCCAGCGAAATCACTTCTGGACCCGCCACCACACAGTGGTCTAACAGGCGGATATCTAGCAGTGCCAAGGCCTCACGAATCCTTTTGGTGATCCGCACATCCGCATCGCTGGGTTCCGCCACCCCCGAGGGGTGATTATGGGCCACGATCAACGCCGCCGCGTGCAGCTCTAGGGCGCGGCGCGCAATTTCCCGCGGGTACACCGCAGCGCCATCAATTGTCCCATAGAACAGCGGCTCGTATAAGAGCAAGCCGTGCTGGTTATCGAGGTACAAGACCGCAAAGACCTCGCGGACCTCTTGGCGCAGCTGGGCCAGTAGGAATTGGCGGGTGGCGGCCGCACTTGCAAACACTGGCCGCTGACGCAATTCCTCGGCCAAATAGCGCCGCGACATCTCTACCACCGCCTGCAGCTGCACAAACTTAGCATCGCCCAAGCCGTGAGAACGGCAAAAGCGCTCTTGGCTCGCGGCCATCAGCGCACTTAAGCCACCGTGTTCAACCAACAGCTCCCGCGCCAAATCCACCGCAGACTTGCCTTTAACGCCAGTGCGCAAAAATATCGCCAACAGCTCCGCGTCGGCCAATGCCGCTGCGCCCCGCTGCAAGAGCTTTTCTCGAGGCCGCTCATCTGCAGGCCAATCCCTAATCGCCATATCACCCTCCTTGGTGAAAATCCCCCACTGGGAGTAGCACTTATAACAGCGCAGGTAGTAGCCAGCGCCGATAAGCCTCATAATACCGCCAACCTCAGCGATGACGAATGGCAATATGAAACAACTGAGCAATAGACATATTTTACTTGGCGTGAGCGGTGGCATTGCCGCCTATAAAAGCGCCGAGCTGATCCGCCGCCTCAAAGACCACGGCGCCGATGTGCGGGTGGTCATGACCGCCGCCGCGATGGAATTCATTACGCCACTCACCTTACAGGCACTGTCTGGCAACCCGGTGCATACCACCTTGCTCGACCCCGCCGCAGAAGCGGGTATGGGCCATATCGAATTGGCGCGCTGGGCCGACCTGATTCTGATCGCCCCCGCCAGTGCCGACTTTATAGCTAGGCTTGTCAACGGCCGCGGCGATGACTTACTCACCACCTTATGTTTGGCCACGCCTGCGCCCATTGCCCTCGCGCCCGCGATGAACCAGGGCATGTGGCGAGACGCGGCGACTCAAGCCAATGTCGATACCCTGCAAAAACGCAAAATCCACCTATTTGGCCCCGCCGCCGGAGAGCAAGCCTGCGGCGATATCGGTCCCGGTCGTATGCTAGAGGCAGAAGAGCTGGCCGAACGCTGCGCAAGCCTGTTTAACAGCCGCCTGCTGGACGGAATTCACCTGACCATTACCGCCGGCCCAACTCGCGAAGCAATTGACCCCGTGCGCTATATTAGCAACCACAGCTCCGGCAAGATGGGTTACGCACTGGCCAGCGCCGCCGCCGATGCTGGCGCCAGAGTAAGTTTAATCAGCGGCCCCACGAACCTAGCCTGCCCAGAGCGCGTTAAGCGAATAGATGTGGTCAGCGCCTCAGATATGCACGATGCAGCGATGGCCGAAATGGGGCAGTGCCAAGTGTTTATCGCCTGCGCCGCCGTTGCGGATTATCGGCCAGCAAATTGCGCCGAGCAAAAAATCAAGAAAACCGATGACAGTATGCGCATAGAACTGGTGCGCAACCCCGATATTGTTAGCGCCGTGGCCAGTCATCCACAGCGCCCATTCACAGTGGGTTTTGCCGCCGAAACACAGGATCTGCTGCGTTACGCCAAAGACAAGCTAGAGCGCAAAAACCTTGATATGATCGTCGCCAACGATGTCGCCAACACCAGCATCGGCTTTAATGCTAACGACAATGCGGTAACTGTGCTGTGGCCCACCGGTAATCAAACCATAGCGCAAATGGGCAAGCGGCAATTAGCGGCGCAGTTGATCACCTTGATTGCGCAGCGATTTCTTAGTGCAGAAAACTAGACAGGCTGCCAAGAGCCTTCCATTATGAGTCTAAATTCGATCAGGACGACACCACAGCTGCGATGACTAAAAAGGCCTCGACTAAAATTCCGCACAAGATTAAAAAGGCATCGCGCTTATCCGCTTTTCAACGCGACATTGTCATCTCAGCTATTTTCAGTATTGGCTGCGTGGTGGCGGCGTTTTACTGGATTCAGAATTTTGAAGAGCCTCGGGCGCTAACCCAGCGCATTAATACGGTAACGGCGAGCAGCGCCGACCACCAGCGCGTAATCATTCGCGAGGCCATTGCCCAGCTCAGCACTCGCATTCAGCACCAAGCGAACAATAGTGAGCTGAGCAAAGCGCTCGCCGCCAATGACCGCAGTGCCCGCGACAACTTTGAGCAAAGCTTACAGCGCGCGTTTCCAGAGGCCGTCGACAGTAAAATCATACTCCTCGGCCCCCAGGGAATTGCCGACGAACGCAGCGAAACAAACCGCCTGCGCAATAATATTGAAATCGACATGCTGCGCAAAAGTGTTAGTGGCGACAATACGATTATTGAAGCCTATAGCCACAACGACAGCTGGCTGATTTCCTTTGTTGCCAAAGTCGATAAGCGCGGCGCCATTTTGGTTACCTTTAGCGCCAAGTATTTTGAAAAAATGCTCAGTAATATTGCTGGCAACACCGTAAACAATGAGCTGATCCAAAGCTATAAAACGCGGCGCGACACCGTAATTCGCCCCGCTAGCACAGAATACGCCGAAGCCATGCAAAGCCGTGTGCTTTCAGTGCCAGGCTGGACTTTACAGGTTTACCCACAGACGCAAACAGTGCAGACGCTGCGCTCAGACACCACCTTGCTGTGGCTGATCTGCGTGCTTTGCGTCGCTATTATCGCGGCCAGTCACGCCGTGTTTTTTGTTCGCGGCTACCGCCTACCCAGCCCAGCTCAGCCCGCGGCTAAAAAAGCCCCTGTCGACAAGATCGAATCAGAAGCCCTAAACCTTGAGCAAGCTTTAGCCCAAAAGTTAGCGGCCAACCGCAGCCGCACCGCCAGCCATCAAGACAACTTCCCCGCACCAGACAGCGCGCCACCGCTGGCCGAACTTCAGCAAGGCCGTTCCGCCAAAGCCCCAAAAATATCCACCAATTGTTTTAGGGCCTACGACATTCGCGGCATAGCAGACACCGAGCTCGACGATAATAGCTGCGTCGCCATCGGCCGCGCGGTAGCCAGCGAGGCTCTGAGCCGTGGCCAAAGTAAAATCTTACTCGGCCGCGACGGCCGCTTGAGCAGCCCTCGGATTCGAGAGGCGCTGGTATCGGGGCTGCTTAGCAGTGGTGTCGATGTGGTCGATCTTGGCTTAATCGCCACGCCAATGCTGCACTACGCCTGCCAGTACCTGAACATTGGCAACGCCATCATGATTACCGGCAGCCACAACCCCAGCCAATACAATGGCATGAAAATCAGCCTAGAGTTTCAAAGCCTAAGCGGCAAAGACATACAGCAGCTGCGTCACCGCATAGATGCGCAAGACTTTGAACAGGGCGAGGGCAATTTAACTAACGACAGCATCGAGCAGCGTTATATCGACCGGATCTGCGGCGATGTGGTGATAGCCCAAACTCTTAAAGTGGTGATTGACGCCGGCAATGGCGCCACCGCCCATATCGCCCCCGCCCTATTCGAAGAGCTCGGCTGCGAAGTGATTCCGCTGTTTTGCGAAACCGACGGCAACTTCCCCAATCACGCGCCAGATCCAACGATTTACGAAAACCTCGCCGCACTGCGAGAAGCAGTAGCCGAACACCATGCCGATATTGGCATTGCCTTTGATGGCGACGGTGATCGAGTCGCGATAGTCAGCGCCAAGGGCGAGTGTCCTCTTGCCGACAAATTAATGATGGTTTTGGCCAAAGACATGGTTGAACGCAACCCCGGCGCCGAAATTTTATTTGACGTTAAATGCTCGCGACTACTGCCAAACTTGATTATTGAGCACGGCGGGCGCCCCACTATGTGGAAGTGCGGCCACTCTTATATGAAGCGCAAAATGAGCGAGACCGGCGCGCTACTGGGCGGCGAGTTTTCAGGCCACATCTTTTTCAAAGAGCGCTGGTACGGCTTTGACGACGGCATGTACACCGCTGCCCGCCTGCTCGAAGTTCTTACCTTGTCCGGTCGCACCATGGATGAGGCTCTGGGCAGCCAAACTAGCCTGCTTAGCAGCCCCGAAATAATTATACCAGTGGCCGAGGATCGCAAATTCGCGATTGTCGAGACCTTTGCAGAAAATCAAGCCTTTACTGAAGTCACGCTGACCGAAATTGATGGCTTGCGGGTCGACTTCCGCCACGGCTGGGGCCTGATTCGCGCCTCAAACACCGGCCCCGCCATTACCTTGCGCTTTGAAGCAGACAGTGAGGCGGCACTGAGCCGAATCAAAAATGATTTCAAGGATTTGCTAGCAAGGATTGATCCCGAGCTGGCAGATAGTCTTTAATAGGCGTCTTTTTTCGCCACCGACCGCACGAGATTTCACCATGTCTATGAGTCGCACCGCCGCTGGGGATGTTGCCCGCGTACTAACCGAAGCCCTTCCCTATATTCAGCGTTTCACTAACAAAACCATCGTAGTGAAGTTTGGCGGCAACGCCATGGTCGACGACAAGCTCAAAGAGCAGTTTGCACGCGACATCGTACTCATGAAGCTGGTTGGTATGAACCCGATTGTAGTGCACGGTGGCGGCCCGCAAATTGGCGACCTGCTCAAGCGCCTGGCCATTGAGTCACATTTTGTTGACGGCATGCGCGTTACCGACACCGCCACCATGGACGTGGTTGAAATGGTCTTGGGCGGCTCGGTGAATAAAGAGATTGTGTCGCTGCTCAACCGCAACGGCGGCAAGGCAATAGGCCTAACCGGCAAAGATGGTCAGCTTATCCGCGCCAAAAAACTCAAAGTAACTCAGCGCACCCCCGACCTTGCAAAAACCGAAATCATCGACATTGGCCATGTTGGCGAGGTTGAATCGATCAACACCGAAGTATTGGATATGCTGGTTAACAGCGACTTTATTCCGGTCATTGCGCCCATTGGCGTCGGTGCAGATGGCGCGTCTTACAACATCAATGCCGACTTAGTTGCCGGCAAAGTCGCCGAAGTGCTCAAGGCCGAGAAACTGATGCTGCTCACCAATATTGAAGGCCTGATGGACAAGTCTGGTAAGGTCTTAACCGGCTTGAGCACCGAACAAGTCGACGCCTTGATTGCCGACGGCACAATCTACGGCGGTATGCTGCCGAAAATTGGCTGCGCACTCTCTGCCGTCAATGCCGGCGTCACCAGCGCCCATATCATTGACGGTCGCGTGCCCCACGCCGTGTTGCTAGAAATTTTCACCAATACCGGTGTCGGCACACTGATTACCAACACCCAAAGTATGCTCGACTAAATCCATTAGCACTAAGCTCAGCACCACAAGGTTATTTATACCGTATGAATAAACGTCCTTCACGACGCGAAGAAATTCTGCAAGCTTTAGCCACCATGCTCGAAAGCCAGCCCGGCACCCGCATTACCACCGCCAAATTAGCGGCGCAAGTCGGGGTGTCGGAGGCCGCGCTGTACAGGCACTTTCCGAGCAAGGCCAAAATGTTCGAGGGCTTAATTGAGTTTGTTGAGGACGCCATATTCAGCCGTGTCACCCTGATTCTCGGCGAAGAAGCCCAGGCGCTGGCACAAATTGCCAAGATCCTCCAGCTGCTGCTGGCCTTCACCGAGCGCAATCCCGGCATTACTCGGATATTTAATGGTGACGCGCTGGCCGGCGAGAACGAGCGCCTGCGCAGCAGGGTGGTGCAGTTTTACGACCGCTTAGAAACTCAGCTTAAACAAATTCTGCGCGAGGCCGAGATCCGCGAAGGGCTTCGCACTCGCATCACCGCCAACAGCACCGCGAATTTACTGATTGCCACCGCCGAAGGCCGCATAGGTCAATTTGTGCGCAGCGATTTTAAACGTCTACCCACCGCCGACTGGGACGAGCAGTGGCAACTGCTCAGTGAAACCATTTTTCGCTAAGGGCTGAATCTGTAGTCGATTAAAGCAGTTATTTTTTCGGCTTGGCGTAGTAATTGCGCCGTAAATCAACCTGCCCTTGCAGGTCGGCGAAACGGCGCTTGTCCCGCTCATAATTATTAGCAACCTCTTCAAGCTCTTCTTGGCGAGACGTAATATGTTGTTCTGTGGTGGTAATTTCGCGGCGCAGTGACGCCAAGGTATCAACTAGCTCACTCGGCACCGCAAGGCCGCGACGCTCAAGCTCAGCCGCTTCGCCTTGGTTACTATAAACCTGCTGTTTAATGATCGACAGATTACTTTTAAGTATAGAGATCCGCACTTTAATATCATTAATCGCACGCTTTTTGGCGACATCGATATCCTGCACATTGCTATAACGCAATAACAAGGACTCATCCCATTTGCGGGTTTTCTCATCTGCGGCAGCCCGCGCTTCTTCAACGCCAAACTCCAATTCGTGGGCTTTGCGCTCCTCATCACTCATTTTCGGCGCAACAGTTTTCACCACGGTGCCATCTAAACGAATAATGTCGTAACCACGGGGAACCGCATTGGGGGGTACGCTGCTGTCAATGACCACCGAACCATCGGGGCCCGGATAACGATAGTAAATGCTCTGGGCATTAGCCTGAATCGCAAACAGGCCAGACCAGCACAAGACTAGCGGCAATAAAACCCGAGCTGCGATCACGGTGTAGCTATCTCCCTATAAATACTATTTCACTTATGACAGTATTTATATCGCAACGCCATAGCGTTCGCGATACGCATTGATACGTGCAACCAGCTCATCATCACCGGCCGACTCAGACAAATAGGCGACAATATCTTTTAACCCAACAATACTCACCACCGCCAAATTAGCGTCCTGCTCTAGCTCCTGAATTGCCGAGCGCTCGCCTTGGCCGCGCTCCTGGCGATCTAAACCAATCGCAACCCCCGCCACCGCAGCACCCTCGGCGGTAATCATGGCAATCGCTTCGCGAATAGCGGTACCGGCGGTGATCACATCATCAATAATCAAAACACGGCCACTTAGCGGTGCGCCCACCAAGGTGCCACCCTCGCCGTGATCTTTCTTTTCTTTGCGGTTATACACATAGGGCACATCGCGCTGATGATGCTCAGCCAGTGCGCAGGCGGTCACTGCCGCCAGTGAAATACCCTTGTAAGCGGGACCAAACAACACATCAAACTGCACACCAGAGGCTACAATCGCGTCAGCGTAGCAACGGCCCAGCGCCGCCAGTGCAGCACCGCTGCAAAACCGGCCCGCATTGAAGAAGTAGGGGCTAACGCGACCAGATTTAAGGGTAAACTCACCAAAACACAGCGCTTCACTTTTGATTGCCTGCTGAATAAATTGCTGCTGATAATGCTTAATACTCATTTATACGTCCAATAGCCAAAGAGATTAAAATATAGACACCCATTTTACCCAGCTCCTGCAAAAACCTCACCTATGACACATTTTGCTCGGAAATATCCCCGCAACTGCGATCAATCCAGTGTTTTTTAACAGATATTTCTTGCCGCGATTGTTGTCAATAGGGTTTCATTGTAGTCTAACGCCTTGTTTATATCGAAAAATCAGCCACTCTATTGCTGAACGCCACTTTTGCATTAAGGTTTGGCGTATTTACTCGCTATAAGTTCTTAGCGCTACGCTAAAAGCTTGGTCACCACGGCCTCGTTATCGACACGATAGGAAACACATGAGAATCATCAGCTTTTGCGCTGACAGCATTGTAGATGCTGCAAAAAAAGGCTTCTTCGACTGGGTCACCAAACAGGATGCCGACATTATCTGCATTCAGAACTTGGGTATCGCCGAATACAAACTTCGCGACGATGTGTATTTCCCACGCGACTACAATCCCTATTTCTTCGATGCCGCCGACGGCAAGCACAATGGCGTGGCCATTTACTGCCGCAAATTGCCCAAGGCCATCATGACCGGCTTGGGGTTTTTAGATTTTGATATGGACGGCCTCTATATTCAGGCCGACTTCGACAATATCAGTATTGGTAGCTTACTCGCGCCCAGCGCAGAAGAAGGTGACAGCGCCGGCTTAATCCGCAAAAACCAATTCTTTGAGCAGTTTGGCAACCACCTGACCAAAGTGCGCAATAAACGTCGCGACTTCATTATTTGCGGCAATTGGAATATTGCCCATCGCGGTATCGATATTCAGGATATTCGCGGCAATCACGGCAAACCCGGCAGCTTGGCCGAAGAACAACAGTGGATGGATCGCCTGTTCAGAGAGCAGCAGTACTCCGATGCGTTCCGTCTAATCAATAACGATCCCGATGAGTTTAGCTGGTGGCCAGACGGCAAGCCTGGCGAGAACGGCTGGCGGGTAGACTACCAAATTACGTCAGAGCACATGACGCCACGCGTTGAATACGGCGCCATTTACAAGGTGCAGCAATTTGGCAAACACGCTCCCGTTATTATGGATTACGACTTTGAATTGCCAGAGAGCCCATTTTAAGGGCTCTCTGCGCCACTCAGGCCAGCGCCGCGCGCTGAGCCGCAACTAGCTCCGCAATACCCTTCTCGGCTAAATCCATCATTGCATTCATTTCGGCGCGGCTAAAGGTTGCGCCCTCTGCGGTGCCCTGCACTTCTATAACACCGCCCTTATCATCCATCACCACATTCATATCGGTTTCGGCGTTGGAGTCCTCGGCGTAATCTAGGTCCAGCACCGGCACACCTTTGTATACCCCGACCGAAATCGCAGCAACTTGCTGCTGAAGCGGATTACCAGTAACCAAACCCTTCTTTTGCAGGCTGGCAATTGCATCGGCCAGCGCCACATAGGCGCCAGTGATAGACGCAGTGCGCGTGCCACCGTCGGCCTGAATCACATCGCAATCCAAGTAAATCGTATTCTCGCCCAACATCGTTAAATCAATGGAGGCGCGCAGTGAGCGACCAATTAAGCGCTGAATCTCTTGGGTGCGGCCACTCTGCTTGCCCCGCGCCGCCTCGCGATCCATACGGCTACCCGTCGAGCGCGGCAGCATGCCGTATTCCGCAGTTACCCAGCCCTGGCCAGAACCACGCAAAAAGCCCGGCACGCTATTTTGTACCGACGCAGTGCAAATTACCTTGGTATTACCCATTTCAATCAACACCGAGCCCTCGGCATGGCAGGTGTAATTGCGGGTAATTGTTACCTGACGTTTCTCATCACTGGCGCGCTCGCTGGGTCGTGTCATCATTTAATTCCATTGGCATTCAAAAGAGTGGCGCAGATTATACCTGCCAAGCCATCCCCACCCCAAACTTCTCCCAGACAAACTCCCGCGGCCAAATCAAATCACTGCTGAAGAAACCGGCTAAAAAGTTTAGAATGGTGTTTCTAATCAACACCAAGGGGAAGACATTGACTACCAGCAGCATGACCGCATTTGCCCACCAGCAATCCGACTACCCTTGGGGCAGCGCCACCTGGGAGCTGCGCTCAGTCAATCACCGTTACTTGGAACTGTCTTTCAAATTGCCGGAAAGCTGGCGCAATTTAGAACCCAGCTTGCGCGACGCCCTGCGCAAAGGCCTGCAGCGCGGCAAAGTTGAATGTGCCCTTAAGGTCCAACTGCACAACCAGCAGCAAGAACTGCAACTCAACAATGTGCTCGCCAGTCAAATACTCGACGCCGCCAATAAGCTAAAATCAGACATCGCCCACGCCGCGCCCATCAATGTTTTTGAATTATTGCGCTGGCCAGGCGTGCTCGAACCCCAAAGCGTCGACGGCGACGCCATTAGCGGCCAACTGCTCGAAGGTTTTCAGCAAGCCCTTGCCGAACACATCGCTCATCGCGAGCGCGAAGGCTTGGCTTTAGCTGGGCTAATCACCCAGCGTCTCGATAGCATCAGCGTCATCGTCGCCGACATCCGCAGCAAAATGCCAGCAATCGTCACCGCCCAGCGCGAAAAACTACAACAACGCCTTGCTGAACTGCAAGTCGAACTCGACCCAGACCGCCTAGAAGCCGAAATTGCCCTAATCGCTCAAAAAGCCGATGTAGACGAAGAACTCGACCGCCTCGACACCCACGTAAAAGAAGTGCGCCGCGTGCTAAGCAAAGGCGGCGCCAGCGGCCGCCGCCTAGACTTTTTAATGCAAGAGCTAAACCGCGAAGCCAATACCCTGTCGTCGAAAGCCGTGGTATCTGAAAGCACACAAGCTGCAGTAGAGTTAAAGGTGTTGATTGAACAGATGCGGGAGCAAATTCAGAATATTGAATAGGTCTAGCGCGCCTCGGGAAATTCATATTTTTCCTTTAAAATTATAAGGTTAAATATATTCAGGGTGCTCCACAACGCCAGCCGCTACACTTTAATGCGCATAAAAATGTGATTTCTTTCTTTTTTACGCGCATTAAAGTGTGGTGTTCAGACTTAGGGAAGCGCTATCCATCTAGCTCTACGGGAAAACTCAGCTTTACTTAGTGACGAGCACTGTAAAATGTGTATTTTTTAATTTTTTACGCCTAAATATAGCAGCTAGACGATTTAACTACTCAACACTATCTCTCATGAATAACCAAATAAGCCTATTATTCAATTTATCCATCACACCTTAATTTTTTTATATACTTCATCCACCTCTGAAAATTTAACGACATTTTCTATCCGTGAAATCGTGGTAAGTTTCATTGAATGTAAAAATTTCCGAAGAGGGACATTGTTTACTGACTGTTGTAACGTAAGTGGTTTACCTAATTCAAACAAGTAGTACAACTCATCCGACCCAGACTGCATTCCCGCCTGATTTTCAGTTATTTCATAGCGTGGTATTAAGGATACTCGTTTTACTGGCCACACCTTGTCTATCTGCTTTGTACTCGGAATTTGTTTCGAAGGCGAAGCCAACGCTAAATAACGAACCTCGTTCACAATGTGAGCGCCAATTTGCCCCTCTAGCTGATGAATCGCTTTTTGCTTTATGTGATACCACTGAGCAGTGCCGTTCTCAAAATTTTCGAGGTAGCTTTTACTACGACCTGTTAGGTTTCCTAGCGCGGCCGTTAGTGTCAAATCCGGATACAGCACTTGGCGCATTCCGTAATAAGGAATACGGGCAGCTTCTTTCACATATTGCCGCTCTGCCATGCCAGCAACTGGGTACAAAGTATCATTGGCTTGCCCCGCCTTCACACTTGAAGCCGTGCCGATCTGGGCCTGCAAAAATTCTGACAGCCATTGATGGCCGCAGTAATTAATTGCCGCTTGACTGGGCAGTAACGCAAATGCGCCTATTCCAACCTCTTCTATCGCCTCTTCGTAAGGGTTAGCCTCTTGGGCTTGATCAAAATAGCCGGGATATAATGCAAACGCGCCAAACACAGGCCGACTTTTCTTAGCTCGGTCGCTTGAAACCGCATTGACCGGTGTCGACAGGCGAATTAAAGCATCTCTGTAACGGTGCATTTGGTTAATGGCATCATTTGGCACGTAATCTGTCTTAGAAGTATTGTCTTCGCCGTCATTAATACGGTATTTGGCATCAAAGAGCCAAATAAACTGTTTTTCTTCGTCAGATTCAGAATTTTTTGGCAGCGTGACCTCCAATACAATATCGGGCTTTTGGTCAACTAAAAATGCTTTTATCGGGGTACTTTTTTTGGAGAACGTTGGCTCATGAGCCAGCCTTGCTAATACGCCATCGGCGCGCTTAAAACGAAACGCACCGCGCAACCCATCCTCTCTAAATTTATATTCAAAAAGGCCATTTTCTTTCAATTCCGCAGCGCCATTTTCAACTAAAATGAAGCCTAGGTCCTGTTCTAAAATATTTTTCACACACAGAAAACACCACACTTCATAAATCTCAGCCACCGATTTCATTGAAATGCTCGACTGACGGCCAAACACATCTAAGTAAAATTTAAGCTCCTGCCACACGCGATAAACCGCGCTGTAACCAGTTTTTTGTTGTAGCACCAACGATTCACGATTCAGCCCACCGTATGCGCCCACCTCTTTTAAAAAGCTTTGATTCAACACCTTTTGCAGAGGCTGTTGCCAGCTATGCAACTCATTTAAAAAAGAATCCGATAAACGTTGCCGCTCTGGCGCTCTGTTACTTGCGCGCAGCTTGGCTTCAAATTCGGCCAACTGCCGCTTACTGCGCTTAACCGCCATTTTAATAAAACGATTTTCTGGCGTATCTACGCTCAGTTGCTTTTTTTCTAGTCGATAACGTTTGTCATATTGGCCATTGGCAAAATCTTGTTTAACTTGCTCACCCAGCTTGTAGGGCAGACGACCTTTTAACTTCGCCGCTTTAATATTGGCCACCGTGGGTTGAAGCCGACTGTGTGGTGCCGTGCAGATGACTTTAAGGCCTAGCTCAAATCGCGATCTTAATGCGACGAAGTTAGCCAACCACATTAGCGGAAAGTGACCTCGCTGCTTACTGCTTGCGGCATCTTGCTCGGTTTTTTCAACCAAACTAAAGCGCCATAGAGGGTAAACAGAATCGATAGTTCTATACATGGCAGGTAAGTCTTGATGCAGCGCCATTTTCGTCGGCAACACTTCAAAAGCAATATGCTGTATGTGCGTTTTCCTCTCTTCCTCAAAAGACAGCGGTAAACGCATCCAGCCAACATCATTGCCGGTATTAATGGAGCCTATTAAACGCGCAGGAAGCGGGCCGCGTTGCTTAACAAAACGAAATGCTTCGCTCATGCTTCGGCTACGGTGTTCTATGCGGGCATCAGATACGGCGCCAAAGAAAACCCATTCAAACTGATATTGGGTATTTTCAAAAAACAAAAACGCATTCAAGGGAAGCGTTGAACGTTTTTCAGGCGCGGTGACACTCGTCGCCAACGCTGATTGCACGTAACTATCGTCCGGCATATCAATAACTGCAATATCAACCAGTTTCACCTCTGGCGCAAAGCGTAGCTCAGGTTTTAAATTTTCCTCATCGTCGGCTCCGGTAAGCGCTAAGCCCGCTCTTTTTTCCACAGTGGCCTGATATACCTTCGCCCGAGCGCTAATGTCATTAGCCCAAACCGAAAATTCGAAATCAGGCGTTTGCAATCGCAATAACTCAGGCATTCCTAGCCACTCCTTTTGCTTTTATTTTAGCGTTATGGCCAAAAACTCGTGAACGTCGCGCTATCTAAGCGCTGCTTCATCCATGCCAATTTTCCTTTTGAACGACACGCAATACGCAGCACTTTATCTTCTTCCGCAGTATCCTCAGCGCCCGATTGTTCGCGATACAAGTCTGGTCGCTGATTAGCTTGATCATTATGTTTGTCCGCATTCCAGATAGGCGATAACTGATCAGCCAACACCTTATTCAGCTCAGCCAACACATTCTCGCCTGTTGTCGTTGTCAGCTTGTCGCTATCGCCTTCAATCCTAGGGAGTACTTTGCACATCATAAAGTCATCCCACACGGCTTTTAGGGTGAGTTCGTTCTGTGGCTGACTGCTGATCACGGCTAGTAATAATTCATTCAGTGCTCGGAACGCCAATTCGAACGGAGTGTTTTTTAAAACCGTATTTACAGCCGTTAAAAATGCGATGGATTTTATGCCCTTCACATCAGCTGTCGCATCTAGCAATACGACACTATTTCTAGCACCTGACCAAATGGGGTAGCTAAGGGTTTTGTGCACGATGGCTGGCGGATCAGACAAAAAATCATCGTAGCTATTGGGAAAAAATGCGCCAAAATCAACGCTCAATGCGCGGTCAATCACCTTACGCGAAAAACCATGAGTCGTTTCATCCATATTCACAGTGCCCGCGACCATTAAATTAAATGGAATTGCTAAGCCATACCCGCAAATCAACTGCCACAGCTCGTCGTAGTCCGACGAATCAAAGCCCAGATCAGCTCTTAGTTTGGACTTATCCGCCACTGCGTTAATCGTTGCCGGCTTTAATAAGGCATCACTGAAGTAGATAAAAGTATCCTCTTCCCAAAGCCATTCTCGCGTTTCGAGCACCGACAAATAATCGGCAAAATACTGCTCGACGGGGGCAAGGTTCATTTCATCTAAACACAACCAATACGGCAACACGTCGGTTAACGCAGTGCGATCGCCACTCACCACCAAACGTTTGCCTTGCCTAGGGCAATCCTGCACTTCAATTGCTAAGCCCTTGTCAGCAATGCCACGCCACGCCTTGGCAATAAATTGTAATACGTCTGTAGTGATATATTCCGCTTGACCGTAATTTGAAAGACGCGAGATATAGCCCAGTATATCACTCGGCTCATGCCAGTCAGGCCTTACCGAAGTTAGGCAATAGGTTTCACTCAGCTGCCCAGAAGATTTTGCTTGTTCACGTACAAAACGGGTTTTTCCTGTACCGGATATGCCTGCAAGAAGTAGAAAAGGCTTCTCTAATCTAACCTCACCAACTAAGCTAATTTTTTCCCCTATGTTCTTATATGAAGACAGAAAATAACCTTTCAATTTATCATATAGCTCTACATTTTCTGTTAATGAATAAACAAGATCACCGAATATGCTTGACGATGAATTCGGCAAATTAATTTGCGTCAACAGCACAGAACCAAAGCAATCCTCGTTAGACCGTATAGTTCTTTTAGCGCCATTTACATTGAAAATTGATTTCCCACCAAGCCTTAACTCATCATTTTTGCTATTTTGATCACTGAATTGAATAAATCCGGCAAACAAATCGTAATCGTCAGCATCGAAATCCTCTTTGAATACCTGTGAATCTACTACTTTATCGATTATTTTTTGTCTATTAGAATCGCACAGCAACATAATATCGGAGCTAGATCTAAACCTGTCAATACATTCAAAATATTTTTTTAGCTCAAAAGCTAAATCCTGTAATTCAACCGCAAATCTATACATTTGATTTGGAAATAAGGCGAAATTCGTTGAGCTTGTATTAGCGTAAGATGAATATGGATTTACCTTTAACTTATTCGCTAGAATATGATTCTGAAGCTCCTCCCTCAAATACGTCGGAATCTTAATTTCACCAAGACTTTCTTGATTTACAATTAACGCCTTATTCTCAACAATAATTCTCAAGTCTTTTAACATTTTCATCCCTATATAATGCTAGATATTTTCTTAGCAAGCGCCGCTACAACTGGGACGGATACGCTATTCCCAAACTGCTTATAAGCCTGAACTTTTGAGTCACTCGTTAAAAACTCATCTGGGAACCCTTGCAACCTTCCCGCTTCCCTCGGGCTTACCTTCCTCGGGTTACTTCCCTTTTGATCGACCAGAATTTCACTTCCGTCTTTGTAATATCGCGCAGATATAGTATTAGTATAGGGCGACTCTGGAGTCACCAATCCATAACCAAAGCCTTTTCCATTAATTTTGTTTTGCTTTTTCCGGCGCTGATGCCCTTCCCACAATCGATCCGAAATAGTTAATTTCGGATCTGGTTTATCCTCTAGGATTGATCCGACCCTAGTCTCTACACCAAGCGGCCGAGGATAATCGAAACGTTCAATTTCTCCATCCCGCCAAAGCACGATGTAAATTCTTTGCCTATTTTGCGGAACACCAAAATCAATTGATTTCAACACCATTTCTTTAGCCAAATTTTGTATTTCTTTGGTGGTACCGTGTTCAATGGTTTCTTTTGGTATATTGCAGCTATACCCTATCATTGTCATAGTTTTAAGAATTACTTTTAAAGTATGCCCTTTATCATGGCTTATCAGCCCCTTTACGTTTTCTAATAGCGCGAATCGAGGCTTCTTAATTTCAATTATTTTTGCTATATCGTGAAATAATGTCCCCCTAGTATCCTCAATCCCAAGTTTTAGTCCCGCATGAGAAAATGGCTGGCAGGGGAAGCCTGCTAAAAGAACATCATGATCAGGGATGCTATTTGGATCTACTAAGGTGATATCCCCAAATGGGTGCTCCCCATGATTACGAAAATATGTCTGCTGAGCATGCCGATCAAATTCAGATGAAAAAACGCAAGCTCCACCCGCATTTTGAAATCCAAGCCTGACACCACCAATGCCAGCAAAAAGATCAATAAATCTAAACCTAGCGTTCTTTTCTGGCCTGAGCTTAAGAGCGCCGAAAACCAGATCAAAAAAATCATCCTGATTTGTATATATTTTCTGTTTTTTAAGTGCCGCGAGTATTTTCTTCTTCATCGCCGCTGGTGGCGTAATAGTAGGATCACAAAAAAACTGACTACCCGTTGCAATAGCATGCAACCATTGATCTACAAGCGCCTTCGGCTCTGTGCCCTCAGGTACATGCGGCAGAACAAATGGTGCAATTAGGCGCTCAGCCGAAGCCAGTATGTCTTTTCTATTCTTCATTATTTACTACTACAATTTTTGATTGTTGACCAAAATACCCAAGTGGTTTTTTAGTTACTTAGCGTGGCGAATGACTTTTTGGTTGTTTTCCGCATCAACGACTCATGTACCAGATAGACCAATGAGCGTAGCGCTCAAGCTTGATCTGAAGCGCACAACATACTGTATATCCAGACAGTTAAAAAACATTAACACCATACACCAATTAGGCAAGCATTGTAGGTCGTTCTACCTACAACGAGAACCAATTTATTCTCCCCAGCCGCTACCAGCTGGGCCAGTGAAAGCTGATGCCCGCAAGATAATGCCCCTGACTTTTCCCCATTGAGTGTGACGCATAGTCCGTAGACTCCAGTTCAATCTTTGGTGAAAATGGGTCATTTAAACGCCTCCGGACCGCAACCATGAATCTACCAACACACGACAGCTCAGGCACAAACGACCGGAACGCTAGATTCGAAATTCATATCGACGCCAATCCCGACCGATGGCGGGGCGGCTTTCAATGGGCTATCACTAAGTCCGGAATAGAGTTTGATTGTGGATTGAGCTTTACTGAGGAAGACGCCGCGGAGGACGCTCAGCGGCGCATCGCCGAAATCCAAGGCACCTAAGATCATCGCTAGCATAATGCCAATACCCACAGAATTCCCCCCCTTCCGTGACGCCTTGCTAAACTGGTCGTATAATCTAAACGCTATCTGTCGCGCAGCCACCGCCGCGAGCACAATAAAGAGGACGACCCCGTCGCTATGCACAGTCAAGGTACTCTCTATACCATTTCAGCGCCCTCTGGGGCCGGCAAAACCAGTTTGGTGGCGGAGCTGCTGAAACGCACTGCCCAGCTCAGTGTGTCGATCTCGCACACCACAAGGCCTATGCGCCCTGGTGAGCAGGATGGGGTGAATTATCACTTTATCAGCCATGAGGTGTTTCAGCAGATGCTGGGCCAAACGGCATTTTTAGAACACGCCCAGGTATTCGATAATTTTTACGGCACTTCCCAGGCGTGGGTGGAGTCGGAGCTGGCCCGTGGCGAAGATGTCATTCTGGAAATTGACTGGCAGGGCGCCCAGCAAGTGCGCCGCCTAATGCCGGAAACAATCGCGATTTTTATTCTGCCACCGTCGCGCGAGGCGCTAAATGAGCGCCTCACTGGCCGGGGTCAAGACGATGACAGTGTGATTCAGCGCCGCATGGACGCCGCTGTTGCCGAAATGTCGCACTATGTTGAAGGCGAT
The DNA here is from genome assembly GCF_040892635.1 of Zhongshania guokunii. NCBI lineage: Bacteria > Pseudomonadati > Pseudomonadota > Gammaproteobacteria > Cellvibrionales > Spongiibacteraceae > Zhongshania > Zhongshania guokunii. The sequence continues at coordinate 132,866 of NZ_JBFRYA010000011.1, read as the reverse complement.
TACGTGGTCATTAACGACGACTTTAACACCGCGCTCGGTGACTTGGAGGCGATTATTCGCGCCCGTCGCCTGCAACTCGACAAGCAACAGGACCGTCATGACGCCCTGCTTGCCGCGCTACTGTCATAAGCTCACGCTTTTTGATAGACTGCCAAGTAATTAACAGCGCGCAATTTGTGCGCTGATTTTGTTTAGTCTGCAGGAAACACATCATGGCCCGAATTACTGTTGAAGACTGCCTACAAGCCGTCGATAATCGCTTTGAATTAGTTATGGTCGCCAGCAAGCGCGCCCATGCTCTGGCAACTGGCGGCAAAACTGCGCTGGTAGCTGAAGAAGGCGATAAGCCAACGGTTATTGCGCTGCGCGAACTGGCCGAAGGCAAGATCACCCGCGAACAGGTGATGGCTGCCAACAAGCACGACGACGAGCCAGAAATCGATCTGGGCGCTGAATTGGGCGCCGCTTCACTGTAATTCGCGTCTGAAAGGGGCGTCGATGCATCAATACAGTTTTTTCAATCCAAGCAGCAGCACTAATGTGCCGGCCGGATCGATCGACGCCCTAGCTATTTCCCTTGCTGAATATCTCACCCCCGAACAGGTCAATCAGGTTCGGCGCGCTTACTATTACGCCGAACAGGCCCACGAAGGCCAAAATCGCCGCAGTGGCGAAGCATATGTAACCCACCCCCTCGCCGTTGCCTGCATCCTTGCTGAAATGCACATGGACGTTCAAAGTTTGATGGCGGCTATGCTTCACGACGTTATTGAAGACACCCACGTCACTAAGCAGGGCTTAAGTAATCAATTTGGCGAAGTGGTGGCCGAACTTGTCGATGGGGTTTCTAAGCTAACCCGTATCGAGTTTCAGTCTAAGGCCGAGCAGCAGGCCGAGAATTTCCAAAAAATGGCGCTGGCCATGGCTAAGGATATTCGGGTTATCTTGGTTAAACTGGCCGACCGTCTGCACAATATGCGCACCCTCGGCGCCATGCCCCAAGACAAGCGCCGACGCATCGCCAAAGAAACCTTAGAAATTTACGCGCCAATCGCCCAGCGTTTGGGTATGCACAATATTCGGGTGGAGTTTGAAGACCTAGGCTTTATGTCTATGCACCCCATGCGTGCCCGACGCATTCGCAAGGCCATTACCACCCGCTTTGGCGACCGCAAAAAAACCATAAGCAATATTAAAGAAAGTATTGAAAATTGCCTGACCGAAGAAGGTCATACGGCCAATGTTATCGGCCGCGAAAAGCACCTATTCAGTATTTACAGTAAAATGCGCAATAAGCGTAAGTCGCTTAAAGAGATCATGGATCTCTATGCTTTTCGCATTGTGGTGGACTCGGTCGACAGCTGTTATCGGGTTTTAGGCTGCGTACACAGCCTCTACAAGCCGGTGCCAGGCCAGTTCAAAGATTATATTGCCATTCCCAAAGCCAATGGCTACCAGTCTTTACACACGGTGTTGTTCGGCTTAGAGGGCGTGCCGATTGAAATTCAAATTCGCACCCATGACATGGAAGACATGGCCAATAACGGCATTGCCGCTCACTGGCTGTATAAAAGCTCGGAACACGAACCCAAACGCAATTCCAGCCACGCCCGCGCCCGCCAATGGGTGCAGGGCCTGCTAGAAATGCAGGAGCGTGCTGGCGACTCTCTGGAATTTATCGAGAATGTAAAAATCGATTTATTCCCCGACGAGGTGTATGTATTCACACCCCGCGGCGACATTATGGAATTGCCAGCTGGCGCTACCGCCGTCGACTTTGCCTACGCGGTACACAGCGATATTGGGAATAGCTGTGTGGCCTGTCGGATTAATCGCCGCCTAGCACCACTGTCGGAAACCTTGCAAAGCGGCCAAACTGTAGAAGTCATCACCACCCCCGGCGCCCAACCCAATCCCGCGTGGCTGCATTTTGTGGTTACCGCTAAAGCCCGCACGGGTATTCGCCACCACCTGAAATACCAGCGCAAGAACGAAGCCGTTACCTTGGGCAAGCGCATGCTAGAGCGCGCGCTGGCCAGCATGAACGAGAACATTGCCGACTTTGAAGGCAAGTACATCCAGCAGTTAATTGAAACTACCCACGCCAAAACCCCAGACAATGTTTATGAGCAGATTGGCATGGGCAACCGAGTTGCCTACTTAACTGCGCGCCAGCTGCTCAATTTGCGCGACGATATCGCCGACGGCGACGCCCTGCGACCGCCACCAACCCGACAGTCTATGGTCATTCACGGCACCGAAGGCTTCTTGGTTAACTTTGCCCGCTGCTGCTACCCCATACCCGGCGACCATATCATTGGCATCGTCAGCTCCGAAAAGGGCGTGGTAGTGCACTGCGAAAACTGCCACAACAGCATTGAGTTAAGCAGCCAGCCCGACCGCGTAGTACCACTGAGCTGGGCCGAAAATATCGAGCGCGACTTCTCGGTAGAAATGAAAATTGAACTAACCAAACAACGCGGCATTATTGCTGTGTTAGCTACCCGCGTAAACGGCGCCGATGGCAGCATAGAAAAAATCAGCGTAGAAGACGAAAACGCCAAAATCAGTACCATTCACCTTATTGTCGGCGTGCGCTCGCGGGTGCATTTGGCCAATGTAATGCGCCGGATTAGAAATATTCCGGCGGTGATTAAGGTAACGCGGGAAAGGCATTGATCAGCCAGACGCTTGATGAGAGACGGTAAACGCAAAAGCCGCTTATCTTGGCATCTCCCGTCTCCCGTCCAGCATTAAGCAATTCCACTAATCAATATCAATCCTGAAACTAGGAAGCAAACCCCATGAGCACTAAAGAATACATCAACACCCTTCACGCCCCAGAAGCCATTGGCACTTACTCGCAAGCGGTGAAGGTGGGTAATACGGTTTACCTGTCTGGTCAGATTCCCTTGGTTCCAGAAACCATGACCATGATCGAGGGCGGTATTGTTGAGCAGGCCACCCAAGTTTTTCACAATCTTGCAGCAGTGGCAGATGCCAGCGGCGGCAGCTTGAATAACGCCGTTAAGGTTAATATCTCCTTAACCGACTTAAGTGTATTTGCTCAAGTTAACGAGGTAATGGCTAAGTTCTTTAGCGAGCCCTACCCCGCGCGCGCCTGTGTGCAAGTTGCGGCCCTGCCCCGCAACGCGCTGATTGAAGTCGAAGTGATTCTCGCGCTTTAATCGCTATTTTGCGCTTTTCCGGTACTAGCCCGCCATGCGCGCAGTACCGGTTCAAAGCCGCTGCGAAATGTTGGGTACTTCAATGCGTAACCGCTGGCACGCAGCCGAGCATTTACGCAGCGCTTGCTGCCGGTGCGCGCAATAGGCTCACCCTTGCTGGCGTAGGCCACATTTAATTGCTCTGCCAACCAGCCCTGCACATCTTGAATACTCGCCGCCTCGTCATCAACGCCAACATAGCAATTTTCAAGCTCGCCGCCCTCCTCAGCCTTATTAATTAAATGCGCAATAAAGCCAACGCAGTCGTCGCGGTGGATGCGATTGGTGTAGTGCAGTGGTTCTGCCGGCGCGCAGTCGCCCGCCAAAACTTTATTTAGCATAAAGAATCGACCCGTACCGTAGATACCACCAAAGCGAATATTGCTATACGGCCAGCCAGCGGCGGCAATAGCTTGCTCGCCTCTTAATAAACTTTGCCCAGAGAAGCGATCTGGACTGGTTTCGCTCAGCTCATCAATCAGGTCGTGATTAGCCTGAGCGTAAACACCGGTGCTCGACACAAAAAAGATACGCTTAGGCGCCGTCGCAATCGCGGCCAATATATTCGCCAAACCCTGCTCAAACACCGCAGCATAGCCCGCGGCGTTATTGCCGGCCGGCGTTAAGGTCACCACCACATAGTCGGCCTGCAAAGGGCCAAGAGCTGCAATACTGCGGGGCTCACACACATCTGCCGCCAGCGGTTCAATACCTGCGGCCAGTTTAGTAATATCACGGCGCAGGCCCTGCACCTGCCAGCCGCGCGGCAAAAACATCTGCGCTAGGCCATTGCCGATGTCACCACAGCCAATAATCAGTAACTTCTTTTGCTTGGTCATCTCGTCGTCACCCATCGCCAAACTGCTCTCCTAAATTTAATTTACCAACGTTGCACGCTGGCAATTGGCTCAGTTGCTTCGGTCTTCGCTATACTGACCCACATCTTTTTTGCTAGGTTTTAAGTGGCCACCCTAAACGCCGACGCAGAGCTTAGCACTTTGACCCCGAGGACGACCATGTCAACGATTCCCGCCACCCGCCGCATTGTCATCGTAAATAGCGAAGATCACAGCCTTAGCCTCGGCACCGAAGCCATGCCGACCCCTGCCGCCAACGAAGTCCTCATTAAAGTGATTGGCTCCGGTGTTAATCGCCCCGACTTAATGCAGCGCTATGGCTTGTATCCACCGCCAGCCGGCGCCAGCCCCATATTGGGATTGGAGGTTTCTGGTGAAGTCGTGGCAGTCGGCAGCGAGGTCAGCCGCTGGGCGGTTGGCGATATGATCTGCGCACTGTGCAATGGCGGCGGCTATGCCGACTACACCGTGGCTCCTGCCAGCCAATGCCTGCCGATTCCAAAAGGCTTGTCGGCGCTCGATGCCGCCGCCCTGCCCGAGACCTTGTTCACGGTATGGCACAATGTTTTTCAGCGCGCCAAATTGCAAGCTGGCGAGCACTTTTTGGTTCATGGTGGCAGCAGCGGCATCGGCACCACCGCCATCTGCCTAGCCACCGCGATGGGCGCCAAGGTTTATACCACCGCCGGTAGCGAAGCCAAATGTGCAGCCTGCGAAGATCTCGGCGCCATTAAGGCGGTCAATTACAAAACCGAGGCCTTCGAAACTGTTCTCGCCGAAGCTTCAGACGGCCACGGCATGGATGTGATTCTCGACATGGTCGGCGGCGACTATATCCAAAAGGACATTAAGCTCGCCGCTGCCGACGGCCGCATTGTGTTTATTGCCTTTCAGGCCGGCTTTAACGCCGAACTCAATTTTGTGCCAGTCCTCATGAAGCGCCTCACTTTAACCGCCTCTACCCTGCGCGCCCAAAGCGGCGAACAAAAAGCGCAAATGGCGGCGGAGATTGAAGAGCAGGTACTGCCGCTGTATAGCAATGGCAAAATGAAGCCGGTAATTGACCACGTATTTCGCTTTGAAGAGATCGCCGCCGCCCACGCCCGCATGGAAAGTGGCGCGCATATCGGCAAAATCCTGTTACGATTTGAAGACTAATCTAAGCGACTGACATAAAAGAATAAATTGCCTTTTAAAGACGGCAGGGTACTATTAGACGCCATAGCTATTAACTATTAGGCTTTTGCCGTTAAGCAGGTATCTTTTATGACGCTGACCGAACTGCGCTACATTATTGCCCTGAAAGATTCGGGGCATTTCGGCAAAGCGGCAGAAAAATGTTTTGTCAGCCAGCCCACCCTAAGCGTGGCCATAAAAAAGCTGGAAGACGAACTCGGTATCTCGCTGTTTGAGCGCAACCGCGGCCAAATCAAAACCACACCGGTAGGCGAGCAAGTTATTCGCCAAGCGCGGGTGGTTCTTGAGCAAGCCGATCATATTCGTGAACTGGCCAATCAGGGCCGCGACCCGCTTGGTACGCCGCTCGCCATCGGCGCGATTCACACCGTTGGCCCCTATCTTTACCCGCGCTGTATTCCGCTGATTCGCGAATACGCGCCGGACATGCCCTTGTACATCGAAGAAAACCTTACCGGCGTACTGCGCGAACGCCTGCGCGCATCCCAGCTCGACGCGATTATTGTGGCGCTGCCTTTTAACGAACCCGATGTGGTTACCCAGCCGCTCTACGAAGAACCCTTTGTGGTGCTACTACCCTGCGACCACCCCTTAGCGGCTAAAACAGTGCTGCACCAAGACGACTTGCTCAATGAAAACGTGTTGCTACTCGGCGAAGGTCACTGCTTTCGGGATCAGGTTATGGCCGCCTGCCCAGGCTTGCGGCAAACCTTTGCCAACGGCGATCGGCTTTTGCAGTCAGTGGTGGAAGGCAGCTCATTAGAAACCTTAAAGCACATGGTGGTTTCTAAACTCGGCATAACCATTTTGCCCCTGTCTGCCGCGCAAGTTGCACCCTACGGCGACGGTGTGTTGTGTACGCGGCCCTTTGCCGACCCCGCGCCAACCCGCACCGTGGCACTGGCATGGCGAGCCAGTTTTCCCCGTCACCAAGCCGTGGATGTTGTTAGTCGCGCGATTAAGGCCACCGCGCCCGCGCTAACTATTTTGCCCAGCGCCGAAGCCTAAGCCCAGCTAATGAATCGCCCGCCCACCAATAAACCGCCCGCAACACTTGCGATGGATCAACTCAGCATCGCGGTTTTGAAGGGCGTGGGACCAAAGCTTAAAGAGAAACTGTCGGCGTTGGGTATTACCACCATCCAAGACTTGCTGTTCCACCTGCCGCTGCGCTATCAGGACCGCACCCGCATCACCCCAATTGGCTCGCTGCAACTCAGCACCGATGTTGTTATTGAAGGCAAGGTACTGGTCGCCGATATTGTTTTTGGCCGGCGCCGCAGCTTGGTATGTCGCATTCAAGATGGCAGTGGCACCACCACCCTGCGCTTTTTCCATTTCAGCGCCGCCCAAAAAGCACAGCTCACCCCTGGTGCACGTCTGCGCTGCTTTGGGGAACCTCGGCGGGGCAGCGGCGGCCTAGAATTCTACCACCCCGAATACCGCGTGCTTGGTGGCGACGAACCAGAGCCCGTTGAAGAGCGCCTGACCCCTATTTATCCTAGTACCGAAGGTTTTGCGCAAACCAGCTGGCGTAAACTCTGCGATCAGGCGCTGCAGTACCTCGACCACCACCCGGTAAGTGAGTTGCTGCCCAAGCAATCCCTACCCACTACGTTAACCCGCAGCCACTGGACCTTGGCCGAGGCGCTACGCTATTTACATCATCCGCCCACCGACGCATCAATAAGCCAATTACAAGATGGCCTACACCCCAGTCAGCGGCGCTTAGCATTTGAAGAATTGCTCGCTCACAATTTAGCACTGCAGGAACTGCGCAAAGAAACCCAGCGGGCCGGCGGCCCTGCACTCGACGGCCCCACCACCTTGCAGCGCGAATTTTTAAAAGGGCTGGGCTTTACTCTAACTGCTGCCCAGCAGCGGGTCGCCAAAGAAATTGCCACCGACTTGCGCGGCCACATTCCCATGCTGCGCTTAGTGCAGGGCGATGTTGGCAGCGGTAAAACCGCCGTGGCCGCGCTTGCAGCGCTGCGCGCGATTAGCAGCGGCTATCAAGTGGCTATGATGGCGCCCACCGAAATATTGGCCGAACAGCATTACCACAGCTTCAGCCAGTGGCTGGAACCTCTCGGTTTAAAGGTGGCTTGGCTCACCGGTAAATTAAAGGGCAAGGCCCGCCAACTGCAAAGCGATGCCATTGCCGACCACAGCGCCCACCTCGCCGTTGGCACCCACGCGCTCTTTCAAAACGATGTTGAGTTCGCCCGCCTCGGTCTGGTAATAATTGATGAGCAACACCGCTTTGGGGTGCATCAGCGCTTGGCGCTAAAACAAAAGGCCGCCGCCAATGTAGGCCAACCCCACCAGCTCATCATGACCGCCACCCCCATTCCCCGCACCCTAGCAATGACAGCTTACGCCGATCTCGATACCTCGGTTATCGACGAGTTACCGCCCGGGCGCACGCCGGTAAACACCGTGGTGCTCGGCAACGAACGGCGCGGCGATGTTATGGAAAGACTGCGCGGGGTCTGTGCCAGTGGTCAGCAGGCGTATTGGGTATGCACCCTCATTGAAGATTCTGATAAATTGCAGGCCCAGGCCGCTGAGGCGAGCTGGGAATTACTCAAAGAAACCCTGCCAGAATTGCGCGTCGGCTTGGTTCACGGCCGCATGAAGCCCAAAGAAAAAGCGGCGGTAATGGCTGAATTTAAAGCCGCAGAACTCGATTTATTAGTCGCCACCACCGTTATAGAAGTGGGCGTAGATGTGCCCAACGCGTCCTTAATGGTCATTGAAAATGCCGAGCGCCTCGGCCTTGCTCAGCTCCACCAATTGCGTGGCCGCGTCGGCCGCGGCAGTCTACAAAGTTTTTGCGTACTGCTGTATCAAGCGCCGCTATCGCGCAATGGCCGCGAGCGACTATCGGCACTGCGCGATAGCAACGACGGTTTTGTCATTGCAGAACAAGACTTAGCGCTGCGCGGACCGGGTGAAGTACTCGGCACCCGCCAAACCGGCTTGATGAGTTTTAGAATCGCCGACTTACAGCGCGACGAAGACCTACTCGACGCCGTGCGCGAACAAGCTCAGCTCATCATGCAACAATACCCCGAACGGATAAAACCGCTTATTCAGCGCTGGCTTTCTAATCGTACCGTATACGCTTCTGTTTAATTAGCTCGGGGCGTCTTTACAAAACTATACCCCAGCTTTGCCGCACCAAGCCTAGCTTCAGCCAGCCAATATCAGTGATGTAGCTCTGTATTGCTCGCGCGCTATACGCATTGCAAACTCACGACTATACTTAAATTTCATTGCCGCAATAAAAGGCGCGACTTCATGTTAAAGGGAATTATTATTGATCTGATTACGCCCACGCACGTTAACGGTGCGCCAGACTACGAAACACTGGAAACCCTGGTGGACTGGCATGTGGATAACGCTAGTCACGCATTAATTGTCGGCAGCGCAAACCACCAAGCGGAAATTTTAAATATAGAAGAACGCACAGAGTTACTGCGTCGTGCAATTTGGCAAGCCGACCAGCGAATCTCTATTATTGCCGACCTCGGCGATAAGGTTAACGAGCAAACTTTTGAGTACGCCAATATCGCCGATGAATGCGGCGCGAGTGCGCTGCTGATTAGCATACCTGCCGCCGCCGGCCTCTCCCAAAGCCGGATGCTAGAAACTATTCGCGAGATCGCCAACCTAGCCAAACGCCCGCTACTAGTGCGTGCAAACCTCGACAACCCTAATGTGGGTTCATCCAATACTGTAACCGAACTTGCCCGCATTTCAGGAGTAAGCGGCTTTGTCGACAGCTCGGCAAATACCGAGCATAGCCAAGAACTCCTCAGCCTTAAGTTGCCCAGCGGATTCGGCTTATACGCCGGCCATGACGCCAGCGCATGTCAGCAAATACTAATGGGCTACAACGGCAGCGTTTCGATAGTGGCCAACGTCAATCCAGCACAAATGCAAAAATTATTTAACCTAGCCCAAGCCGGAGACCGCGCCGGCGCGCTCGCTCTAGACCGCCACCTACAAGCGCTATACGCAGCACTTTTAGAAGACCCAAATTCCACCCCATTAAAATGGGCGCTAATTGAAATGGGCTGCATCCCCGAGGGCGAGCACCCGCCAAGCCTAAGCCAAGCCAGTGATTATTCAGCACTGCGTCGCGCCTTGCGCGCCGCCCAAGTCTCTATATAAAACGCTAGAATAACCAAGCGCACATACAAACAGGTGGGCCCATCAAAACTAAAAAAGTAAAATATAAATATGATTAATAAAATAAATAATCTGCGACGTTTTTTCCGTCTGCCCTACCCCCGAGCAGCGCAACCGCCACTCACGGTAGATAAAGACACCGCCTACCGGGTTTTAGAAATTTCAGAGCTCGGCATTTTACTTGCCAAAAAATCAGAATCGCCCCTACAAGTAGGTGAGACCTTGAGCGGTAACATCCTGTTTCACGACCACCACAGCGAAGAAATTGAGGGCGAAGTTTACCGACTGGACGCCCGCGGCGTGATCGTTCGCCTGAGCCGCGGTATTAGCTCAAAATACATGATAAAAGAACAAATCTACGTGAAAAACACATTCCCAGTATTTTTCCGCTACACCGTACAGGAAAATTTTAAAGCGACTAAATAAAAATTAGCCGCCGCTCTGCCACAATGAATACAAACCGACCAGACTACTCAAGCACCAGTGCCGCCCCATACTTATTATCTGAATGGCTTGCCTCGCAAAGAAAAATGAGCATCACAATCGCACCAATTAAAGGAATAAGGTAGATCAACTGCCACCATCCGGAGCGACTGGTATCATGCAGACGGCGCGTCGTGATACTAATACTGGGAATTAAAACGACGAGAGAAAATATTGGCGCAAGCCACGCCGTGTATAGCACACTATCAATAACAAACAGCCCAACATAAATAAGAACGTAAATTAGCACGAACATCCAATAGTCTTTGCGGCTTGCCCGCCCCGAAAACTCAGCGTATTTTTTAAAAGCGTCGGTAAAGTATTCCATTAATACATCCTTTTTAGGTTTTCCGTGTCGCTATTGAACAAGCGCTTTTTGTATTGCTAAACATTAGACGAACTTACTTATTAGTGCATCCCTCTGTCGCTTCAATGCCCTGACGCAGCTTGCTAATAAAATTCATATTCCAACATCAAACGCAGTGTATAGTCGGCGCTACTTTCATTTAAACCAATAACACTGCCGAGCTCCCAGCGGATACTGTCGGTGGTACTGAGGCGGGTCATTCCCACCAAGGCCGGACCAATACCGCGGTAATCTTCTGCGGCGTAAAATTCTAGGGCGGGTTCTAAAAAGGGCTTATAGCGGTAGCGCGCCTGCACCGAGAGGCTGGTCTCAAATTCGGCGCCGGTAGCTTCACTGTCTTCATAAATTAAACCCGCATTGCCGGTAAAAATATAGCTGCCCCACTCTCGCAGGGCGATCAATTTAGTTGCTAATTCTTCGACATCGCTGTCGCGGCTATTTTCGTATTCTACTATTACGCCCCAATCCACTGGGTATTCGCCTTGCTCGGTGAGCTGCCAGCGCGCTTCCAGTTCATAGCCACTAAAGCTCGAGGCATCGTCGTCGCCACGGCCAATCACATAAGCTTCTAGCGCAAGAGTATCGCTTATGGCGGCGCCAAAGCCTAAACGCTGAATAATGATGCCATTGGGCGCTTGCAAGCCGCCTTGCGCGCGGCTAATCCGGTATTCGAGCTCTTTTTCTAGAGCGTTAACATAAGGCGCGTATATTTTGTCTACTGCCAAACCATCTGCTTGAGCAGACTGACTGGCAATACCCAGAAACACGGCACTAATACTGCAAGCCATGAAGCGATGGAAAAGTGTGTACTCGATGGCTGTCATTATTATTCCGCTGCTGATGTTTCCGAAGATAACCGCTTAGCGCCCTGCCGATAACTCAGCAGTAAACTTGCCAGCATCAATAATATCGCCGCCGCGTAAATTGCTACTTGAGCGGGCGACGGCGAGGCCTCGTAACCCATCATGGCATACAGTAATTGTCCGGGTAGACCATCCTCAGGCAATAGATTACTCGTGTCCCAGGCTTGGCCGTCGGGCAGCCAATCTGCCTGGGTTAACATTTTGCATCCCTGCAACACCATGCCACCCGCTACGAGGCTTAGCAAGCCGCAGCCGAGTAACACCGCTCGGCGCGGACTAAAGCTGAGCAACCAGTAATAAAATAGCGCGCAAAAACTAAAGCCAATACCCAAGCCAATCGCCGAGCCACTATACAGGCCCATCCGCGATTCGCTGCTCTGCTGAAACGCCGACAAATAAATATAAATTTCTGAGCCTTCCCTAATCACCGCCAAGGCGATTGCCGCGCCCATTACCGACAATAAACCGCTACCTGCCGGATGGGGATTATGAAGATAAAATAATAATTTTCGGCAGCTATACAATAGACAAAGATAAATAAGGGCTTGGATACTCGCATCGCTTAGCTCCTGGCCAACACCGTCCCACATTTGCGATATAGCGCCCATTTGGCTGCCGTAGAGCACCGAACCCAACAAGCCCGCCAACACCCCCCACTTAAACCACGCTTGGCTAATACGGAGCTGGCGGCACATCGACAGCAAAATACTAATTAACAGCGCCGCCTCGAGGACTTCCCGAATAATGATGACAACACTGGTCAACAACATACTTGTTCACTCTTGCGTGGATTATATTTCATCATTCTGCAATGATTTTCCCCTGAGCACTTTTCGGATTAAACTCCCCAAAAAACGGATAGTTACCGACAGGTAAAGGTCCGATGAAAATTACGGCCTTGTGGCCACCTAAAATAACCTTCTCGCGATTAAGCTCGTAGCTTTCAAACTCTTCTGGCGTACTGTCGAGGTTGTGGACTAACAGTTTAATTTTAGTATTAGCCGGCACGCGCAATTCCGAGGGCGAAAATAAATGTTCACGAATTTCAATATTGAACACCGGTTTATCTGCCAGCGCCGCAGCTGCGGGCAATAGCAGCAGCGTTAACAGGCTAAGCCAACACATTGGGAGCTTGCCAATCAATCTTGTCACTGCTTACCTCCCTGCCCGCTGTAACGCTTAGCACTATTGATGGGTTTTACTTTAATACCAAGCTCGCTACTTGTTGCGGTGCTTGGCGGCAGCGGGAAAATAATGCTAACCGCTAGGCCTGGGCCGTCATCTAGACCTTTTGCCATCATAATTTTTGCGCCGTGCAATTCTGCAATATGTTCAACAATAGACAGGCCCAAACCGCAGCCACTCACCCCCGAGCTGTGACGATCGCCACCCAAGCGATAAAACCGTTCAAACACCCGCAGCTGCGCTACCTCATTAATTCCAGGCCCATTATCAGCCACCGTTAGCCACACACCGTCGGCCCTGCGCTCTACGCGCACCTCGATGCGGCCCTGTTGCTGGGTATATTTGCTGGCGTTGTTAAGCAGATTTTGCACTAAAATACCCAGCGCAAAGCGATCGCCATCTACGGTCACCGCTTCGCCAACTAACTCGATGCTCTGATCTTTTGCCGCAAAATCTGCGTAGCGCTCGGCAATAAGTTCACGCGCTAAGCTAGGTAGTGAAATTGGCTCAAACTTAGCTGGGTAATGATCTGGTGTGGTGCGGTGTAACAAAAGCATTTGCTCGACCAAGTGCGCCAAGCGATCGACGTCTTTTGTTAAGCTGCGCAGCGAATCACTGCCGCCGGGCAATTCTTCGCGAACATTATGCAAGTGCATTTTTATGGCGCTAATAGGCGTACGCAATTCATGAGCGGCGTCGGCAGAAAAGCGGCGTTCCCGCTCAAACGAGGCGTTCAAGCGCCCCAGCATGGCATTAACCGAGTTGATCACTGGCATCAATTCTTCTGGGGCGCCATCTACTTTAATGGCGCCAAAATCGTCGGGATTCTTGCGGCGCAAAATTCCCGCCAACACCCCCAAGCTATTTAAGCCGTGACCGATAATTAGCCAAATTAATATACCCGCGACTGGCAGCACCAACACCACCGGCACAATGGATTCTAATATCACACTCTCGGCCAGCCGATAGCGCTGATCTACCCGTTCGGCAACCACCACCCTGCGGCCATTATCCTTGTTTAAATAACTTAAGGTTCGCCAGCGATAGTCGTTAAAATTATGTTCGCTAAAACCCGGCTCGTCGCTAATCAAATCTACTGGCGCGTGGGCAGAGCGCCACAATAACCGCCCCTCTTGGCTAAAGATTTGAAACACCATTTGCTGGTCGTCGGGTGCCGGTGGCGGCACACTTCCCGTCAGCGGTATCACCGCGTACTGGGCAGCCATTTCGCTGAGCTTTTGGTCAAACAGGCTTTCGGCTTCAAGCATACTAGAGCGATAGCCGTGCAACGCGGCAATAAAATTGACCAGCATCAACGCCGAGAGCACGCTGATAACCAGAAAGCGACGCATAGAATTCATTCACTGGCGCCCAGAATAAAGCCGACACCGCGAATAGTTTTGATCAGAGAATGACCCAATTTTTTACGCAAATTGTGAACATGCACATCTACAGTATTGCTGCTCACTTCGTCGCCCCAACTATAGAGCTTTTCCTCTAACTGCTCGCGACTAAAGACCTGACCTGGGCGGTCGGCCAAGGCCCGTAAAATAGCAAATTCGCGCCGTGACACTTTTTGTACTTCGCCATTCATTTGCACTTCATGGCTCGCAATATTAATACTCACATTGCCAATTTGCAGCTCGGTTTCACGCAGCTGACCATTGCGCCGCGACAGCACTCTAATACGTGCCAATAACTCTTCAAATGCAAAGGGCTTGGTTAGATAGTCGTCGGCACCGGCATCGAGGCCGGCTATCTTGTCGCTAAGCGCGTCCCGCGCGGTAAGAATAAGCACAGGAATTCCAGCTAGTAGCTGACGCAACTCTCGCAATAAACTAAGACCGTCGATATCGGGCAGGCCCAAATCTAAAATTACTAAATCTAACTGGCCTGCCTCAGAAAAACGGCGACCTTCGGCGCCAGTTGCGGCGTGGTCGACCGCATACCCAGCGCGACGCAATGCAGTCAACATTCCTTCGGCTAAAGATTCGTCATCTTCTATTAGCAATAGGCGCATGGTTTATAACTCGGCTCACACAGAAGCTTTGATACTAGCACGTATTCAATACACGGTTGGGGCACCGCTAGTGGCCTCGGTGCTGGGTGGCGTAGCGGCGAATGGTTGGTAATTGTTTTTTTAGCGCATTAGCCACCACATTAGGCAGCAAGGCATTGAGGCGTACAAAAAGTTTTTCTGGCCAGCCTAGATAGCGGCTGCTACTGCGCCGCTGGGTGAGTAATTGCAAAGCGGCGGCAGCGACAATTTCAGGCTCGTCCTCGCGGTTGCCTAACTCCTTGTTCATCGCCATCACTGCGGGACTATTCATCGTAGTTCGCACCGCCCGCGGCGCAAGATAATGTACGGCGATAGGCTGATCGGCCAACTCACGCTGTAGCACCTCGGTAAAACCGCGCAGACCAAACTTACTGGCACAGTAGGCGCTAAAGCCCGGATAGCCAATACTGCCGAAACTGGAACCAATGTTGATGATAGCGGCATTACCGCTGCTACTAAGCAACGGTAGCAATGCTCGGCAAAGTCGCATCGGCGCTAATAAATTTACCTGCAGCATTTGGGCTATGGCGTCGTCTTGCAGGTCGGCGACTAAACCAAAATCAGACAGCCCCGCATTATTTATAAGCACATCTATTTCACCCATCGCCGCCAACTTGGCAGCGATGCTCGCAATCGTCGCGGCGCTACTTAAATCTGCCAGCATAATTTGGTGACGACTGGGCTCCTGCAACCTCCCTTGTAGCGCCGCTAGGGCGTCGCTATTTCTACCCAGCAAAATCAAACGGTGGCCCGCGCGAGCAAAACTTTGCGCCATCGCGCTGCCGATACCGCCGGTGGCACCAGTCAAAACAATTTTAAGCGCGGTCATAGCGAATCCTTGTGCTGCTCGGCCTTAAGCGGCCTGTGATAGGGATGTGCTGCTGCCCAGCTCACGGAAGATATTCCCGTAGAGCCGGTAAAACAGTTTGGCGCTGTGAATAATCTCCGTTTGGTCGGCAGGATTGTCGATGCGGTTCATTAAATCTTTAAAAAATTCTACGTGGCTAACATCGAGGGCGCCGTGGGATTTTAGGTAGCTAAAGGCTTTATTGGGCAGGCCGAGTTTGGCTTGAATAGCATCGGCCGCACTGTCGGCAATCGCAATGCTAGTGCCCTCTAGCACCTGCACCATACCAAAAAAGCCGACCGGATTTACGCGGTTAATCTTGTCGTAAGCGTAGGCAACCATCAGTTCAGTTGCGGCGGCCGGGCGACTATTACTAACCGTCTCGCTGTCGCCACCACAGGCGGCTATATCGTTTAAAATCCAGCGCTGGTGGCCCAACTCTTCTTCTATATACTCTGCCACCGCCTCGCGCAGCCACTCATAGTGCTCCGGCAGCCGACCACCGCAGGCCATTAACAACGGCACGGTGTGTTTAACATGATGGTAAGCTTGGCGTAAAAAACCGATGTAATCCTGCAAGCTCAATTCGCCAGCCACCCCACGCTGCAAAAAATCGATCTGGTAGAGCGCCTCGCGATCTAATTGGGTTTCATTTTGCAAACGCGTATAAAAATTCATACTAATCCCCACTACCGCTGCTTGCGGCGTCAATTTTATCTGGATCCGCGCTTGCTAAATCAAGCTCAGATTGCTGTAGCGACGGAATATAGCTACGCTGAACACCACCTAGAGGATAAACAATACCCGGATAACAATGTGCGATTAGTTCAGGATAAGCGGCAATAATGGCCTCGCGCTGTAAGCGGCCATTGGCGGTGAGCAAGCCATCGGCGACAGTAAGGCGCTTAGGCAGCGCCGCCCAGCGGCGTATTTGCGCGTAGTCGGGAAGGCGTTGATTGCACTCGCGAATATAGCGGCCAATATCGTCGTAGTTATAACCGGGGGTTACAAAAATTAGCGCGCTGCAATAGGCCTCGGCATCGCCAATTACCAGACACTGCGCCACACCGGCGTACGCCAGCAATTCACTCTCGGGCCATTCCGGCGAAATATTGCGACCGTAGCTACTCACCAACAGATTTTTACTGCGGCCTTTCAGCCACAAAAATCCGCCTTCATCTAATTCACCCAAATCACCCGAGGCCAAGCCATCCACAGATTCCAGCTCGGCACCGCCAAGATAGCCAAGTGAAACATTGCCCTTAATCATCACCTCGCCGTCGGCAATCTCAACCTGACAATGAGCAAGGATTTTTCCCGCCGAACCCGCGCGCTCGGCACTGGGGGTATTTAAACTCACGACCGAGCCACACTCAGACAGGCCATATCCTTCGTAAACCGGCAAACCCAATTCCCGCGCTTGTCCAATTTGCTCTGGCGCCACCCGTGCACCACCCACGGCCAAAAACTGCAAGCTTGCTGGCGGCTGCCAGCGACCTTGCTCCGCATTGGCTATCAAGCCCTTAAGCAGCTGCGGCAGCAATACCGCACTGTCTGGCAGCAAGCTACTTATGCACGTACTCAACGCGTCAATATCTAGCCCGGAGCTGCCGGCCCAGCCCAAGCTTTGCAAACTGGGTAACACTAGCTCGGCGCCACGCAATAATGTGGCATAGGCCCCCGCCACGTTCTCTAGCAGTGTCGCCAGCGGCAGCACCGCCAAATGCCGGCGCAGCGGCGTACCGGACAAGACGGAGTTCAGCGCCGTCGCCGTCGCCAATAAATTTGCAGCAGACAAGCACACCCCTTTGGGCGCACCCGTTGAACCCGAAGTGTAAGTAATTTTTACGGTACCTGCGGGCAAATCGGCAGTCTGTTCAGACTCGGCAAGTGGCCAAACACGCAATTGCGCGATGGTATTGAAGCTACTGACCTCTGCTTGGCTCGCAAGTAACTGGTGTAATTCCGCGTCATCGACAGAACTGTCGCTAATTAAAATCTCTGCACCGCTGCTGCCTAAGGTATTTGCCAACTGCGTTGCGTTAAAAAACCCTGGGATGGGAATAAGTGCCGAACCTGTTTGCAGGCACGCTAAATCGGCGATAATCCACGCGGGACTATTGTCGGCCAATAGGGCAATTCGACGGCTTCCCAGCTGAGCTAGCTCAGCAGCCAAGCTATCGACGGCCGCGATTAACTCGCTGTAAGTATATTGATCTTGCTCACCAGACAGAGCCACACGGTCCCCCGCGGTGCAGGCGATGCGACGTAACTCGGTAAGTAATTTAGTCATATAAAGTGCCTATATTATTGCTGCTGCAGCTAATTTCTAGTTGGTGTTTGCAGCTGGCTAATAACATACTCGACATAGGCTGGCGGGCAAAGATATTAAGGGCGTGGACGGCGTTTACCGCGACCAGAGAGGGCGAGCTTTTGTAGTATGTCCCCCAGTCAGCCAACTGCTCACCGAGTTTACTGCCATCGGCCGTTCCCAGCACATACTGCTTTACACCTAGACGCCCTAGTAATTTCTGCACCTCTGGAGTGGCGGTAAACACCGCCCACTCGGCGCCAACTTGAACAATTAAAGCTGCCAAAGCGATGAACAGGAGCTGACTGCTGCCCCGCCACGCCGACACCAAATTGCCAACTTCGACCAAGGCCTGACGTGGAATAGTCCGTCCCACGCATTGGCTCAAAGCCTGCTCCGCTGGTACCGCCAAGTAATTTTCCATAAAAAAGGGCTGCGCTCGCTGCCCTCTCCGTATGCCTAGTACACCCGCAAAACCTCGCGGCGCCTGCAACACCAAAAAATACGGCATAAATTCCGCAACTTTAGCCCCATAGCTAGCCGCAAATTTTTCCACTATATAGCGCTCAATTTCCACTCGCGAGGGCTCGTTACGGCCAATAATAGCCAGCTGCGGCGGTTCAATAACTGATGGCAGGCAAGGGCTTGGCACTGGGCCACACTTCACATAACCGGTAGACACTGAACTAAACATGACAAAAACCCTCTGGCAGCACTTTCACGCTACTAGCCTAAGGTCTAATTTTTAAGGATTTCTTAAGAAAATCTGCGAGACGGCTTCGGCTACACAAAAATCACAAACCACAGGAGATATGCGGTAGCGAAGCTTCGGAAAGTGCCTATACTCTCAATTGCCAAGATACGTATACTTGGAGGTCGTGCATAAAATATTTACTCGATATAGCTATATTTTTTGGCGAGGTGAGCTTTTCACGGTAAGCGAATCGCGGCCCGTAATAGCGACACTGATCGCTTTTAATCCACGTTACGTACGACGATGTACCTAACGGCAAATCATAGCTGCGACGTTTAATATAGGCGCCCAGAGTGTTACTCAACTAAATGGCCTAGCCGCCTTGCAGAAGATTCGTGTATGAAAGGTCGGGCTAACCCAAACCAGCCTCACCTTGCGGATATACAGTGCATTAGTCCGTGATTTTCTGCTGTCCACGGTAGCCGGCAAAATCGATATCAGGGTAGATACAATGCAAAAGGATAAAGGAACCAGTAAATCCAAGGACTTAGCCTCACCAGTTGCGGAGAAGCCCTTGACGATTGTCGGCGTAGGCTCCAGTGCCGGTGGGTTAGAAGCCCTGCAGATTATGATCGCCAATCTGCCTGACGACACCAATATGAGCTTTATTGTGGCGCAGCATCTGTCTCCATCACACAAAAGCATGATGGTTGATTTACTGGTAAAAGACGCACCCATTCCGGTATTTACCGCCGTCGATGGCGAGGCCCTTCGCGCCAATGCCCTCTATATCTGCCCGCCCAACCACAATATTGAGATATCTCGCGACAATAAGATCGTGCTAACCAGCTATGTTGAAGCCCGGCGCACCCCGCGGCCGTCGATCGACATGTTGTTTGAGTCAATTGCCACCCACAAAGGCGATGATGCTATTGGCATTATTCTGTCTGGCACCGGCAGCGATGGCAGCCGCGGTATACGCGCGATTAAAGCCGAAAACGGCTTTGGTATAGTCCAAGATCCTCATACCGCCAAATACGACGGCATGCCTAATTCGGCCATCAACTCCGGCAATGTTGACCTCATTGTGTCGCCTGAGCAAATTGGCGCAGAATTAAAAAGCATTGTTATGTTTCCTAGAGACAGGACGATTATTGACGAAAAAACCATTCCCCGTGAAACCTATATTGGCATCATACGGCTGCTAAAATTACACTCAAAAGTCGATTTTAGTCTGTATAAAGAAAACACCATACTACGCCGCATTGAGCGGCGGATGACCTCGCTCAAAATTGCCAAGTCTGAAGATTATCTGCTGCATTTGAGCAAGCACAGCGAAGAAATCAGTTTTCTGTTTAACGACATGTTAATCGGCGTTACCTCGTTCTTTCGCGACGTGCGCGCCTACGAGGCCTTGCGCCGTGAACTGCAACTGTATTTGGCAAACAAAACCGACAAGATTATTCGGGTGTGGTCGGCAGGCTGCTCCACTGGTGAAGAGCCTTATACGCTGGCGATGATTATCAGCGATATCCTCGGCGACAAGAAAAACGAATATAAGATTCAAATTTTTGCGACCGATATCGACGAGCAGGCCATTAGCTTTGCACGAGAAGCGGTATACCCAGAGAGTGCGCTTCACTATTTGCCAAAACAAATAAAGGCCAAGTTTTTTACGGTCAATGGCGACCAGTACGAGGTTATCAAACCAATTAAAGCGATGGTGATTTTCTCGCTGCACGACATTAACAAAGATCCACCGTTTTTACGGCTAGATTTAATTACCTGCCGCAATTTGATGATTTACTTCACCGCCGAATTGCAGCGCATGTTACTACCCACCTTTCACTACGCCTTAAATCCGGGCGGGCTGCTGATGCTCGGCATTTCGGAATCCATTGGCTTATTCCAAGAGCAGTATCGCGTAATCTCAAAAAGCGCCAAACTTTATCAGGCGGTATCGATCAACAAATCCTTGCCCCCTGAGCGGACCATGCACAGCCGCCGGATTCCTGATTATATTGAGCCTACTCCGGCGGTGGACCGCCATATCATGTCGCCCACCAAACGCCTAGACCAAGACTACAGTGCACTGATCATGGAGGCCCTGAAAAGTCGGGTACTGCCAAATGCACTATTAATAAATGAAAACCAAGACATTGTGTTTAGTGAAGGCAATAATGAATTGCTAGTTCGAAGCGAAGGCATTCCGACTAATAATATTTTCAAAAACTTTCATCCTAAATTAACGGTTGAACTGCGCTCTTCGCTCCATGAAATTGACGTTGGCAAACCCTTTGTTGATACCGGCTACCAAAACATCAAACTCAAAGACGACAATGTTTGGGTGAGAATGATGCTAGTCAGAGTGGATCGTTCACCACCACTGGGCAGGCTTACCGTTATCTTTACCGATATTGAGCGGCCCTTTGCCCTGCCCAATATAAAAGATATAGAGGGCAATATTGGCACTGAGGTCGCGAAGGAGCAGGAGCGCCTTCTCAACCGCACCCGCGACCAACTGCAGAACGTTATTGAGGAGTTAGAAACCTCTAACGAAGAAATGCAGGCCATGAACGAAGAATTGCAAAGCTCTAACGAAGAGCTACAAAGCTCCAACGAAGAGCTAGAGACCACCAACGAAGAACTGCAATCTACCAACGAAGAGCTGCAAACTGCCTACGCCGAACTGCGTATGGCATATGAGGAAAAAGAGCAACAGCAGAGCGAGCTACAAGTTCTGCGTTCAGACTTAATGCAGTCCAATAATCTATTGCAAGAGGCCGAGAAAATTGGGCTTAGCGGCTCATGGATGTGGGATATCGAAAATCGACGGCTAACGTGGAGTAAAGGCTGCTTCACCTTATTTAATCTGGACGCAAATGAATACCAGCCCTCCTTCGAAGCGTTTATCGGACTAGCTCACCCCGATGATCGCAATCGCCTAGAAACCCAGATGAAAGAAATGCTAGTTAAGCAGGTAAAACTGCCCATCACCTTTAAAGTTGGCGGTGCAGACCAAGCGGTACGGGTAATTTCTCTCGACGCCGTGGTGTCTTTTAATGAATTGAAGCAGGCAACCAAGGTGATGGGCACCATGACCGACATCACCGAAAAAACTCATTACGAAAAGAACACCAGCGCCTACAAAGACAAGATTAATTACATTCTCACCAGCAGTCTAAATTGCGCCTATATTTACAATTTCATCGACCAGCATATTGAATATGTAAATCCAACCCTAACCCAGCAGTTTGGCTTTTCCCTCGCAGACTTGGAAGACTTCAGCGGCGAAGCCTTCTTCAAACTTTTTGCCAGCGAAGAGCTAGAAAAAATTAAGCAGCATTTTGATCGTGTTAGAACTGGATCACCCGGCGCCACTTATCCCAGCAAGTACGCTTTCAAGAAAAGGGATCCAAATGGCTTCACCCCAGTTTACGCCAACCATACCGTTTACGATCTAGACGAAACCACCGGCTATGCCAGCAAAATGCTGGTGACTTTTTTCGCAGCGGAGTAGGAAAAAGCACATGCGACAACATCCTATATTTAATCGACGAGTGGGAGATCGCAACGGGCTTAGCTTGGCGACCTCTACAGACGGCCGTGGTGAAAACCACAATCGCTACCCCACGCCCTATCTCATCATTGATGAAAAATACTGGATAATTTACGCCAACACTGCAGCATTGCGCGAAATAGACAAAAATTTACTCACCGGCAATCAAAGCATAAATAGAACGAATCTACTGCGCTATATCAAACGTGGAACCACCGAGTTCTTAAATTGGGTCGACACCGAGTCACATGAGCCGCTTGAGCTGAGAGTACTATGTCAGAATCAAGCTCGCCGCTGCTTACTCTATAAAGAAATAGTCGTCGAAAGCGGCTCGCGAAATATCCACCTCACCTTACTCATCGTGGACGCTCAAAATTTCGCAGACGCGGAGTTTAATACCCATCGACTTGTGTTTACCAATACTCAGCAAGCGATCTATGTGTCGAATAGCGACGGCAAAATTACTGCCGTAAACCCCGCTTTTTGCCGAATGTTTAAATACCATGAACAAAAAATTATTGGCTGTGACGAGGAAACCCTCTACGACAGCGCAACAAAAAAAATGCGGAAAGATGAAATAACGCTTAATTTAGAGCAGCTAGGATCATGGACTGGACGCGTCGTTAATGTTAGCCAAGAAGGCATACCATTTCATACTTCATTACACGCCAGCACCGTGCACATGGAAAACAGCAATGATTACTATATTGTTAATATTATTGAAGACATTAGTCATCAGCTACAGCTGGAAGAGCAACTCAAAGAAAGTGCTGAGATTGACTCCCTCACCCGCCTTCACAATCGCCTCGCCTTCAATCGCCACTATCACGAAGTTTTCACTGAGGCCCAGCGCAATGATGAAAAGCTCAGCCTGCTATTTATCGACCTTGATAAATTCAAAGAACTTAACGACCAATTCGGCCATGACTACGGCGATGAATTATTGATCAATGTGAGTCGTCGTCTGAAAAACACGCTAAAGGATACTGACTTTATCGCGCGGCTAGGCGGCGACGAATTTGTCATCTTGTTGCGTGGTGAGATGAAAAAAGAAACCCTCACCGCCTTAAGTAATAAATTAATTAAGACCCTTGCCGAACCCTTTAAATTGAAGGACCTGACTTACCAGTGTACTTCCAGTATTGGTATCGCCCGCTACCCCTTTGACGCCATCACTGCTGAGCAGCTCTTGCAAGCTGCCGACAGCGCGATGTATCTATCTAAGAAAGCGGGGCGGAATTGCTGCTGCTTTTATAATGAGGAAGCGCAAAAGCAAGCGCAGACCTTAGTCGAGCAGCGCCATGAAATTGCCAACGCGATCGCGAACGGCGAAGTAAAAACCTATTTTCAACCAGTTCACAATCTACTTACGGGTAAAATTGTTGCCTTTGAAGCGCTGGCCAGATGGGTTCAGGGTGAAGACGATATCCGTCTACCCGCCGCTTTTTTGCCAATCATTGAAAATGATCCGCTGATGGTGAAACTAGGCTTACAAGTAGCAAATCAGGTTTATCAGCTTTCTGGAATTCTCGACCGTATGAATTTAGCGACGGAGGTTGCCATGAATTTATCGGCAATCCAGCTTCGCTCCGAAGAATTAATTAGCTATATTGAAACCTTATTTGCCAAAAAAGGCCGCGATTACTGCAATAAAATTCATATCGAAATTGCCGAGCCGCTGGTTTTTGACCGCGATCCGGTGATACTCGAAAATTTAAAACGTCTGACTGGTATCGGTTTTCAATTGACCTTAGATAATTTTGGCAAGGGCAATTCGTCAATATACACCCTTAAGCGAATCGAGTTTTCAACAGTCAAAATTGACCGTATTTTTCTAGAGGCATTTAATCAGGAAGACTCTCAAGACGCACAGATTCTTACCGGCCTCATTCAGCTCCTACACAATTTGAATGTGCGTATTATTTGCGAGGGGGTCGAGTCCCAGAAGTATGTTCACTTTTTACTCGACCGGGGCTGTGTGCTTGCCCAAGGTTGGCTTTTTTCAGAGGCTCTAGCCAAAGATAAACTTCTGCAATATCAACGTAGATTTATTTAATCAGCCTAACTGCCACTACATACTCATACTCGCAGAAACTGGCTAGCGCAGGATAGCGGGAGTAAGATACCACTATTTATGCAACCCCCCATTCAAGAGGTTTCAGTGACGAAACAAGGCGCAAAAATTCTCGTTGTCGATGACGAACCCGCATCATTGGAGTCGCTCTGCGTGATTCTAGAACACGGCTGCGAGTTATTTATGGCGGAGACCGCCCAAGCGGGGCTGGACTGTATTGCCCAGAACGATATCGATTTGATACTGCTAGACGTAGATTTACCGGATCAATCAGGCTTCGATGTTTGCAAGAAAATTAAAGCGGGACCAGAGACTAAACATATTCCCGTCATTTTTCTAACTGGCTTTGAGGGACTGGTTTTTGAAGCCCAAGCCTTTCAAGCTGGCGCAGTGGATTTTATTACCAAACCCGCCAGTCCTTATCGGGTATTAATGCGTGTCAACGCGCATATAAAAAACGAGTATCACATCAAACTACGCAGCGACCTTAAGTCTTGAGCTAAAATTGACCTAGGGCTGACTTATGCCTCATCTTCAGGTATTTCCACATAGCGCCGCAATATCGCCACTGTCTCTTGAATAGCGATGAAGAGTGGTGTCATTGACGCGCCTGGGTCATTAGCTACACATTGTTTGGTATCACTGTTAATTTCCGCCAGTTTTACCGCTCCTACAGAAGCGGCAGCGCCTGTTAAGCGGTGAAAAAACCGCCGTTGCTCATCGGCGCTTAACCCCCCTTTATTCATCCAGTGCGCCAGCTCTTTTTCCATATCCTTAACAAATGCCACGGCCACACGCCGATACCCTATTTCGCCAATTTGCTGGTAAATAGCATTATCTGGACTGAATTCGGCGGCAGCAAATAGGCCCGCTAGCGAGCTATGATCACCGTCGTCAACGACGGCCGCCGCAGGTTTTTCTAAAACCACGTCATCCGCAACGGGAAGCCAATATTGCAAAATAATATTAATGAGTTTTTCAACGTTGATCGGTTTGGCGATATAAGCATTAAATCCCGCCGCCATTGCCTCTTTAATATCACTGTCAAAACTTGCCGCAGACAAAGCAATAATAGGCAACTGGGTATCTGTATACTGTAGACGCATTGCCCTGGCAGCGCTCAAACCGTCCATAACCGGCATTTGAATATCAAGAAATACCAAATCAAACTCGCTATGCCGTGCC
The DNA here is from genome assembly GCF_040892635.1 of Zhongshania guokunii. Lineage (NCBI taxonomy): Bacteria > Pseudomonadati > Pseudomonadota > Gammaproteobacteria > Cellvibrionales > Spongiibacteraceae > Zhongshania > Zhongshania guokunii. The sequence goes on along the minus strand of NZ_JBFRYA010000011.1, from coordinate 107,761 downwards.
CGCGCTAACGCCTCTTTACCATCATTAACTAAGGTAACGGCCAAGCCAAAACTACTGAATAACTCTTGCAGCAAAACGCGATTATAGGCGTTGTCGTCTGCCACCAGTATTTTGGGAGCGCGCGCCCACTCAAGACGCTGCTGCACGATCGCGACTAATATCTTGACTAAGCCCGGCTCGGCCTCGCCACCAAGCACCGAAATTATATTTTTTTTGCCCAAAGCTTCCAGCAGTCGTGACATAGTCACCGGCTTTTGCAATACCGTAATATCAGCAAACTCTGGCGAAGTGGCTATTTCGCTGCGATCTGCTGCCAGCGCCATAAGTATCTCTGGCGGACGCGAGTAAGACTTGTCATCAAGGTAAGCATTGATACGGCGAATTAAAGCGAGCCCCTCACCCCCCGATAAGTGCTTGTCTACGATCAGCAAGCCGAAGGCTTCACCTGCAACTGCGCTTTCAACAACGGCGTAATAGGCTTCGTCACTGCTATAAAGAGCTTTGGTTTTACAGCCCCAGTAACCAAACATTTTTTCAAGCACCTCGCAGACCCGAGGATTTTCATCAGCAATCAACACATTTTTGGGCAGTTTCTCGCGCAACCGGCCAAGTTCACCACTGCGCTCTGCCGCCACCTCTAGTGTTAACTCAAAAGAAAAGTTCGAGCCCTCTGCGAGCGAGCTTTGCACCTGCAATCGGCTATCCATCAACTCAAGTAAATGCTGAGTAATAGACAAGCCAAGGCCGCTGCCACCATATTGCCGAGTGACGGAAGCATCTGCTTGCACAAAAGGTTCGCAGAGCCGGTCAAGTTCTGCCTCGTCAAGACCGACACCGGTATCGCTAATACAAAACCGCACTCTGGCACTGCCGCTTATTCTCTCGACCAAATCAACGCGGATCGTCACGAAGCCTTTGGCGGTAAATTTTACGGCATTGCCAATCAGGTTATTGAGCAATTGCTGAATACGCAGTGCGTCACCATTTAAACTGAGACTAGACAGTTCCGGCGCAACTTCAGAAAGTAATTCAATACCCTTGGCTTCCGCCTCACCAGAAAACAAGGCAACAGAATGATCCACCAGTGGGTCGATAGCCAACTCATTACTCTCGAGCTGCAAACGACCAGACTCGATTCTACTTAAATCTAGGATGTCGTTGATTAATGTTAATAAATTACGCGCCGCCGCGCTCACCAAATCCAAATTGCGCATTAAACTCTCGCCGTCTGGCTTGCGGCGAATAATTTCGAGTAAACCCATAATCGACGTTAAAGGAGTGCGAATTTCATGACTCATATTCGCCAGAAAAGTCGACTTATAAAAGTTGACCTTCTCTACCTCTTCTATCTCGTACTGAAGCTGCTTATTAAGCGCTAACAGCTTGCGATCAGAGGTATACACATAAGCGGCCACACCAACGGAAAACAGGAGTAGCACTCCTAAAATAGGCAAGCGCCACAATATTGCCTCGCGGCTTATCTGCCGAAGATAGTCGTCACTCAAATAAGTTTGTACGTAATAGGTTTTTTCACCGCCACTAAGCAGGCCGTTTAATCGCCCTAGTGTCTCGCTGTCATTGCTGTATTTTCCGCTGATATCGGCATCTGCCCGCGCAATCAAATCCATTGTATGCGCTTTACGGCTGTGCCCATGATCTGCAATGCTCAGGCCCAGCAGCGACGACCATGCTCGTTCGGCGTTATCCGTATCAATCAACAAATTGGCGTCGGAGTCCAGCAAGCGAAACACCATCCCAGCACTAGTTACCTGATATATTTTTTCAAATATCGAAGTGAGGTCAATATTCAAAACGATCAGGCCAAGCCTCAAGCCCTCCTCATGGCGAGTAGGAATCACCATTCGCAAGGTCGGCTGAAAGGGTTGCACAATTTTATTTAGCTCTACATTCAAATCGATCGGGGAAATATAAATACTCTCCCCCGTCCCGCTAATTGCCTCGGAGTAGTAGTAGCGAGAGGATTTGTCTTGTAAAACTTCGGCTGAGGTAAATTCCGTGCCGTCTCTGGAGGCTCTATCTAATCGCGCGCGCTCCATCCCCGTATCGTCTAACCAGCGAATCTGGGAAATAAGTGAGTTGTTTGAAGTATACTTCAGCAGAAGCGCTTCTAAGGACGTGCGCTGGAATGGCTCCGAGGGAGTTAATAATTGTTGACGGATAATAGCGAGTTTAATATCAAACAGCACAAAACCGAGCAAATCAACTTCGTGGACTAGTACGCTGGTGTTGCGATCGCGAATAACATCTAAATTATTTAAGCTGCGAGTATACAGATTACTTTTGTAGTGACTGTATAGAATACCGGTCACAATCACTGAAAACAGCGAAAGCGCCAAAAATAGAAAAACCACACGTAATTTGAGTCTTTGGCGGGTCACCACTACGTCCTTTTTAGGGCTAATGCTGAAGGCTAGCTGGCCTGACTATTGCTGCTATGTAGCTGACCGAGCATACTTCCATCATTGCATGTTCTGGCGAGCAAACCTAACGCTAAGACTTTACTGCGGCCGATTTAATTTATAGTGATGCTTGTTATTTATAGAGTATAGCGGAAATGCAAAAGGCTGCCATGACGACAGCCTTCCATTAGATTTGGCTCAGCTTTACGCTATTTTGCTATTACCAGCTCACCGACTTTGCTGAACCGCGTTTCACAATCGGAGTTTCACCCTCCCAGATTGCTAAACCTGAGTTGATATCGGTCAAGCTCAACTGAAAGAAGTATTCGACCTGCTGCTTATTACGGCCCATGCTGTGATTGCGCTGCAGAATTTTGCCGGTTAAAGACAGTTCTGGCGCTTGCAACTGACCCTTGGCGGCAACGCGGCTTTGATCAAACTCGCTATTACCGCGCAGCTCTCGAGCGTTGTAGCTCATTTCATCTTCGGGGCCGTTAAACGCCACCGCGGTGGTAACCACAACCTTGCCAGAGTTTAGCAATTCGATACGGATTTTTTTCACCAACTGATCAGTATCAATGCGCTGCATGGTGTCGTTAATCATACGGCCAATCGCCAATACATAGCGGCCGCCACCGGGCTTGCTAACCGCGCCACTGGCAATCATCGACTGCACCGACTCACCCGCCGCTTTTTCAAAGTCGCGGTATTCCAAGCCCATCACCGAATCAGCGGTGTCGTTATTGGTGTCAACAATCTGCACACCACTCGCACAGCCAGTCAGTACCAGCGCCATAGCGCAGGCGGTAAATAATTTTTTCATGCTTTTACCCCTTTATTTTTCGGCAATTTCAATACGATAATCAACAGCTTCTGGACCTGGTGCACTCTGCACAATCTCGACAGTTTGCCCAGATTCAATAGTGCGCTCCTGCCATTTACCCAGTACGGTGTTTACTGGCTGGCCGTCGGCCTGATACCACAACACCCGAAAGGAGATGCGCACGGTGGTCATAGCCTTAGACTCAACTTGCAACATTAGTTTGGTGCCCGTCTGCGAATCAGGCCACTCGCGGAGCTCCAGAATATCCAAATAGCGACCATCGTAGCTAACATGGGCCGCCCACGCAGGGGCATTGTCGCCGCGCTGCAAGCCCGCGCAAGCTGCCAGCAGCGCCACACCGAAAACCACCATAATCCGCTTTACGTTTGTCATTGATGATCCCTTTTATAAGTAAAACAACTCAACATAGGGCGCTGCAGTTGGGCTTGGCTGCTTAATATAGATCAATACATCTTTATTCGCAGGTAAGCTCAAGATTGTCGCCAGTCCACTACCGTAAGGTATTTGTAAATTTTCGCTCTGTTTGGCCGGAATTTTCGCCAGCGACCACTGCTCCGGCATGGCATGCCAAGCGCGGGTATCTGCCGAAGCGCTGGCATTGGCGTAGACCATACCCACAATATTGCCCAGCGGTCCCATTTCTTTAGCCATCCGGTCTTGCAGCACGGCCTTGCTCGCCGCAGACACAATCGCCCTTGTCACCGTAGCCGACCAGCGCTTTTGAAACTCAGTTTGCATCACCCGATCCATACGCGCAAAGGGCTGTAATACTAGCGCCTGATTGCCCACCGCCAAGCCGTTCACACTGCTGCGGCTGGGACGATTCACCAATTCTGGCAGCGCCACCGTCACTTGAATAAACGCATTGGCAGTAAACCACGGGATTGAAAAGCGTTTTTCACCGTACACCGGGCTTAAACCACTTTCATACACAATCCAGCGCTGGGCGGCGCCATTATTCAAGCGGCCCTGTTTACGCAAATTTAATAGATCTTGGGCAATAACCGGATTGCCGCCGATCATGCCATTAACCCGCTCCAATAAAGTTTCGGCCTGCGCAATATCGCTGCCACTGCCGCCAGCCAAAAACATGGCGTTCATATACGCCACCGCCGGGTTAACGAAACTATCGTAAACCTGCCACTGATCCATATTGGGGAAGTTCTGGCGCAGCGCACTTTGCACCCCAGACGACTGCAAATTGCGATTGGCGTCGCGGCCTTCCTGTTGGGCTTCGACAATCATTGCTTCATAGCGTTCTACCGCGATGCGCGCCCGCTCATTAGCACGATTAAATTCAACGCGGGCATTGTCTTTTTCACCAAGCGACCAAAATGCCAAGGCCTTATAAAAATTGGTCAAAATACGCTCGGCGGGCGGCGGCTCATAAGAGCGAACCGCATCGTTCACAAGTGCCGCGCCAATATTCTCGCCAAACCGTCTCGCACCGCTCTGCACATCTTTGTCTTTAAACAAATCCTCCAGTGCATCGTAATGGGCGATCGCGCGGCGGGGATTACCCGCCAAACGCCAATTCTCAGCAGCCTCGAGATGCAATAATACCTCCCCAGAACGAGCCTCTACCGCTGCCAACTCCCTGGTTTTTACATCCATCAAGCCTAGCTGCTGTTCAATGGCCTCGGCCGCAGCGAGGTATTGCCCCGCTTGATAGCGCTGGTCAATATTTTGAACAAAGTCGCTGCTTTGGTAGCTTACGCAACCGCCAAGCAGACACAGCATAGCCATTAACCACAGTATTCGGCCTACGGCAGCGCTATTTTCTTGACCGGATATTCCGCTCACTATCACTTATTACCCTACTCCAAAATTTTAAATCTTGGTTCACTTGATAAAGACGAGCCTGCATCTTGCGCTATAGACCGCTATTGTGGAAATCCGTGCGCAATGTCGACTGAGGACTTACCAGCCAAGAACCGCCAACTTAGATATTTCCTTACAAAATCAACTAGTTATATTTATCTTGCAGCGGAAAATCGCATTTTACAAGTATCCGTAATAGGCCGTTTATTCAGTGCCATTCACTTATAAGGGATAGCTAAAGGCTAGGAATATACAAGGCGACTTACAGGTTTACCATAACAAGCTAATTTAGGCATGCCACAACACGGCAGCCGCACAGGTAAATTTTAGGAGGGAACTAGAGCACAGGCCGTTATTATTTAGGGGATTCAGGACTTAGCACTACTATTGCAGTAGCGCTAAGTGGAGGGCTAGCAGATGAAAATCAACCCGCAGCTAATCGAAAGGGAGCGCGACACCAGCAACCGGTTTTTTCACTTCGACGCTTGCCTTAGGTTTGACCACTGGCGCAGAGGCTGGACGAAGAATCATTCCCGACTCAAATTCACCACCCGCTACTTTCGTGGCGTGAGACATCTTTGCCAGCACTTTACTCACCACGATACTGCCCATCAAGGTCTCTTCCGAGCCTAAAGACTCGCCAGTATAGGGGTCAAAAAGTACCTCGCCGGGCCGGAATACATTGTATCGCTGGCCAATCGAAACCGATCTGCCACCCGCATTGATGATCACGCCAGAGGACGAAACCTTGATAATTTGTTTGGGATAAATTCGTTCAACTATATCGGTAATCGCTGTTTTTGAAACACTCGCGACAAGCCCGCGACTATTTTCTACCGTAGTGGCAGCCCGATACTGCTCTGCAAATTTTACCTCACCGGTAGCAACCGCAATGACTTTCACGCTGACAGTAATCGCCCCAGAAGACCAAGTTTCAGTTTGGCCGGTGATCTTAATGGTCTTACTCTGCGTTGAGCCGCTGGCACTCACAATTTCTGGGAGCAAGAGGAAGTCGGCACCAAGCATACGACCCAGTTTGGCCTTTTCTTCTCTAGAGGTCGCATCGGAAGAAATCAGATTCAGCTCGGCACCGATTTCAGCAAGATTGTCTCTACTTAGTACCGCAAACTTTCGCGTTTGTACCAGCTCCTGCTCCATGGCGCTGGTAATCAAGCCGGCAAGTTCAGACCCAGAGTAATTACGAAACACAAAATACTTCCCATTTTTTGCTTTGGTCTGCAGCAGGGCCATCCGCTTCCGCGCAGAGGATGCCGGTGTATCGTAGCGATAAACACGAACACGAAGTTTCGCCTCATAACCCGAGTCAATTTTGCTCAACGAGAGCACGTCATAGCTATGAATATTGCCACTAGTCTGAGTGCGGGCTGACATAGAAGCCGACAAGGTAACGTCGACGTCCTCTGTTACCCCATCTTTATTACTCACTGCACCAGTAACATTGCTGCTTGCGGTAACCTGATCCGCCTGCAAAGACGTGCCGTTTACTTGTGATACTGCCGCCGCAAGACCGGAGCGTATAGCTTCGTCTTGAGTTCCGCCGAAACCACTTGCCTCTACTTCAACCTGCCGCGTACCTGATGGCTGAGCATGCAGCGTTAACGAGGCCAGCAAGCTAACGGCCAAAAGCACTAATACCCTAGTTAATTTATTGCCGAGAAATCTCATAACACCTACCAATCTTCGCTGATCACAGGCGCAGATCGTGTACTGCCTGTGGCTTTCCCTTGCGTAGATGCGCCTATATTCGCACCGCCAGATTTTCCTTTATCAAACGCAGCGTTACCGGCCGCGCGAAATTGCTGCGCTGCCGATAACATGCTGGGGCTCCAAGCATACGCTGTGAGGTAAAAATCAACACCCGAGCCATCGTCGCTGTATTTTTTAGCGTATATTTTTGATGCGCCCTTTAAACGCAAGGTAGCCTGGGTTTTGTAGGCCTGTTCCAACTGGCTTATAACAACACTTTCCTGTAATTGGCTAACTGTATCGCTTCCATCTTCAATAAGCCTTTTAACAGAGTGCTTGGTGTCGTCTTTAGTTGATTGATCTAATTTATGCGCAATTGCCATATTCGAGAATCTTGCCAATTCGCGAATCGCATTTGTTTCAGAGATTTTTCGTTCAGACTGGGTTCGGCTACTATTCATTACATTCGAGGCCGAGCGCTCGCTTGCGGGCGCAATGCCAAAGCCAATTATCGCCCATTCGCCATTTGACAGCTTGGTCATGCGCGAGCCAACTAAGCCCAGTACGGATCCAGCTTGAGCGTCGAGCTGTGTGCGCACCCACTGCTGTATTTCAGTTTTGGCCGCGGGATTTGGTTTCGCACTAGACTGCTGAGAACTTAATATACCGGCGACCTCAGCAGTGTCTGTAGACAAGCCGATTATCACACCTATCTGTCCTTGGTGGATAACAGATTGCACAATACGCGCACCTGAAAATGAATCATTCACTGCCCGCGACACAACATCAGTAATTAAACGTCGATCTGTTGTAGCCGAGCATTCGATCACCGAGTCTAGCTTCGATTTCACCGCTTTTTCTTCGTCACTACTCGATAAAGATCGAATAGCGCCTTTAACTACATCAACAAATGATTCCTTGGCTTCGGCATCTTGCTTGGCCGCTTGATGCCGCTCTTCGCAATCGGCAACTAATGCTTCCGCTGGACCACCCGTGCTAGTTACATTGACACTGGTTTCAGCCGAAATCATCTCGGCACCGAGCTCGCTTGCGAGTTGCGCGTATGCCTGCGCTAATGCAAATTGGTAAGCCGTATTCACGCTGGTCACATATGCCGTGCTACCTTTCGCGCCCGCGATACCGGCAATGCCATAGGCCATATGATAGTTTTTACCACTGGCCAATAACTCCGACTCCATCTGAAACTGGTAGTCTTCAATGGCATCAAATAATGACGTATTTTCGTCAATATTTAGCTGGGCCGCTACGGCACCGGTCGCATAAATCAACGTGCCGATGGCGAGGCTCGCACGCAAAATGCTAGCTTTAAACATATCGAATTCCTACCAGCTAACGGTGTTCGCGGAGCCACGCTTAATAATTGGCGTCTCACCTTCCCAAATTGCTAAACCACTATTGATATCGGTTAACGTTAACTGAAAGAAATATTCAACTTGCTGCTTGCCACGTGACATATTGTGGTTGCGCTGAAGGATCTTTCCAGACAGCGATAAATCTGGCGCCTGCAACTGACCTTTGGCAGCAACTCGACTTTGATTAAACTCGCTATTACCACGTAATTCACGGGCAGCCATCGTCATCTGATCTTCTGGGCCATTTAAACCTACCGCAGTAGTTACAACGACCTTGCCAGAGTTAAGAAGCTCTATGCGAATTTTTTTCACTAGCTGATCGGTGTCTATACGCTGCATGGTGTCATTTATCATCCGGCTGATAGCAAGCACGTAACGACCGCCATTTGGATTATTTACCGCACCGGTTGCCAACATAGACTGGACAGACTCGCCAGCGGCTTTTTCAAAATCGCGATATTCTAAACCCATAACACTCTCGGCGGTGTCGTTGTTGGTGTCGACAATTTGCACACCACTGGCGCAGCCTGTGAGCGCTGCGGCCAGAAAACACATTGAAATAAACTTGTTCATTTTAATTCCTCAACTTATTTTTCAATAATTTCAAATCTATAATCAGCGGCGCGTGGCCCTGGCGAGACTTGCACGAGCTCAATAGTCTGCCCAGGCGAAACAACACGCTCCTGCCATTTGCCAAGTACTGTTTGAATAGGCTGGCCATCGGCGGTATACCAATTAACTTTGAATGAAATTCTTAGGTCGGTCATCGCGATAGATTCTGCTCGCAACATGACCTTCATACCCTTTTGCTCACTCGACCAATCGCGTACATCCAAGATGTCGAGATAGCGCCCTTTGTATGAAACATGCGCTGCCCACGCCGGTAGCGATGCGTCTTGTGGTTTCAGCTCGCCGCAAGCTTGCAGTGCAAAAACCGTAACTACAGCAATAAAAATCTTTATTATCCTAATCACCAAATACTCCTAATTATAAGTAGAACATTTCAACCAAGGGTGCAGCGTGAGGTGTCGGTTGCTTGATATAAATCAAGGTGTTTTGATTTGCTGGCAGCATGACTTCTTTATACTCGCCATTTCCGTAGGGTATCCGTAGCGAAGATTCTTGCTGCGCGGAGACTTTTGCCAACGACCACTGCTCCGGCATGGCATGCCAAGCACGGGTATCTGCCGACGCACTAGCATTTGCGTATACTGTGCCCGCCAGGTTTCCTAGCACGCCGAATTTACGTCCCATCTGATCTTGTAATACCGCTTTGGTCGCAGCAGATACCACCGCACGTGAAACAGTCGCGGGCCAGCGTTTTTTAAATTCTGTGCGCATGACCATATCCATTCTCGCAAATGGCAGGAACTCTAGGGCCTGATTATCAATTGCCAATCCGTTTACACCCATACCGCTAGGGCGATCGATGAGCTCGGGAAGTGCTACCGATACTTGAATAAGGGCGTTGGGAGTTATCCACGGAATAGAGAATTTCTTTTCGCCGTACACTGGGCTGAGGCCGCTTTCAAAGATAATCCAGCGCTGTGGCTTACCGTTTGTCAGGCGACCATGCTGACGTAGATTGAGTAAATCTTCATTGATAAGTGCATTGTCGCCAATCATGCCGCTGACACGCTGCATTAAGGTTTCAGCTTTAGATACATCAGCACTGGGGCCATGCGCTAAAAATATTGAATTGATATAGGCAACGGCTGGATTGACAAAACTGTCAAAAACTTCCCAGTACTCAATATTGGGAAAATTTTGTGCTAGTGCTTTTTGAACACCGTCGGAATGAAGATTTTTATTTGCACCGTCGTCTTTTTCATTTTTCTTCTGCTCTTTTTCAATCATTTTTTGATAGCTTTCAACCGCTATCCGCGCACGCTCATTAGCCCGATTAAACTCAACCCGCGCGTTATCAAGCTCACCCGATGACCAAAAACTCAAGGCCTTATAAAAATTGGTAAGTATGCGCTCAGCGGGTGGTGGCTCATAGGACCGCACGCTATCGTTTATCAAGACCGCGCCAATTCCTTCAGCTATTTTTTTCCCATAACCCTCGGTATCTTCGTCTTTGAAGAGCGTTTCGATAACATCGTAATGCTCAATCGAGCGCTCTTTATTGCCGGTTAAACGCCAGCTTTCAGCCGCCTCTAAATGCAATAAGATGTTACCGCTTGGGGTAACTGCGAGTAACTCACCGGTTTCTGAGTCGACAAGCTTGAGTTGGCTTTCAATAGATTCGGCGAGAACAGCGTAATCCCCAGCCTGATAACGCAAGTCTATATTTTGAGTAGAGTCTGAAGATTGGTAGGTAGCACAGCCCGAACTCAAAATTCCAAAGGCGACTATAGCGAGGGAGCGACGTGCCAAAAATGGCACAAGTGAAGATAAAACTGACTGACAAGCGCGCACCTAATTTTCACTCCTTGAAATTAAATATACTGGGCAATCATTTGCCTCAGCGTCATCCTAGACGCCGCCAGTTAAACAGCTTTTAAAATTATTTTCACTATTTTTGAAAAAAATTGAACTATTCCGCCTCGAAAAAGTCATCCACTCCCGCATACTGCTTACCTCCCCGCCAGTAAATACTTACTTACCAATATCAGTGCGCAGCGCCTGCAGGCCTTTTTCGATGGTATTCAAATGCTCTCTGACGCCAGCCTTGCTACGAGAAATTCCGACCGCCAAAATATCCAACACCGCCATGTGCGCAAGGCGTGAAGGCAGCGGCGTATAGTCGCCGTCGTCTTTATCGACATCAATGGCAATGGCAAGATCAGCCAACACCGCAATTGGCGAACCCGAGGGCGCCAAAGCAATAACCGGTGCGCCACTTTGCTGGGCCAACTTGATGGCGTCAAGTAGGGCGCGGGTTCGGCCCGACTGGGAGATGGCCACCACCACGTCGTTTTTCTGCAGTGACATGGCCGACATCGCTTGCACATGGGGGTCGGAGTAGACACTGGCCGAAATTTGCAGACGAAACAGATTGTGCTGCGCATCCGTTGCCACCGCCGCCGAGGCACCAAAGCCGTAAAACTCCACCCGCCGCGCCGCGCTAAGCAGGGCTACAGCCTGCTCAATGGCGCTGACTTCAATGCTGTCGCGCACTTTTTTTAAAGCTTCCATGGTGGAATCAAACACCTTAAAGGTGTACTGGCGGGCGGAGTCTTCGTCGCCAAAGCTGAATTCTTCGTAGTCTGGGCTGTGGGCGATATGCTGAGCGAGGGCAACCTTAAAGTTCTGAAAGCCGTCACAGCCTATCGCGCGACAGAAGCGCACCACCGTTGGCTCACTAACATGGGCCTCTTGAGCTAAATCAACAATCCGCATATGAATGACTTCTTTGCGGTTTTCAAGAATATAGTCGGCCACCTTGCGCTCGGAGCGCCGCATTTGCTCCCGGCAGGTTTCCATGGCGCGGATGATATTTCTCGGTCGCAAATTTAACTCCGACAGCTCAGTTTTATTGATTTAGGCCCTTCATTGTAACTCAGCCTAGAAGTATTGGCGCCTACTCGCCGCTAAACGGCGCTTCCCCCCAATATTGGGGAGGTCACCCCGCGTAATAAGCCCTAGCCTTACTCTAGAGGAGGCTCTGCACAAGATGTGTATTTAGGGTTTGATCTTATTAAAAATAGTGCGGCTATTGGAGTAGCGACAATGAAGTTAAAATTGCTTGGTTTGAACTGTATATTTCTTATCAGTGCCTGCGGCGGTGGAAGTGGCTCTAGCGGTGGCGGCGGCTCGCCCGCAGCCGATGATAGCCTGCAAGGCATTTTTACCGATAGCCCGGTGTACGGTGTTAAATACCAAACCGATAGCTTGCAGGGCCTGACCAATGCCCTCGGCGAATTCAACTACCGCGAGGGTGAGTCAATTGTATTCTCTATTGGCGACTTACAGTTCCCCAGCATCAGTGCTAATGAACAAATCACCCCAGCCGACCTCGCCCAAGATAACAGCGAGGTTCGCACCAATATCTTGCAGCTACTGCAATCGCTAGACAGCGATGGCAACCCCGACAATGGCATTGAAATCTCGGCGGAAGCAGAAAACGCCTTTAAAGGCAGCACCTTAGATTTAGAAAGCGCCGACTTCGACAGCGAAGCCCAAACGATACTGGATACCATCAAAGACGGTATTCAGCTTGTCAGCGAAGCCCAGGCTGAAGCGCATTTTCAACGCGCACAGCAATCACAAATTCTCGGCAGCTGGCTATACAGTGAAGGGGAAGGTAAGCGCAATGTACTGAGCTTTATTGACGAATCACGCTATATCATTATTCATGAACACAGCGATGACGGCGATCAAACTGCCGGTTCAGTTGAATTTGGCAACTACAGCTGGGACGTGGAGGATGGGGCATTCAGCACCTCGCTAATCGCCCAATCCGATAATTCTGGCGGCCTTTACGATGAAGGAAGCTCAGTATCAACGGCCAGCGTCACCGGCGACACTCTGACACTCAGTTTTACCGACACCGAAAGCGGCACAGTCGCGTTTAGCCGCGTAAAAAATCTGAACAATGAAATACAGGGCGCGTGGCAACTCTATGAGCCCGAAGCAGATAACCTCAATATCCTTACATTCCTGTCTAACTCCGAGTACGTTCTCGCGCACACCAATAACCTCGAAAGTTACGAGGACCTCCCTCCACAGGCTTTATCGGGTGAGTTTGGTACGTTTACGGTGGATGGGGACAGCTATACCTTCGCTGCCAGTGTAGATAGCGACGGTGATGGCGGCTTATACAATAAGGATGAGCAGAGTTACAACATCAGTGGCTTAACGGCAGAGCGGTGGGGCGACTTAAAGTTCGTGGACGAAGGCGATCAAATATTTTTTGCGCGTGTAGGACAATTCACAAGCACACTCGTTGGTGAGGGTGACGATTTAGTCGATATTCTCGTGAATCGTGACGTCGGTTTTGATGAAACCGCCTTAGTTGGCAATTGGCAGGTCACCACTACCTCGCCGTCTTATCACGACAAAGTGGGCTTTGTTGAAAGCTTCAGCGTTCAGCTCAAGGCAGACGGCACCGGCACCGTAACTTTCGGAGAAGATGATGTCACCACCCTTGTCTGGGAGGTCAACTCAGCGGGCACCCTGTCTTACACAGAGACCGATGACTCTGGCGACACTTGGCGCCTCAACATTGCACCGGTAAAAGGCGCGGCAAATAGTGTGTTAATTGATAGCAAAAGCCCCACCGGCCAAGAAGATTTTGCCGATGTACTCGTGGAAGCAAGCTTTACACCCATAACAAGCAAGGAGCTACAAAAATAGCGGCACCTGCGCCACAAAAGCCCTAGGTATTCTGCCCATCCGAGCATGATACCTAGGGCTTTCTGCATTTTTCTGCATACGATTAACGCTGATCGTAAAGCGTCAAAAGCCTGCCATACCCTCCTCACCCTATCGATTTAGGCCCTTAGCCATAAAACTCGCTTCGAATAATGCCACTCACTCTCCGCTAATCACCATTTTAGCGGTGCCAGCGGCGGATAATCCCAGTAGAATACGGCGCCATGGACGTATCTTATATTCTTGACGAACTCAATGACGCACAGCGCGACGCGGTCACCGCCGACAGCCCTGGCACCTTAGTACTTGCCGGGGCTGGCAGCGGTAAAACCCGGGTGCTGGTCCACCGTATTGCCTGGAAGATCAAGGTAGAGGGACTGTCGACCCACAGCATTATGGCGGTGACCTTTACCAATAAAGCCGCCAAGGAGATGCGCGGGCGCATCGAAAGCTTGCTGGGTAGCAGTTTAAATCACGGTATGTGGGTGGGCACCTTTCACGGTTTGGCTCATCGCCTGCTCAAGGCCCACGCCCAAGAAGCTGGGCTACCCAATAATTTCCAAATTTTGGACAGCGACGACCAGCTCCGCCAGCTCAAGCGTATTCACCGCGAGCTAGCGCTAGACGACAGCCGCTGGCCACCTCGGCAATCCCAATACTTTATCAACGGCCATAAAGATGAGGGGCGCCGCGCTGCCCACATCGACGATTTTGGCGGCGATCTTTACCTGACCACCATGCTCAAGGTTTACCGCCGCTACGAGGAGATCTGTCGCCAGCAAGGGGTAATCGACTTTGCCGAACTGCTGCTGCGCGCACTGGAGCTGTGGCGCGACAATCCAGCGATTCTCGACCATTACCAGCAGCGCTTTAAGCACGTTTTAGTCGACGAGTTTCAAGACACCAATGCCGTGCAATACGCGTGGCTGCGCCTGCTCGCCAGCAAGGGCATGGCGATGACCGCAGTGGGCGATGACGACCAGTCGATTTACGGCTGGCGCGGCGCCCGCATTGAGAATATTCAACAGTTCTCCAAAGATATTGAAAACACCCATGTGGTGCGCCTAGAGCAAAACTATCGCTCCACCGCCACCATCCTCAAAGCCGCCAATGCGCTGATCGCCAATAACAGCCAGCGCCTCGGTAAAGAACTGTGGACCGAAGACGGCGACGGCGACAAAATCTCGCTGTTTGCCGCCTTTAACGAACAAGATGAAGCTCGCTTTCTCACCGACCGCATTGCCGAGCTGGTCCGCGACGATTACCGCCGCAGCGATATTGGCGTGCTATACCGCAGCAATGCCCAGTCGCGAATACTGGAAGAATATCTGATTCGCGCCGGTCTGCCCTACCGCATCTACGGCGGTCAGCGCTTTTACGACCGCCTAGAAATTAAAAACGCGCTGGCCTATATGCGCATTGTTGAACTGCGCGACGACGACACCGCCATCGAGCGGGTGATTAACACTCCCACCCGTGGCATTGGCACCCGCACCGTAGAAATTCTGCGCGAATACGCCCGCGAGCATCAAACCTCGCTGTGGCGTGCAGCACTGGCCATTATTGAAAACGGCCTGCTGCCCGCCCGCGCGGGTAACGCCCTGCGCGGCTTTTTGGCATTAGTTGAAGACTTGGCCGAACAGTGTCGGGATAAACCCCTTGATGAACAGATCAACATCGCCATTGATCGTTCGGGGCTACTGGCCTTTCACGAAAAAGAAAAAGGTGAAAAGGGTCAAGCGCGGGTCGAAAACTTACACGAGCTGATTACAGCCGCCGCCGCTTTTGAACCAGAAGACGAAGACATAGAACCGCTGCGCGCCTTTCTCGACCGCGCCGCGCTGGACGCCGGTGACCAGCAGGCCGACGAACACGAAGACAGCGTGCAGTTAATGACTTTGCACTCGGCCAAGGGTTTGGAATTTCCAGCGGTGTTTATTGTAGGCGTGGAAGAAAATCTCTTTCCCCACAAAATGTCGATGGAAGATCCCGAGCGTTTGGAAGAAGAACGTCGCTTGGCCTATGTCGGTATAACCCGCGCCGAGCAAAAGCTGTTCTTAAGCTACGCTGAGTCTCGTCGCTTACACGGCCAAGAAAGCTTTAATAGCCTGTCGCGCTTTGTGCGCGAAATTCCCAACGAGCTAATTGACGAAGTGCGTATTAATAACACCGTTAGTCGGCCAAGTAGCTATGCCCAAAGTGGCGTCACCACCTCTCAGCAAGCCTCAGCAGCGGCGATGGGCATCGCCCTTGGTCAGCGTGTACTGCACAGCATCTTTGGCGCTGGCGTTGTACTCAGCTTTGAGGGCCAGGGAGCCAGCGCCCGCGTACAGGTTAATTTTGAAGACGAAGGCAGTAAATGGCTCGTGCTGCAGTACGCCAATTTGCAGCTTTTATAAAACAGTTTTTTAAAAAACTTTTGTTAAAAAATTAGTACGACCGCTTTTGTAATAGGGAAGACCATGAAGCCCAGTAAAAATAATTATACGCCGCTCATTATTCTCGCCCTGCTCGCCGCGCTGATTAGCATGAGCTGGCTTTATGTTGGCGAGCGCAGCCGCGACCACAGCCGTAGCGAACAGCAAAAAAGCAGCAGCGGTCAGCAGGTTTTCCACTGGAAATTGGTCACCACTTGGCCTAAGAATTTTCCCGGCTTAGGCACCGCACCCGAGAAATTTGCCAATATTGTTAATGTGATGAGTCAGGGCCGGCTACAGATAAAAGTCTACGGCGCTGGCGAGTTAGTACCTGCGATGGGTGTGTTCGACGCCGTCTCAGCAGGCAGTGCCCAAGCTGGCCACGGCGCGGCGTATTACTGGAAGGGCAAACTGGCCTCATCAATATTTTTTACCGCCGTACCCTTTGGCATGACCGCTCAAGAAATGAATGGCTGGCTCTATCACGGCGGCGGTATGCAGCTGTGGCGCGAAGCCTACGCACCCTTTAACTTAGTTCCCTTCGCTGGCGGCAATACCGGCGTACAAATGGCGGGTTGGTTTAATAAAGAAATCAACTCCATTGACGACGTTAAAGGCCTAAAAATGCGTATTCCCGGTTCCGGCGGCGAAGTCTGGAATCGCTTAGGCGGCAGCGCCGTTACCCTGCCCGGCGGCGAGCTATACACCTCGCTGCAAACCGGCGTAATTGATGCAACCGAATGGGTGGCGCCCTACAACGACTTAGCCTTTGGCTTTCACGAAGTAGCCAAATATTACTACTACCCAGGCTGGCACGAGCCAGGCTCAACCCTAGAATTAATTATTAACAAAGACGCCTTTGCCGCGCTACCCAAAGATTTGCAAGCCATTGTAGAAGCCGCTGCTCGCTACGCCAATGCCGATATGCTCGACGAATACACCGCGCGCAATAACGCCGCGCTAAAAGAGCTAGTAGGCGAACACCGTGTACAACTGCGAAAACTTCCAGATGACGTACTGCGCGAACTACACCGCGTATCAGATGAATACTTACTGGAATTATCAAAAACCGACGAGCTAACAGGTCGAGTTTACCAAAGCTGGAAGCAATTTTTGGAAGGCGCCAAAGAGTATCACCACATCTCTGAGCAGTCGTATATTAATGCGCGGGATCTTTAAATTTTGCAGATAAGATTTATTTTCGCTGGTCTTACATCAGTAAGAAAATAAGGCGAGCACGCGTAACACCATTATTTTTAAATAATATTTTATACGCGTGATTTACTTGCCCAAGGGTAACCTTAATCAACTACCCGAGTGCGGCCATTGCCATCAATCGCCACAAACACGAACTCGCCCTCGGTTACTTTAGCGGGTTCGTATTGATGCTTATTGGTTACCCAAACTTCTACACGAACACGTATTGAGCTGCGGCCAACATCAACAATGTCGGTATAACAGCTAACTGCTGCACCCACATTAACCGGTGTCATAAACGCCATGCTATCGACGGCAACAGTCGCCACTCGCCCGCCAGCACGGCGCGCCGCCGTTTGACTGCCAGCAAGGTCCATTTGCGACATAAGCCAGCCACCAAAAATATCACCGCTGGCATTGGTATCTGCCGGCATGGCGATGGTGAGTAAAGCGAGCTCACCTGCTGGTTTGGGCGTGTCGTCGATGTCACGCATAAAATAGTCTCTCTACATTAGTAATTGTAATGGGCGCATAGTTAACGTGCACTACTGCGCATTGTCAATGACGTATATATCATTATTAAAGCTGCGGGGATACCAGACCATTCCCTTATTGCCCACGAACAAAAGCGGGTAACCACGTTGCCAGATCCGGCCACCACGCCAATAAAAATAACATTAGTAATTGCAACCCAATATACGGTGCAACGCCACGATAAATATCGGCGGTAGACACCGACGGCGGCGCCACACCGCGCAGATAAAATAGTGCGAAACCAAACGGTGGGGTTAGGAAGGAGGTTTGTAAATTAAGCGCAATCATAATACCCAGCCAAATGGGGTCCACACCCATGGCCAATAAAATTGGGCCAACAATTGGCACCACCACAAAGGTAATTTCGATAAAATCGAGAATAAAACCCAGTAAGAAAATCACCACCATAACGATCAAGGTTGCGGTAATAACGCCGCCCGGCAATTTCGCAAAGAAGTGTTGAATAAGATCATCACCACCAAAGCCACGGAACACTAATGAGAATACCGCCGCGCCAATTAAAATCATAAACACCATGCAGGTGACTTTCAGGGTCTCCCTCGCCACCTCACCCAAGCGCTGCCAGCCTAGCTGCCCCTTGGCGATAGCCATTGAGGCAGCCCCTAACGCACCCACTCCTGCGGCTTCGGTGGGCGTGGCAGCACCGGCCAATATCGAGCCTAAGACCGTCATAATGAGCGCGATTGGCGGCAGCAAGCCTTTTAATAGAGAGCTGATTGGCGGTGGATTTAAGTCTTTGGCGGCGGGCGCGCGCGCTGGCTGGCGAATGGCGACAAAGCCCATATAGAGCAAATACAAACAAACCAACATCAAGCCCGGCACCAACGCGCCGATAAATAAATCACCTACCGATAGGGTCTTGGGGCTGTATACGCCCATGTCCAACTGGGCCTGTTGATAGGCGCTAGACAAGGTGTCACCGAGCAAGACCAGGGCGATAGAAGGCGGAATAATCTGCCCCAAGGTACCGGTCGCGCAAATGGTGCCCGTCGCCAATTTTGGATCGTAGCCGCGATTGAGCATAGTGGGTAATGACATCAAGCCCATTGTGACCACGGTGGCGCCAACAATACCGGTACTGGCCGCCAACAACATGCCCACCAGAATCACCGAGAAGCCCAGGCCACCGCGGCTGCGACCAAACAGCGCCGCCATATTGTCGAGTAATTCCTCGGCCAAGCGACTTTTTTCGAGTAGGACGCCCATCAGCACAAACAGCGGCACTGCAATTAGGGTGACATTGCTAATGGTGCCGTACAGCCGGTTTGGCAGCGCCGATAAAAATGAGGCGTCAAAATAACCTAGAACAATACCAATGCCGGCAAATATCATCGCGGTGCCGGCCAAACTAAAAGCCACCGGATAACCCAGCATCAACACCAAGCAAATGGCGACGAACATCAATATAGGCAGTAACTCAATCAACATTATTGGCGGCCTCTGGGCTGACGAGCACGAGTGCATTGCGCAGGAGCTCGGCGATGCCTTGTAAGGCGAGGTTTATGGCCATAAGCGGCAAGAGTGATTTCAATAAATACACAAATGGCAGGCCACCAGGCTCTACCGAGGTTTCGTGAATCGCCCAAGCGTTGCCGGCAAATTCCCAGCTAGTGAATAAAATGAGTCCGCAGAGGGGTAACAAAAACACAATACAACCGATACTATCAATCCATGCTTTAGTGCGCAGCGAGTAGCGCTGATAAAAAATATCGACCCGCACGTGGCCACCATGCTTGAGCGTGTAAGCAGCGCCCAGCATAAAGACAGTGCCGTGCAGATACGTTACAGATTCCTGCAATGCGGTCATGCCCTGACCAAAGCCGTAGCGCATAATGACCACCGCGGCGGTTCCTAGCATCATCAAGGGAATTAAGTACGCCAAAAGGCGTCCAAAGCGCTCGGTAAACGAATCGATTAAAATTACACACTGTTTCACTGATCGGCATCCCTGAATTAGCTGCACATTATAGCCATTCTATTGCCGCTCCCGCGAGCCTAGCTCAGGAGAAGCCATGCGCAGGATTTTACTTAGCACTCTAGTCGCTCTATGCAGCGCTACTAGCCACGCCGATATTATTGCTCGCTACGCCATGGGCTCAGAAACCATTGTGCTCAGCTACCGCGATGACCAGCATATTCGCGTCGATCGCGGGCAAATGGGCTATTCCATTATTAATGGTGAGCAGGCAACGGCCATTATTAGCCAAGGCGGCGCCCAAGTAGTGATGAATGTAGACGATATGGGCGAGGTGATTGCCAGCGCACAACAGGGCCAGGCCATAACCGTTCCTGACACTCAGGCGGTTAGTCTTAGCCCCACCAAGGAGTTTAGTAATATCGCGGGCTTTAAGGGCCGCGTGTATAACGTGAACACGGGCTCGGCGAATTACCGCACGGTACTCACCGACAGCCCGGTGGTTATTCAAGCCAGTGATGCCCTGCGGCAATTTTTCCGGCGCTTTGCCGGTGCCATGAAAAATGACCGCGGCAATAAGCTGCTCGCCCTAGAGAACAGTTTCAAAGATCAGCCTGATCGCGGGGTTTTATACGTTGAAGGCGGTTTTAAGCTGGTCAGTATTGGCGAAGGCGATCGCCCCAACAGTCATTACACGCCACCGCCAATCGGTATTCAGTTTAATATGCCCGCTGCCAGCCGTTAAATCTGTGGCTTAGACGACAAGCTGTAGCGTACACCGTGAATTGAGTGCGTAAAATCGGTATCATTGGCCGCCCATGCCAAGTGAATTTATACGCGCTATGACCGAACAAGCTCCCTTTGCCGACCAAGAAACCTTGCTGGAATTATTTGCGGGTATTCACCCGAGCAATAATCAGCCCATTTTCGAGAAAGTCTTGGCCACCCCATTAGAAGGCGTAAGCGAGTACCGACTGCTGAAGTCGCCGCTGTTTGTGCGCGGCCTCGCCGCATTAGACACAGTAAAAATTAACGAAGATGCCCGCGGCCGATTTAACTTAATTGAGCACAGCGGCAACCTCTGTGTGCGAGTGTTTTTGCGACAGCCCAATGAAGATCTAGAAGTTCAGCTCACCGCAGAAATTGAAAAGCTCGGCGGCAGCCTCGATATTAAAACCGATCGCGCCATCGCCTACAGTATTCACTTTGGTGTGGGGTTTAGCAGTATCGAAGAATTGCTAAACAAATGGGCTAATAGCGATCAGGCCAAGTGGGTCTATGGCAATGTTTACGACCCCGAGACTGGCGACCCACTGAATTGGTGGCAGGCACTACTCCAAGCTTGAACCAACTGTCACAGGACTCACTATGCTACTACTTATCTCGCCAGCCAAAACCTTGGATTTTGACAGCCCAGCGCACACCAAGAAATTTAGCCAAGCCGATTTTTTGCCACGCTCCCAAGCGCTGATTGATCAACTGCAGGCGCTCAGTCCAGACGACATCTCCGGCCTGATGAAAATCAGTCCCAAGCTCGGCGAACTCAATCACCAGCGCTTTATGAACTGGCAGCTGCCCTTTAGCCCAGATAATGCCAAAGCGGCGGTGCTGGCCTTTCGCGGTGATGTATATACGGGCCTAGATGCCGACAGCTTTAACGCTAGCGATTTCACCTTTGCCCAGCAGCATCTGCGTATATTGTCTGGGCTATATGGCCTACTGCGCCCCCTCGACTTGATCCAGCCTTACCGGCTAGAAATGGGCACCAAGTTTGAGAATAAAGCGGGCAAAAATCTTTATCAATTTTGGGATACCGAGATTACCGAGGCGGTGAATAAACAACTCGCCGACATTAAATCTCAGGTGCTGGTCAATCTGGCGTCTAATGAATACTTTAGCGCCATCAAACCCAAGGCCCTCGCCGCTGATATTATTACCCCAGTATTCAAAGATTATAAAAACGGAAAATACAAAATCATCAGTTTTTACGCCAAAAAAGCTCGCGGATTAATGGCCAGCTACGTGATTAAAAATCGGATTAAAAACGTGGACGAGCTAAAGCAGTTCGACACCGACGGTTATTATTATTGCCCCGAACAATCCACTGCACGGGAATGGATCTTCTTACGCGACGGCGCAGAATAATTCTACTGCGCCATTGTCATAATCTGGCGCCACTCCTCTGGAGTGACCGGCATAATCGACAGGCGACTACCCTTTTGTACTAGCAGCATTTCACCCAGTGCCGGCTCTGCTTTTAGCGCGGCCAGCGGCAGCAAACGTTCAAACTTACGCTCAAAGCGCACATCGACCATAAACCAGCGCGGGTTTTCTGGGCTGGCTTTGGGGTCAAAATAGCGCGACTCTGGATTCTGAGCGCTGCTGTCTGGGTAGGCCTCGCGCACCACTTCGGCAATACCGGCAATCCCCGGTTGAGGGCAGGATGAGTGGTAGAAAAACACTTTGTCACCCAGCTTCATTTGGTCGCGCATCATATTGCGAGCCTGATAATTTCTCACTCCGTCCCAGTGCTCGGTGCTATTAGGCCGGTCGCGCAGATCGTCAAGGCTAAAGGTGTCGGGCTCTGACTTCATCAACCAGTAGGCCATTGTTGTACTCCTGAAAAAGCCGTTACACTTGGCGCCAGCCGAGGAGCGGCTAGCCGTATTCGCCAAGGGATGATTTAAGCATAGTTCAAAGGGATTTAACCATGATTCAAGCCAAGCCCTTTTCACAGGCCTGTGAAAACAACCAATATTATATTTTTGAGAAAATCGCGCCCTTGTTGGCCGCCCGCCAACGCGTGTTAGAAATTGGCAGCGGCACGGGTCAGCACGCCGTGTATTTTGCCGCCAATATGCCCCATATTCACTGGCAGTGCAGTGATCGCAGAGAGAATTTAATGGGGATACAAGCGTGGGTCGACGAGTCGGCACTTGCTAATTTAGCGCCACCAGTCGCCCTTGACGTACGCGAAGTCGAGTGGCCGGCACCGAAATTTGACGTAATTTACTCGGCAAATACCCTACATATTATGAGCTGGCACGAAGTGGAATTGTTTTTTAGCCACTTGCGCAAAAGCCTTAAAGATGAAGGCTTACTCTGTATTTACGGACCATTTAATTATAACGGTGACTACACCTCGGCTAGTAATGCAGAGTTTGACAGCTGGCTAAAGCAGCGCGACGGCCAAAGCGGTATTCGCGATTTTGAGGCAATAAACACCCTCGCTGAAAAAATCGGTCTGCGCTTATTAGCCGACCACGCCATGCCCGCTAATAATCGCCTGTTAATTTGGCAATCTGCCGTTCAATAAACCTGCCCATAAAAAAACCCAGCACGGTGGCTGGGTTTTTTTATGACGAACTAACTAATTACGTATTAGTAGTCCATTTCGTCATCTGAAGATTCATACTCGTACTCGTCTTCAGCAGCAGCTTCAGGCTCATCGCTCATGAAGTCGTCAGCAGCTGGAGCAGGAGTTTCAACCTCGTCTTCTGCCATCGGCTCAACCATTGGCTCTTCGTCCAACATTGGCTCTTCGTCCAACATTGGCTCGTCGTCCATCATCGGCTCAACTGAAACACCAGAACCATCGCCAAGTACTTTCAACTCAACACGACGGTTTTGCGCACGGCCGTCTTTAGTTTCGTTGCTAGCAATAGGCTGCTCTTCACCGTAGCCGCGAGCAGTCAAACGATTTGCCTCAACACCGCCGCTAACCAAGTAGTTTTTCACTGACTTAGCGCGATTCTGTGACAGGTTCATATTGTAGCTATCGCTACCAGTGCTGTCGGTGTGACCCTGCAGTTCAACTTCAAAGCCAGGTGAACTTACCAGTGTTTCAGCAACACCATTAAGAATGGTTTCCGCATTCATGGTCAGTTGTGCACTGTTCAGTT
This sequence comes from Zhongshania guokunii, assembly GCF_040892635.1. Classification (NCBI taxonomy): domain Bacteria; kingdom Pseudomonadati; phylum Pseudomonadota; class Gammaproteobacteria; order Cellvibrionales; family Spongiibacteraceae; genus Zhongshania; species Zhongshania guokunii. The sequence continues at coordinate 84,291 of NZ_JBFRYA010000011.1, read as the reverse complement.
CAAAGTTTACGCCGCGCAGTATTACTGCTTGATCCTTCGCACAGCCATTAGACATAACCGCTTGGCCAGCTGGGGTATCTGGGCAAGCATCGTCGGCATCTACTACGCCGTCGTTGTCGCTATCTAAAGGGCAACCGCTAGCATTTACTTTAGCGCCAGCTGGTGTATTTGGGCACTGATCAAGGTAATCGGCTACACCGTCGTTATCGCCGTCAAGTGGGCAGCCAACGCTGTCTACCTGAACGCCACGTGGTGTTGCTGGGCACTCGTCCATTTCGTCAGATACGCCGTCACCGTCGGTGTCTTTTACGCCGTACTGCGCTTCAAAGAAGTTAAAACGCAAACCCAGCTGCACGCTCTGTGCACTGTATTCAGTTTCTTGCTCAGACAAATTGGTTTTAAACGTCGCGTCTTGTGCAACGCTATAACGATAGCCCGCATCCAAGGCAAGACGTGGGGTCAGGAAGTAGGTGATACCAGCACCAAGTTGACCAATAGTAACGTCGTCATCGGCATCGCCAATGTCAAGATTCGCCATACCCAAACCAAAACCAATGTATGGACGCAGACGCTCACCAGCAGAGAAGTCGTACCACAAATTACCCATCATCGAAGTGACTTCAAGGCTGTCGTCACTAGTCGTGGAAACACCACCAGTGGTGACTTTATCCAGATCATTCTCGCCCTGGCGGTATTCAAATTCGAGGCGGTATGGGCTTTCAAACTTATAACCAAAGCTGAAACCGTAGGCAGTATCGTTATCGTAGCTGGTTTCAAAATTAGCTGAACTACCGGCTGAGCCACCTAGCAGACCATCTAAAATGCCGCCTAAAACTGGAATCGCAGCAAAACCACCTGCAGTATCGGTAGTGATTTTCCCATCAGCATCAAAGACTTGGTTGTAAAAAACATTGCCACCTAGATAAAAACCGGTCTCTTTATCCTCGGCCATCGCCGCACCAGTTGCCGATGCTAAAATCACACCCGCAGCCAGCGCAGATTTCCATTGCTTGCTCATAAACATCCCCTGATCATTAAAGTTATACCCCGTTTTACTGTCACGTAGACAACAAAATCGGAGGTTAATTCTCACTTGCGCAATACTAGTCCATAGTAGTGCAAAACATTATCAAAAATACGTGCACAATTAACGAATACGCAAGGCCGCATGCTAAACCGGCAAAATGCCGCGGTAAAGCTTTGCTTGCGTGCTACTTTCCGTAAGCATCGGCCATTATACTACTTGGCGCGAATTACTTTTAGGGTAACACGACGATTGCGAGCGCGCCCTTCGCTGCTATTATTGTCAGCAACCGGCATACTAGCACCAAAAGCGTGAATATCCATCCGCTGGGCCGCAACACCCATGGCAATTAGCTCCGCCCGAACCGCCCGCGCCCGCGCCCTAGAAAGCCGGTAATTAAGCTCGTCGCTACCGCTATTATCGCTGTGACCCTGCACCGCCAAGCGAAACTGGGGCGAGGCCAGCATAAGCTCGGCCACCCGACTAAGATGTTCGCGAGCCTGCTCACTAACAGTGGTTTCACCCAAACCAAAGGCAAGCCCCTCCAGACGTACGGTTTGCCTTGCGGCACAACCATTGCGCAATACTCGCTCACCTTGGGCACTATTGGGGCATTGATCGGCACTGTTTTTGACCCCGTCATTATCGCTGTCCATACAGCCATTGTTATCGACTTCATTGCCCAGCGGCGTGTTTGGGCAGCGGTCAATCGGGTCGATCACCCCGTCACCATCGCTGTCGGCACAGCCATAATGATCAACTAATGCAGCTTGCGAAGTATTCGGACAGCGGTCAGCTCCGTCACTTACGCCGTCACCATCACCATCCAAACTGCGAGGCTCAGCTGAGGGCGACAATTGGTAGCGCAACCCCAACTGCCAGCGCTGCCCCCGCGAAGCGCTGTTAAAATCCTGATTTGAAGCGGCAAAATAAAGGTCTTCCCCCACATAATACTGATACGACAGATCAACTATCCAGCGCGGCGTCAGCTGCACACCTAGCGCGCCACCCCCGTGCAGCTCCCACAGCGCCTGCGTCTCGCCAGCAAATTCAGCCCGAACCCCGGCCAGCCCGCCACCCACAGAAAAATTAAAGCGTGAATTTCCCAGCGGATAATCCCTCCATACGCTGGCACTCAAGCCTTGCTTGCGCAAGGCGAAGTGAGTCTGCGGTAGTCCCCTCGAATCCGCTTTAGCAAAGCGCAGGCGCTCGTCAAGATAGTCAATCTCGGCCCGCCAAGCCTCGGCCACACTCAGCCCGACGCCAAGCATATAGCGATAGCTGTCATCGTAACCAAACTGTGAGTCTACGGTGCTGTCCGCCATTGGGAACAACAGCGACGAATCGCGGCTTCGCTCGCTAAGCGAGGCCTCACTTGTAGGCAGCACCAAGCCCATTCCCGCACTTAAATAATAGTTACCCTGCGCCTCCGTTGCACCGCATAACAAGGGGGAAAAGCCCGCTACAAGCAGAAGACTTTGCCAGTAATTATTATTCCGCAATTGTGTTTACCATCTCTTGTGAATAACTGCCGATTGCCTGTACCGAGTGTAGCCCTCTGCCACGCATTGACCAATAGCGCAGAACCAAGCGCTTTGCGCTACCATACGCAACTGATTCCACTCTCCACCGCAAGGCTTCAATACCATGATCCCTGAACTCCTGTCTCCCGCCGGCAGTCTTCGCAATATGCGCTACGCCTTTGCCTATGGCGCCGACGCCGTCTACGCCGGACAACCCCGCTACAGTTTACGGGTGCGCAACAATGAGTTTAAGGACCTAGACACTCTGCGCTCCGGTATGGATGAAGCCCACGCGCTGGGTAAGAAATTCTATCTCGCCTCTAATATTTCACCCCATAACGACAAAATCCGCAGTTATTTGCGCGACTTAGAGCCGGTTATTGAAATGGGCCCAGACGCGCTGATTATGGCCGATCCCGGCCTGATGATGCTGGTGCGCGAAAAATGGCCTGAGCAGGTCATCCACCTATCGGTGCAGGCCAATGCCGTCAACTGGGCCGCGGTGAAGTTCTGGCATCAAAACGGCATCCAGCGGGTTATTCTGTCACGGGAGCTGGCACTAGATGAAATCGAGGAAATTCGCCAGCGAGTACCCGAGATGGAGATCGAGGTCTTCGTTCACGGCGCCCTGTGTATTGCATACTCGGGCCGCTGCCTACTGTCGGGCTATATGAATCACCGCGACCCCAACCAAGGCGCCTGCACCAACGCCTGTCGCTGGAAGTACCAGGCCCACGAAGCCAAAGAGGATGAAACCGGCGACTTTGTTGCTGTAAACAAACTCGCGCCGGTGCAGACTTTTGTACCCGAGCCTAAACCCGCGATTGTCACCGAGCCAGTCTTATTGCAGCAGGCCCAACGTCCCGGCGAGTTTATGCCCGCTTATGAAGACGAGCACGGCACTTATATTATGAACTCCAAGGATTTGCGCGCGGTGCAACACGTAGAGCGCTTGGCCGCGATGGGCGTGCACTCGCTAAAAATAGAGGGTCGGACCAAGTCTCACTACTATGTGGCCCGCACCGCTCAGGTGTATCGCCAAGCCATCGACGACGCCGCTCACGGCAAGCCCTTTGATATGCATCTTATGGATGAGTTAGAGACCTTGGCCAATCGCGGCTATACCGAAGGTTTCTACCGCCGCCATCCCCCCAAGGAATACCAGAACTACGAAATGGGTTTAAACAACGCCCAGCAACAGCAGTTTGTTGGCGAAATTATCGACGCCAAAGACAGCGTTATTACCGTTGATGTTAAAAACCGCTTTGCCGTTGGCGATACCTTAGAACTCATGCTGCCCAGCGGCAATACCCGCTTTCAGCTGCAAACCCTGAGCAATAAACACGGTAAAAGTATTGATGCCGCGCCGGGTTCTGGCCATCAAGTGCGTATACCACTAAACCAAGCACTGCCGGAGTCGGCACTAAAATACGGGCTGTTGGTCAAAGACATCCACGCCTAATTTAGCAAGCTACACTCAATGAAACGGTAGCAAACAACAGGGTATATGAGGAGCCAATATGGAGCGGAAAAAACTTCGCAATTTACGCGGGCTGGTCAATATCAGCCTATTGAGCATGGTATTTGGCGCCATTCTCAATTTATTAGGTGACATCCTTGGCAATAACTATGTATTGATCATTGGCTTTTTAGTAGTGCTGATCACCTTTTATTGCTATCGGCGCGCCGACAGCGAAGCGGCATCCAGCAAGTCCTATTATATATGGCGCTATTTGCCCACCCTCATTTTTGTCGCCATGCCTATTTTGGTGTACTGGCTGAGCAGCGATGCCCAGTGGTCATTATCTGAAATAGTATTGCTCACCCAAATAGGCACCAGCTATGTTCTGCCCATCCTCTGCCTGCTCTATGTTGAGCGCGTACTAAAAAACGCCCAGCAATAAGGCTTTTCTCTAGCGCCCAAAAAAAACGAGCTTGGGCGCTGATTTTAATCACGCATCACCCACAATCTGCTCAACGGAAACAGCCTGGGTAGTGGGAAATACCGCTGGTCCAAACTGATTGTACACCGCAACATCCGCAGCATCGCGACCATAACCTATGGCCACATAGCCGCCCTGCAAGATATTCACGGTGGCATCAAAGGTATACCAACGCCCACCAATATAGGCCTCAAACCACGCGTGTAAATCCATCGGCTGGAGTTGGTGTAAATAACCCACCACCATCCGTGCCGGAATACTCAAGCTGCGGCACAGGGCAATACACAAATGTGATAAATCTCGGCACACCCCCCAGCCCCGCTCATTTACTTCCGCCGCCGACACCGGCTCAACACTGTCGCCGGGGCGGTATTGAATATTGTTATGCACCCACGCGCTAATTGCCGCGACTTGGTCGTAACCAAGGGTGTATCCTGCAACGATGTCGGTAGCCATATCGCAAAACCGGTCAGATTCACTGTAGCGGCTGGGCAACAAATAATTCAGCGCGGAATCCGGTAAATATTGAATTTCAACAAAGGGCGCACCGGGGCTTTGGTCGACGTAGTCTGCAGTTCTTACCTCTGCCGCGGTCGTCACTTGAAAATACGGCGGCAGGGCAATAAGACGCTGACAAAGATTGCCATAAATGTCGGTGAACTCCGTCGCTGGCACACTCGGCGTCAGTTTGTATTCTTCACGGGCAACCCACTGCTGCGCGCCACTGCGCGGGCGCAGCATTAAAACAAAGGGCGTGGGTTCAAGAATATTGAAGGAAATATCACAGCTGGTACGCAACCACATGGTGTAGATCCTCTAATTTGGCCAGCGAAGCTGGCGAAAACACCATTAGCACAGGGCTCTTAGCGAAACCCAGCATAACAATATCTGTACCTTGGCGTGTGAGTCTTTTTATTATTTGAACAAGCCAATGTCACACCATTGCGGTAGTATTTTTGTTTATACGGCTCAGTAATCACAATCAATAACACCAAGGAGAGGAAGATGGCCATCTCGGTTAATATTAATGGCGAACAGCGCGACCTCAATGTCGACCCCGATACCCCGCTGCTATGGGTTATTCGCGATCACCTACAGTTAACCGGCACCAAATTTGGCTGTGGTATCGCCCAGTGTGGCGCCTGCACCGTGCACATGAATGGCACGCCTATTCGCTCCTGCTCGATGCCGGTTAGTGCGGTGGCTGGCCAGCAAATCACCACTATCGAGGCCGTCAGTGGCCCAGAAGCCGAAGCGCTGCAAGCTGCATGGGAAGAGCTCGCCGTATACCAGTGCGGCTATTGCCAATCTGGCCAACTGATGTCGGCGGTCAATCTCTTAAAGTCCAAGCCTGCTCCCAGCGACACTGATATTGATCAATTTATGTCGGGAAATATTTGTCGCTGTGCCACTTACGTGCGCATCCGCGCCGGCATCAAACACGCCGCGACGCAATTGGCTACCGAGGTGACCCTATGAAAACCAAAGCAATCAGCGTATCTCGCCGCCTGTTTTTAGTTCGTGGCGCCCAAGCCGGTGCCGGGCTAAGCCTTGGGCTGCAATTCAGTAGTGGCGCCCACGCCGCCAGCAAGGCTGACCCAAGCAAGGGCTTAGAGGCCAATGCCTTTGTTAGTATTCACCCCGACAACCGCGTCATCCTCACCATTAAACACTTAGAAATGGGCCAGGGCACCTATACCGGCTTAGCCACTTTAATGGCAGAAGAGCTCGACGCCAACTGGGCGCAAATAGAAACCGTGGCCGCCCCCGCCAATCCCGAAAAATTCAAAAACTTATTATTTGGTGGTCAGCTCACCGGCGGTAGCAGCGCGATTGCCAACTCCTATTCACAAATGCGCGAAGCCGGTGCTGCCGCTCGCCATATGCTAGTTGCCGCCGCCGCTGCCCAGTGGCAGGTCAAGCCAGCCAGTATTAGCGTTAAACAGGGCATAATCAGTCACGCCGTGAGCAAGCGCAGCGCCAGCTTTGGCGACATGGCGATCGCCGCTGCCCAACAAAAGTTACCCAGCACCGTAATTCTCAAAGACCCCAAAGATTTCGTGCTAATCGGCAAGGCCAACTTGGCTCGCAAAGATACCGGCAAAACCAACGGCAAGGCGATTTTTACCCAAGACGTGCAATTGCCCAATATGTTGACCGCCGTAGTAGCCCACCCGCCCGCCTTTGGTGCCAGTCTTAAAAGTGTGGACGCCAGCACAGCAGAAAAACTGCCGGGCGTTAAAGCGGTAGTCACTATACCCAGCGGCGTAGCAGTTTTAGCGGACACGTTCTGGCAAGCTAAAAAAGGCCGTGATGCCCTGAACGTGGAATGGAATAAGCCCACAACTGAAATCTCCAGCCCTGCGCAGATGGCGGAATATAAAAAGCTTGCCCAAACACCTGGCCTGCAAGCCCGCAGCGACGGCAATGTTGCAGCCGTGCTCGGCGCCGACAAGAATCACCTTATAGCTGAATATGAATTCCCGTACTTGGCCCACGCGGCAATGGAGCCGATGAACTGCGTGCTGCAAAAAACCGCCACCGGTGTCGAAATGTGGTATGGCTGCCAAGGCCAAAGCTGGGATCAAGCCGCCGTAGCCAAGGTGTTTGGCTTGGCCCCAGAACACATCAAAATTAATACTCTGCTCGCCGGCGGCAGCTTTGGTCGCCGCGCGACTTTCAATAGCGACTACGCCGTAGAGTTGGCCAATATTGTGAAGGCTTGGGGTAAATCCGCCCCTGTAAAATTAGTTTGGACCCGCGAAGATGACACCCAGGGTGGCTACTACCGCCCCGCCTATGTGCATCGCCTCGCCGCCAGTCTCAATAACAAAGGCGACATTGCTGCGTGGCAGCAGTGCATTGTTGGTCAAGCGATCACTGGCGCCGACGCCAAAACCGTCGATAACCTAAGTGTTGAGGGCGCCGCCAACCTGCCTTATGCCATTCCCAATATATTGGTAGAGGCACACAACACCTACAACGCCGTGCCCGTGTCCTTTTGGCGCAGCGTGGGCTCAACTCACACTGCCTATGCCGTAGAAACCTTTATAGACGAGCTAGCCCACCGCGCCAAACAAGACCCGCTTAACTACCGCTTGGCAATGCTCAAAGACCACCCCCGCCACCGCGGGGTACTTAAATTAGTTGCCGAGCGCGCTGGCTGGGGTAAAAAATTGCCGGCTGGGCATTTTCAAGGTTTAGCAGTGCACGAGTCGTTTAACTCGTATGTGGCGCAGGTTGCTGAGATTGCCAAGCTCGACAACGGCAAATTTCGCATACACAAAATCACCTGTGCGGTGGACTGCGGCGTAGCGGTAAACCCAGACGTGATTCGCGCGCAGATGGAAGGTGGCATAGGCTTTGGCTTGTCGCCGCTGATGTTAAGTGAAATCACCCTAGACAAAAGCCAAGCTCAGCAGAAGAATTTCGACGCCTATAAAGTAATTCGCATACAGCATATGCCGGAGATTGAGGTGCATATTGTGCCGTCGGCAGAAGCACCCACCGGCGTCGGTGAACCCGGCACGCCGGTCGTTGCACCCGCAGTGGCTAACGCCCTGTTTGCCGCCACCGGCAAACGCTTGCGCAAACTACCCGCCGGCGCGGAATTCTTTCAATTATAGGCAGTTGTAGAAACTAGAGAATACCCCCCACTAAATACGGCGATATTCTCTAGGCTAAATCAAGCGAGCTACTAAGCGTCAATCCCAACCTTAGTAACTTCTCCTTCGGTGCGGGCGATAATCACCGCCGCACAAGAGTCGCTAAACACATTCACTGCGGTGCGCATCATATCCAACACGCGGTCGGTGACCAGCAGTAAACCAATCCCCTCTAAAGGCAGTCCAATAGCCCCCAAAATAACCGAGATTGCCACTAGGCTTGCGGCAGGTATGCCGGCTACGCCAATTGAGGTCAGCAGCGCGATCATCACCACCGTAAATTGTTGTACCCAACTCAATTCTAATCCGTAAACCTGCGCAATAAACATCGCGGCAACGCACTCATACAATGCTGTACCATCCATGTTTACCGTCGCGCCAAGGGGCAATACAAAGCCACTAACCCGTTTCGACACCCCCGACTCTTCCTGGATACTTTTTAACGTCAGCGGCAAGGTTGCTGAGCTAGAGGCGGTGGAAAAAGCGGTGAGCATAGCCGGGGTCATCGCCGCGAAGTGTGCCTTGGGGTTGACCTTGCCCACGTAACGCAGCAATAAGGGCAGTGCCACAAAGGCGTGAATCATCAAGGCCAGCAGCGCGGTAAAGAAGAACAGCAACATCGGCTTAAAGGCCGAAAAGCCAGTGAGTGCGACGGTTTTGGCCACTAAGCCAAATACCCCTAACGGCGCGAACTTCATCACCCACATGGTGATTTCAGTCATAATATCCATCACGCCCTGCCAAAAATGCATTAGCGTTGCAGCGTGCTCAGACTTGCTGCGAGCCAAGAAAAAACCAAACAATAAACTAAAAAAGATTAAGCCCAGCATTTGGCCATCGGCGGCGGCCGCCACTACATTGGTTGGCACCATGCGCACAAATACTTGCACCACATCGGCCATACCGCGGCCCTCTACCTTGGCAAGGGTATTGGTAAGTTCGGTATCACTGCTGCTAATCGTGGCGGCCAAGGCCTGATTATCGCCGCTGCCTGGTGCGACAATATTAACCACCAACAAGCCGATAAGAATCGCAATTAAACTACTGGAAGCGTAAAAGAGTAGGGTTTTGCCACCTAGCTTTTCCAGCTTATCGCCGCCCACCCCCGCCATACCGCTAATAATGGACGACATAACCAAGGGCACAATCAGCATTTTTAAGGCATTGAGGAAAATCGTGCCCAAAAAGTCATACACCGCTATGAAGGATAGTCCGGCAACACTCGCATCGGCGCCACCGAGAATACCAGCGAAAACCGCAAGTGCGATGGCGATGGCAATTTGCCAGTGCAAGGGAATAGTGCGCATAGTGCTATTTACTCTTCGGTGTTGGTGGCTGAGTGACATAGCGCTTTACTCTAGCGTGAAGGCTGCGCAATGGCTATAGGGGGGCAGACGAGCAAGCATGACGCTTGACGGGAGATGGAAAGCGCTAAAATACGCTCCCGCGCCTCGTCAGACTTCAAACATCCGGCGGTTCAGTAAGGTTAGCCCTTCACCGCCGAGCCGTAATACATATACCCCGCAATGCGCGGTACATCTGCAACATAACACTGGGCCAACTGCTCTATTTTAAAGCCGCAGCTAACAATCAGCTTATCGATTGGCCGATTTAGGTGACAGCCGCCAGCGAACTTTTTCCAAACAGGCGTAACGCGGTTTTGCCAGTTATTCACCTTGTGATCTGGCGCGGCGCCGTGTTCACAAAACAACAGCCGGCCACCGGGCTTTAATACCCGTCGCATCTGCTGTAAGGCCTGCCGCCAATCGGGGATAGTACACAGCGTGTATGTGAGCAGCACCGTGTCTACGCTATTGTCTTCCAGTGAGATTTCTTCGCCGGTTAAATCTAACCATTTCACGGTAACGGCGGCTTTCTCGACATTAACACGGGCCTTTTTACGCATACCCGCCGAAGGCTCCAAACCCCAAATAAAATCGATATTTTCGGCTTTATACAGCGCCAAGTTAATTCCGCTACCCATACCCACTTCTAATACAACACCGGTGGCCAAGGGCACTACCTGTTCGCGCAGCGCCATAATCGGCTGCATTGAACACGCTTTGTCGATAACCATGGGCAAAATCTTATTCTCATAAAAACCCATATTGCATTTCCTTACTTGGCATTATTTTATTTATATTGCAGACCAACATGGTTTCCACACAACCAGAACTCGGAACCTATAGAGATTCTAGACCGTATTATGATTTGAACTATGGAAAAACCACCGAATATCTCTTTATTTTTATCTTATTCAAAAACAACGTAAATACTAGGTTCCTGCACGCCAGTATTCGTCCACCTTCAGCATCAAAAGTAATTAAGCTCAGCGCGCACTGCAAACAATACAACACAAATTACACTCTGTGAGTATTTAATATAAACCCTAATTGACAAGATATGTTTTCAGGTTAAACATAGCCCTATAGCAATAAGAGGCTTTAGCGCGAGCCAATATCGTGCTCTCTGACATAACAAAAATGCATAGAATGCGGCTGTTTATGCCCAATAAACCACCGATAGCGGCCTTTTCCCCACCAGAGAGCTCCATCGCAAGCGTGTAAGTCCTCAATAAACGGATTGTTCTGCCCGCTCTAAAGCCCCAAATCCTTGGGCGCATTTTTGGAGCGCGCTAATTTTGGTGATGCCATGATGAAATGTTCTCAACTCTTAGTAGCGAGCTTTGTTGTTTCGCTGAGTGCTTGCGGCGGTACAAGTCACTCAACCACAAGCTATTCCTCAGCCAGCGGCTACGCGACGGAAACCTTTACTACCGATGCAGCTACCGATCTCGCCGCCTTTAATATTGCCGATCCCAGCGATATTAATCCGCTGTGTATTCCAGACACCGCCTCAAACTCACCACTGCCTGAAGGTTTACTGGTCTTTAAAAAAGATGAAGCCCCCACCCGTTTGGTGGTCTTTACCCACGGCATAGGCCACAACGTTCGCAGTAGCTGGCTACCCCATATGTTGCGCGAAATTCGCATGGCGAAAAGCTTTGCCAACCACCCCAGTGATGTTGCCTTTGTCACCACCGATTACCGCGACAATTTAGGCTTTCCAGCCCTGCGCGGCGCCCACGACACCATTGCCGCTACTTTGCATGCCATGGAGCGATTTCCATCAATAGAGACCGTGTATTTATTTGGTGTGTCTATGGGTGGCGCGGTTTCGGGCACCGCGATTGTCGAGTCAACCGCGGTCACCGAAGACGGCAGCTCCCTCTATGATTATTGGTTGGATATTGAAGGCGTAAGCCAGTTGGCTGAGACCTATACAGAGGCAGCCGCAGTCGCCTCTATGTCTGAAACCGCCGCCCAAGCCCAAGCGGGCCTAGAGCGCGATACTGGCGGCAATCCGATTATCTGCCCACTAGCCTATGCGCGTCGCTCACCAGCTTACCACGGCGCCGAAATGAAGCTAGCAGGGCTGCGCGCAGCAACGGTAGTACACGCCATTAACGACGGCTTAGTGCCCCATAATCAGGGTCGCGTGATGGCTTCCGCCTTAACCACTGCCGGTATTCCAACCCAATTCTTTACGATAGCCGAAGTGAGCCCTGGTCAAGACCCAGGCACCACCGGCACCGGCACCCTAGGTGCAGGAGATCTCGACCCTTATCTTAATCTCGCCGGCCACGGTTCCGAGGCTCAAGCTACCCACCCCGTTATGCGCGTCGGCTTTGAAAATATGCGCAAAATGCTCGACGGCACCTACAACGAAACCGTGCCCTATTTTGAATGCGTAATTGATCCCAACATCCCCGATGACAGCTGCCCAGTAGACCAAGTGCAGCCGTAGAGATTCCGGCCAAGCCCCCGCGCCAAAAGGCTTGGCGCGGTATACAATTTTCTACATTGACCACGCCAAAACCCGCTGTCTATACTCAGACCTTAATCAACACTTTTAACACGGCACTGATTCATGGATGAGAATATCGATTTTCGGGTCTTTGGGATCACCGACATAGGCCAGGTACGCGAGCACAATGAAGACGCTATCGGCATCACGGCCGACCGCGCCTATATGGTGCTGGCCGATGGCATGGGTGGCCACAATGCCGGCGAAGTGGCGAGCAGTATCGCAATCGCCGAAGTTTCCCGCTATTTAGACGCTGGCCAAGCTGCCGAAGCAAGTGCCGAAGATTCCATCTACTCCCCGCAAACCCTTGCCCTGCGAGACGCTGTACTCACGGCCAACCGCGAGATACTCGCGGCCGCCGAGCACGACACGGCCCGCAAAGGTATGGGTACCACCTTGGTGGCCATGCGCTTTATCGGCCAACGTCTTGCGGTAGCCCATGTTGGCGACTCCCGCTTATACCGATTTCGCGAAGGTTTTTTAGATCAGCTCACCACCGACCACACCCTTGTACAGGAATGGGTGGCGCGCAAGCTCTATACCGAAGAAGAAGCCCGCACCGCCAAAAACAAAAATGTAATAACCCGTGCCCTTGGCTTGATGAGCGAGCTTGAGGTAGATTTACTAGAAGAATTAGTTCGCAGTAACGATATTTATCTGCTGTGCTCCGACGGCCTGACCGGTATGCTTACCGATGCCGAGATCGCCGCGGTTCTCAGTGAGCAGGGCCGCGACCCCGAGACGGCAACCAAGCATTTGCTGGCAATGGCCAATGCAGCTGGTGGTAAAGACAATATTTCAATTATTGTAATTTGTGTAGACGAGGTGGTGGCCGGTCAAGACGATGCATCAGCAGATGACTCGCTTGAGTGGTTCGACTAAGGGAAATAACTCGGTAACAGGCAAGAAATATGGCAAAGCTGGTTCTCAGTTTTCAGGGTAGAGTGATTGAGGATTTCCCGCTTGATAAAGAGCGAGTGACGATTGGCCGCGCGGCAAACAATGATATCTGCATTGAAAACTTAGCGGTCAGCGGTCGCCACGCGGCGGTGGAAACCTTTCAAAATGACAGCTTCCTAGTCGATCTCGGCAGCACCAATGGCACCTTGGTCAATGGCAATCCGGTGACTCGGCACGCCTTGCGCAGCGGTGACTACATCACCATTGGCAAGCACTCACTAACCTATCACGGCGCCGTTCGCGCCGCAGAAGCCGAAGAAGATGTTGAAAAGACCATCGCCATTCGGCCTAGTATGCAACGCAGTGAACCCGCCCCCGCGCCCAAGATGGGTTATTTACAGGTGCAAAATGGCGGCTCCGCAGGCCGAGAAATGGTATTGAGTAAACCGATGACTAAATTGGGTAAGGCCGGATTTCAGGTCGCCGCGATTAGCCGTCGCCAGCAAGACTATTACTTGGAGCACATCGAGGGCCAAGACGGTCGCACCCCCAAAATCAATGGCGAAGCCATTGGCATGCAAGCCCGCAAGCTCAATCACGGCGACACCATCGAGATTGCCAATACCCGCCTAGGCTTTGAATTGCGGCCCGCTTAAAGGCAAGTATAAAAGACATAAAAAAGCCCCGCTTTGGAATACCAAAAGCAGGGCTTTTTTATAGCTGAACGTTTACAGATCAGAGCATCAATTCACAAGCCCGATTATGCCGAGCTTATGAATACCTCCTCAGGGCATAATCGCCGGCAGCAGCTTTTGCAGTGCCATTTTCTGCTTAGTGCCGTCACCGGTCAGGGCAAAGCCCAACAAATCACCGTTGCGGTCAATAAAGCGGGCAACCACGTTGATGCCATCTTGCTCAATCTCCCAGCTGCCTTCCGCGTCACGGGGTGCGGGGCTAACCGTAACTGGACAAGCTGGAACCTTAATGGTAACCGGCATTGCTGGGTAGCTAACTTCCGTCGCCTCACCCGTCAAGGTCTTGGCCAACGCGCGGGCCTGAGCCATCAGCGGCGCCACGTATACCAGCACGTGGCCGGCGACTTCGGCGCAATCACCCATAGCGTAAACATTGGGCGCATTGGTTTCCAGCAGGCGGTTAGTCACAATACCGCGATTAGTGGTAATACCCGCTTCCTGCGCCAAGGCGATTTGCGGACGCACGCCAACTGCAGACAACACCAAATCGCAGCTAATGGTTTCGCCATTGTTCAGGCTAACCGTCAGCGCATCACCGGTTTTGTTTACTTCGGTAACCAGCGGCCCAAAATGGAATTTAGCCCCCTGGGCTTCTAAGCCAGCCTGCACTGCCTTACCCGCCGCTTCGGGCAGCAAAGTAGGAATGCAATAACCCAGCGGATCAACGGTTTCAGTAGCAATACCGCCGTTGAGCAGGTCGTTGGTGAACTCACAGCCAATAAGACCACCACCAATAATGCAGACCTTCTTAACATTGTTTTTAGCGACTGCGGTGCGGAAGTCGTCGTAGTCCAGCAGGTCGTTCACCGAGTACACGTATTCCAGCGCATTGCCTTTAATCGGTGGGCGAATAACGTCGGCGCCCAGCGCCAGCACCAGTTTCTTGTAGTGAATTTGAGTGGCTTTATCACCAATGGTAATGGTCTGCGCTGCGGTGTTTATGGCCGTGACCTTGGTCGAGGTCCACACACTGGCGTTAAGGTCTTCACCCATAGTGCCGGCGTCTTTTTGGGTAAGTGCATCGGCATCCATATTCTTGGTAAAGCCAGTGGACAACATCGGCTTAGAATAAGCGCGGCCATCGTCGGCGCTAATCATAATAATCGGGCTGTCTTTGTCGTATTTGCGAAGCTCGCGCACCAGACCGTAACCGGCGAGGCCAGTGCCGATCACCACAATCGCGGCTTCGGCGCTGGCCGTGGCGGGTTCGTCGTGATGGGGCAGGTCACTCTCTTCCGACTTTTCAATCATTTCAAAGTCTTCTTTACCTACGCCGCAGTCGGGGCATAGCCAATCATCGGGAACATCTTCCCAGCGAGTGCCTGCGGCAATACCAGAATCGGGGTCGCCAACGGCCTCATCGTAGACCCAACCGCAAACAATACATTCCCATTTACTCATTAGCCAAAATCCTCTGCACACGGAGCTTCTATCAGTGAAGCGTAAATAATTAAGGGTATCAGATATCAGGACTTATTCAGCCAATTCTGACACTTGCAAGTCGAGGGTGAATCGCGCATTCTGCCGCCACGCTTTTTTCATTGTAGCAATTTTTTTAACGGCAAGGCTCTTATTGACGCCCCCCTCAATACCGAAGGCCGCCATTGTACGCTTTTCAAACGACACGATTCCAGACCGCTGAGCCAAAGTGGCAGGATTATCGCCAGTTTGCCGCCGGCAAACCCCCTGCACCGACCGCCCGCTGGCTCTTAGACACCGGTTCGCTGACCGCTCATTTGCGACGGGTGTCGGGCGGACATTTTCACGTAGAGGTATTGGCTCAGCGCTGGCAACTACCGCGCCTATCTGAGCGACGCCTGCTCGGCATGGGCGACCGCGACTGGGGGCTAATACGCGAAGTTTTGCTCTGCTGCCACAATCAACCCTGGGTTTTTGCCCGCAGCGTAATGCCCGCCAGCTCCTTAGTTGGCCGTTTGGCGCGCCTGCGCCACCTCGACAACCGGCCCCTGGGCCATTTGCTATTTACCGACCACAGCATGGCCCGCGATCCCTACGAGATCTGTCAAATGCCCAGCAGCGGCCTGCAGCTAGGTATAAGTCCTAATTCTGAAAAATTGCTGTGGGGACGGCGATCACGTTTTCTACTCAGCGATCGGCCTATTATGGTTAGCGAGATTTTTCTCCCAGCTTTTACGCCTTGGTAGCACCGTCGTTCTCGTTTGGCGCTGCTGCTATACTTTTGCAACACAGTTCTGAAGAGCGCCTTATGACACGGTTTCTAGAGCATATCCAAAAGCAGCGTCCCCACTATTTAGCCCTGATGCGCACCGACCGGCCCATTGGCACCTATCTTGTGCTATGGCCGACCTTATGGGCGCTGTGGCTGGCGGCCGAGGGCCTGCCGCGCTGGGATTTACTGCTTATATTTATTATCGGCACCTTTCTGATGCGCTCTGCTGGCTGTGTGATTAACGACTATGCCGACCGCAAAATAGACGCTCACGTCGGGCGCACCAAAAATAGACCCTTTGCCCAAGGCACGGTCGGTGAAAAAGAGGCGCTGATTCTATTTTCCTGCCTGTGTTTGCTGGCCTTTGTATTAGTTCTGTTCACCAATACCTTAACGATTCTGCTGTCGTTCGGCGCGGTATTGCTCGCCGCCACCTACCCCTTTATGAAACGCTACACCCATTTGCCGCAGCTGGTCTTAGGAGCCGCCTTTGCCTGGGGCATACCCATGGCGTTTGCCGCGCAAAGCGGGACCCTGCCACCCGCGCTGTGGTTAATTTATATTGGCGTATTGATTTGGACAGTCTGCTACGACACTTTTTACGCCATGGTCGACCGCGAAGACGATCTCAAAATTGGCGTTAAATCCACCGCCATTTTATTTGGCGACGACGACATCACCATCACCGCCATGCTCCAAGTTTGCGTGATTATTGTCATGCTCATGGTCGGCGTGCGCTTTGGCATGAGCTTTATTTACTACGCCAGCTTAATCGCCGCCAGCGGCCTGTTTATCTACCAGCAACGGCTGATTCAATACCGCCAACCAGAAAATTGTTTTAAAGCCTTTTTAAACAATAACTGGGTCGGCGCGGTGATTTTTGCCGGCATTGCCCTGCACTACCTAATCGCGACATGAGAATTTTTTAATGGTGGAATTGGAGTTTATTAACGCCATCTCGGCAATTGATGCGGCAACATGGAACGCCATCGCCGGCCAGGATTACCCCTTCACCCGCCACGAATTTTTACAGGCATTAGAGTCTAGCGGCGCGGTTGCCGCCGACAAAGGCTGGCAGCCCCACCACCTTGTGGCGCGCCGCGACGAGCAAATTGTCGCGCTCATGCCCCTGTATATTAAAACCCATAGCTACGGCGAATACGTTTTCGACTGGTCTTGGGCCGATGCCTACCAGCGCCACGGCCGCTCTTACTACCCCAAATTACTCGCCGCCATTCCCTTTACCCCAGCAACGGGGCCAAGGCTATGCCTGGCCAACGACGCTGAGCGCGAGGACGTAATGCGGGCCATCGCCAGCGCCCTACCCGCGCATGCGCGGCAAATGGGCGCATCGTCGGTGCACATCTTATTCTCCAAGCCTGAGGTTTCCAGCGCGTGGCAGCCGCTGGGCTTTATGCAGCGCAGCGGCCCCCAATACCACTGGTTTGATCGCGATTACGGCGATTTCGACGGTTTTTTAGCCAGTTTTAGCTCGCGCAAACGCAAAACCCTGCGCAAAGAGCGCAAAGCGGTGGCCGAACAAGGTTTGGATTTACAGATATTATGTGGCAGCGAGATTAGCCCCGCCCAGTGGCGTTTTTTCTTTCACTGCTATCAGCTCACCTACGCCAAGCGCAGCGGTCACGGCGGCTATTTGCCCGAGGCCTTTTTTACGCAATTGGCCGCCACCATGCCCGAACATTTGGTGCTGGTGATTGCCAGCCATGGCGACGAGCCAGTCGCGGTGGCGCTTAATTTTCGTGATCAGCACACCTTATACGGACGCTACTGGGGTTGCGTGCGCGAGTACGAATTTCTGCACTTTGAAACCTGTTACTACCAAGGTATTGAATACTGCCTGCGCGAAGGTTTGCGCCATTTCGACCCCGGCGCTCAGGGCGAGCACAAAATTCAACGCGGCTTCACGCCCATCGCAACCTACTCCAATCACTGGCTGGCCGATGCCGATTTCTCAGCAGCCGTCGCGCAGTTTTTAGATGACGAAAAACTGCATATCGCTAAGTATCTGCGTGATGCCAGTGCCATGCTGCCCTTTAAACAAGAAGAGGCTTAAACCTCTTCCAACCACATTTCTGCCAGCTCGATATCATTAAAATAAAAGGCTTTTACTTCTAAATACGGAAACAGCTTTCCTTCAAGCTCGCTGGCTTTTTTTAGCCATTTCTTGTCGGTTAACACCGCAATACGCTTAAATTTTTTCATGAGTTTAAGCAACTGTCGCATTCGCGAAAACTCAACCGCCAGCGCTGCCAACGACGGCAACTTAAAATCGACGATGCGGTAAACCATCACCCCGTTTTCGATGTTTTCAGATTCGTCAATCAGGGTATCCAAGGCCAATGTCATATCTTGAGAACGCACCTTACCACTGATAAAAATATCAATGCGGTTGCCGGTATTATGAATAACTTCAATCATGTTTTTCCCAACCCTGCTTATTTATAATTATCGAAGCAGTCACGTAAACGCACGTCACTCACCAGTTAAAAAACCGCGGCACACAGACCAATACCAAGCCAACACCAATCACCGCCCATACACTGCTAAACAAATAAGGATAGAGCATTAAGGCCACGCCGCTATACAACACCACTTTACTGCCTTGCTTGCGACCATAAACAAAGTAACCCAAGCCAATAGAGTTGAATAACAAACTCCAAAGTAGCATTGCCTCACTGGTCATCCATACCGGCCTCTGCGTCGTTTAAAATATCATTACAGACTAGTGCAAAAAAGACGGCTTATCATAGTTATGCCACGTTAAAGTGGTATGCCGTATTTCCTTGCAAACATGCAATTCTACGCGGGTAAAATTAATTCCCGCATCCATACCCGTGGTGGCACTTAAGCGCAGTAGTTTCTTGCCGTCGCGCCACTGGCCTTCGGCATTATCTAAATACACCGACACCCCGAATTTAGAGTGTAGCATGGCGCTAACACAGGCATCGGGAAACGCCTTAAGAAACTCGGTAGTCGCGGCCTCTTCATTATCGGCGCTAATATATTCAGCTATATCAAGGGTCAGCGAGGCATTCTCAGTGATGGCACTAATAGGTTCAGTCAACTGAATAATGGTGGTGGTATCAACAAGGTCTATTGGCTTTGGAGTTAGTAAAACCGCACCGCCGAACAGCAATATTTTAAGCAAGGTCAACATGTAATGATCATCCCTGTGAATTACTCGCTAGCGAGTTCTGCCGTAAAGGCACTCACTATGAAACTACTATTGTTGAATTAGACCCAACTTCCGGTAGAACGAGCGCAAACTAATACCGGCGATTTTTGCCGCCTGCGCTTTGTCACCCTCACAATGGCTTAGCAAATCATTGAGATAGCGGGCTTCACGGGTTTTTAAATCTTCCCACACAAAGGTTTCAGGTATCTTCTTCCGAGGCGCCGCGTCTAATAAACAACGCTCGAGAATTTTAAAATCAATAATATTGGAATGCGCAAAAATGGTGGCGCGCTCCAATACATTGCGCAATTCTCGAACATTGCCGGCAAAGTGACAAGCACTGAGCATTTTAATCCCCGAATCGGTAAGACGATAATTCTCGTCGGGGCTGAGTTTGCGGAGAATAGACTTAGCAATCAAACCCACATCTTCGCGGCGCTCGCGCAGCGGTGGCAACACAATAGGGAAGGCATTAATCCGGTAATAGAGGTCTTCGCGAAACGCACCGCTGGCGACCTGCTCCATCAAGTTTTTATGGGTGGCACAAATCAAACGAAATTGCGCGCGTTTAAGCTGGGTGCTGCCCACCGCTCGATAACTACCGGTTTCTATCAAGCGCAGCAGCTTAACCTGCATGCCCAGCGGCACATCGCCAATCTCGTCCAGAAACAGGGTGCCACCCTCGGCATTTTCTAATAAACCCGGTTTATTACTCACCGCGCCGGTAAACGCGCCTTTAACATGACCGAATAACTCGCTCTCAAACAGAGTTTCAGTAAGCCCCGCACACTCCACCGTCACCATTGTGTGCTTGTGCCTAGGGCTGGCATCGTGAATGGCCTTGGCCGCCAACTCCTTGCCGGTGCCCGACTCTCCCATCAGCAGCACCGAGGTATCGCGGCTGGAAACAAGATTTATCATCTCAACCAAGCGGTTAAACGCTGGGCTGCGGCCTACCATTTGCTGAGTACTAAATTCTGCGCTGGCAATGGTGACCGGTTTTAAAATCTCAACAAAATACTTTAGCTCGCCATCCTCGCCGCGAATCGGCAGCATTTCGACATCCACATGCTCTTTGCCACGGGGCGTACTGTGAATATGCAGTACCCGCTCTTTGCTACCCGAACTTTTACAGGCCAGCAGCGGGCAGCTTTCACCCGCCTGATCACAGGGAACTCGATAGCCATGTGAGACCTCATAACACCGAGAGCCTCGGTCGCGGGGTATCTCACCAAAGGTCTCGGTATATAGCTCATTGGTTGCCAAAATTTCGTAATCCGCCGACACCAAGATGGCAGGGTAATCAAAGCCATCAAGCATGAGAGCAACATTGCGGTCTGAGTCTTTTGCGATTAGCTGCATAGCTTTGCCATTTTTGTCTAAGTATTTTGCCAATAATGGCAATTAACCGTATTCAATACTAGCGCAGACATTGGCGGCGCGCATCACCGAGGTATTTAATGCAACAGAAACAAAAGCTTAGTAATTAAAATTACACCTAACGCGGATCTGGCACCGGCCTTGCTCTCTATTGTGTAATTGTCAGCATTTGGGCTGCGCTCAGCCATACCAAACAAGCATCGCCCCCGGCGGCCAACCAATTTAGGAGGATGAATATGGATTTCGACCCCTTTGTGCTGGCGCGCATTCAGTTTGCTACCAATATCAGCTTTCATATTTTATTCCCGGCCATCTCCATAGGCCTGGGCTGGATTCTGCTGTTCTTTCGGCTGCGCTTCACCCAAACCGGCGACCAAGCTTGGGAGTACGCCTATCTCTTTTGGGTAAAAATTTTTGCACTTACCTTTGCTATGGGGGTGGTGTCGGGTATTACCATGAGCTTTCAATTTGGCACCAACTGGCCGGGCTTTATGGAAAAAGCCGGCAATGTGGCTGGGCCGCTGCTGGGCTACGAAGTACTCAGCGCATTTTTCTTAGAAGCATCGTTCCTCGGCATTATGTTGTTCGGCAAAGACCGCGTGTCTAACCGCATGCATTTAATCAGCTCCTTCCTGGTGGCCTTTGGCACCACCCTGTCGGCGTTCTGGATTCTGAGCCTCAACTCATGGATGCAAACCCCCACCGGCTACTATCTTGAAAATGGCGTGGTGATGGTCGACAGCTGGATGGAGGTAATCTTTAACCCCTCCTTCCCCTACCGCTTTTTCCATATGCTCATCGCCTGCATGTTGACCTCGGCCTTTGTGGTTGCCGGTGTTAGCGCCTGGCGGGCACTGCGCAATGTCGACGGCCCCGCTACCTGGAAGGTGATGAAAACCGGCGTGGTCATCGCCGCCGTACTCGCCCCCATTCAAATACTGGTTGGCGACTTTCACGGTTTGAACACTCTAGAACATCAGCCCGCCAAAATAGCGGCCATGGAAGCCGTGTGGGAAACCAAAAAAGGCGCGCCCTTTACGCTATTTGCGCTACCCGACGAAACCACTCAAACCAACCGTTATGCGATTGAAGTGCCCTATGCGGCGAGTTTTATTCTTACCCACGACCCAATGGGTGAAGTAAAAGGCCTCAACGAATTTAAAGGTGAGCATCCACCCGTCGCCATGGTGTTCTGGTCATTTCGCGTAATGTTAGCGATGGGCGGCCTAATGCTGCTGGTGTCGTGGTGGGCAGCGTGGCAGTTACGCGGCAAAAGCACCCCCACCAAAGCCCTGCTCTACGCGCTCTCGGCCATGACCTTCTCGGGCTGGATCGCCGTTTTAGCGGGTTGGTATGTTACCGAAATTGGCCGCCAGCCGTGGATCGTCACCGGCGTGCTCAAAGTGCAAGACGTAGTTGCCGATCATAGCAGCGCCACGGTGGGCGGCACCTTGATCGGTTATGTATTGCTCTACGGCTTTTTGCTCGCCTCGTATATTGGCGCCCTACTCAACTTGTCGCGCAAACCCGCAGCGTCACTAAGCCTAACGGCGATCAGCGCCCCCCAAACCGCTAACAAGGAGGCCTGAGCAATGGAATATTGGCTGCCAATAATTTACATGGGCATCATGGGCTTAGCACTGCTGATCTACGTGATTCTCGACGGCTACGACCTTGGTGTTGGCATGTTAGTGCCGCTGGCTGGCGAGGCCGAAAAAGACATGATGATCGCCTCCATAGGCCCCTTCTGGGATGCCAATGAAACGTGGATCGTACTGGGGGTTGGCGTGCTGCTTATCGCCTTTCCCGTTGCCCACGGCATTATTCTCACCAGCCTGTATTTACCCGTCACCATTATGTTGATGGGTTTAATACTGCGCGGCGTAGCCTTTGATTTGCGCGTAAAAGCCGGCGACCACCGCCGCGGCCTGTGGAATAAGGCCTTCTTTGCTGGCTCGTTAATCGCCTCCGTAGCACAGGGCTGGATGCTCGGCGCCTACATCACCGGCTTGCAGCACAGCGCCACCAGCTTATTGTTCTCTGCGCTTATTGCCATGACTCTGCCCGCCCTCTACCTGATTTTAGGCTGCGGCTGGCTGCTCATGAAAACCGACGGCGAGTTGCGCAACAAGGCTATCGGCTGGGCGCGCATGGCCATCTGGCCCATGGGCTTGGGCCTGTTTATGGTGTCTATCGCCACCCCATTGGTAAGCAATACTATTGCCGAAAAATGGTTCACCCTACCCAACGCCCTGTATTTAATGCCGATCCCCATAATTTGCCTATTTTGCTACGGCCTTATTGTGGTGGTATTAAACAAACCCAAGATGCTCAGCACCGGCTATAGTTGGCTTATCTATGCCTGCACCGTTGCGATCTGCTTTATGGCGAGCCTCGGCTTGGCCTACAGTATTTTCCCCGACATTATTATTGGCGGCCTCACCATTTGGGAATCGGCCGCGTCGGTGAAGTCACTGCAATTTACCTTAGTGGGCGTGGTCATAACCTTGCCCGTTATATTGTTTTACACGTTTTTTGTTTACCGAATATTTCATGGCAAAGCCACCGCGCTGTCTTATGAATAAGTTTAAAGAGGAGATTAACACTATGACAACAATACCCTTTAAAACCGATCTGGCCGTCACCCCTACGGTGCTTGCGTTTTTTGACGAGCCCACCAACACGTTTACCTATGTGGTAAAAGATCCGGCCTCCAATGCCTGTGCGGTAGTCGATTCCGTTATGGAAATCGACTACGCCGCAGGTCGGCTCGGCCTTAACGGCGCCGATAAAGTGATTGACTATATCCGCAGTCAAAATTTAGAACTGCAATGGATTATTGAAACCCACGTACACGCCGACCACCTCTCGGCCGCGCCCTATATCCAAGAAAAACTAGGCGGCAAAATTGGCATTGGCGCCGAGATCACCACAGTGCAAAAAACCTTTGGCACAATCTTTAACGAAGGCACCGATTTCTGTCGCGACGGCACCCAGTTTGATCACCTCTTTAAAGACGGCGACGAATATATGGTTGGCGAAATGCACTGCTACGCGATGCATACCCCCGGCCACACCCCTGCCTGCATGACCCACGTAATGGGCGACGCCGGTTTTGTTGGCGACACCCTGTTTATGCCCGACGGCGGCAGCGCGCGAGCCGACTTTCCCGGTGGCGACGCCAAAATTTTATATCAGTCCATTCAACGCATTTTGAGCTTGCCCGACGAACTGCGGCTATTCATGTGCCACGACTACATGCCCAACGGCCGCGACGTTGAATACCAAACCACCGTAAAGCAACAGCGCGACAACAATATTCACGTTCACCAAGGCGTTAGCGAAAGCGACTTTGTCGCCATGCGCGAAAAACGTGACGCCACGCTAGGTATGCCCAGATTGATCCTCCCCTCGCTGCAGATAAATATGCGCGCCGGTCATTTGCCTAAGGCCGACACCAACGAGGTGGTTTACCTAAAAGTGCCGCTAAACCTGCTCTAAACCACCAATGCAATTTGTTGAATTAGGGAATGACGATGAACATTAAAGAATTGAATGCCAATTTAAGTGTCTCTGAACAATTACTGCCTAGCAATATTAGCGAGCTAGCCAAGCGCGGTGTGCGCGTCCTAATTTGCAACCGCCCCGACGGTGAGGGTTCAGACCAGCCGCTATTTTCTGAAATAGAAAAAGCCGCCGTCGAACACGGCATACAATGCCATTACCTGCCGGTAATCACCGGTAAAGTTGGCGACGAGGAAGCCGCCGCCTTTGGCGAATTGCTCAAGCACGACGGCCCCATTCACGCCTACTGCCGCAGTGGCATGCGCTCCACCACGCTGTGGGCGCTGAGCCAAGCCAAGCACCTACCGCTAGCAGACATTGTGGCCACCGCGAAGGCGGCGGGCTACGACATGAGCGGCGTGGCCGCCCGCATTGCGGGCAAGACCGGCGAAATAAACGCGCTGCAAACTTACGACGTGGTTATCGTCGGCGGCGGCGCCGCGGGCATTGCGACAGCCGCCAGCCTGCTGGCCAGAAACAGCGCGCTGTCTATTGCGATTATTGATCCCGCCGACAAACACTATTACCAGCCGGGCTGGACCTTGGTTGGCGCGGGCATTTTTACGCCAGAGCAAACCATGCGCGAAATGGCCTCACTCATTCCCAAAGGCGCCGACTGGATCAAGGCTGCGGTTGCCACCTTCGACCCCGACAGCAACACCGTCACCCTCGAAGGCTGTCGACTTATTAAATACGCTCGCTTGGTAGTTGCCGCCGGTATAAAGCTCAACTGGGACGGCATTGAAGGCCTGAGCGAAACCATTGGCCGCAATGGCGTAACCTCTAACTACCGCTACGATCTGGCGCCCTACACCTGGGAATTAGTTCGCAATTTAAAGGGTGGGCGCGCGCTGTTTACCCAACCACCCATGCCCATTAAATGCGCTGGCGCGCCGCAAAAAGCCATGTATTTGTCTGGCGACCACTGGTATAAAAATCAGGGCATAAACAATATTAATATTGAGTTTTACAATGCTGGCGCGGTGCTGTTTGGCGTGGCCGACTACGTGCCCGCCTTAATGGAATACGTTAAAAAATACCAAGCAGACTTAAAGTTTAACCACAAACTGGTGCGCATCGATGGCGACAACAAAACCGCCTACTTTGAAACCGCCACTGCCGACGGCAGCACCGAAATTGTGAGCCGTGAATTCGATATGATTCACGTTTGCCCACCGCAAACCGCGCCCGACTTTATTCGCAGTAGCCCGCTGGTAGATGCCGCTGGCTGGGTAGATGTAGATCAATACACGCTCCGCCATAAGCGCTACAACAATATCTGGGCGCTAGGCGATGTATGCAATGCGCCCAATGCCAAAACCGCCGCCGCTGCGCGAGTGCAAGCGCCTATTGTCGCTGCCAATATCATTGCCGACACCAAGGGCAGCCACAAAATTGCCCACTACAATGGCTACGGCTCCTGCCCCTTAACAGTAGAGCGCGGCAAAATAGTATTGGCCGAGTTTGGTTACGGCGGCATGCTGCTGCCGAGTTTTCCAAAATGGTTTATCGACGGCACCAAACCCACTCGTGCGGCGTGGTTCTTAAAAGAGAAATTACTGCCGCCCATCTACTGGCGCGCTATGCTCAAGGGCAAAGAGTGGCTGGTAAACCCCGTGATGAGCGATGAAGCCTAGGAAATAAGACTTTGAAAATAACAGCGATAAAAAATTACTTTCCCATTATCACATGGGCTGGCGAATATAATCGCGAGGTGCTGCTCAGTGATTTACTGGCGGCGCTTATCGTCACCATAATGCTAATTCCCCAGTCTCTCGCCTACGCCCTGCTCGCTGGGCTACCGCCACAAATGGGCTTGTACGCCAGCATGTTGCCGCTGGTCGCCTACGGCATTTTTGGCACCAGCCGCACCCTGTCGGTGGGACCGGTGGCGGTGGTGTCGTTAATGACCGCCTCGGCCATTGGCCATATTGCCAGCGCTGGTAGTGTGAGCTATATCGAAGCGGCCTTACTGCTGGCATTTTTATCCGGTGTATTCCTGCTCGGCATGGGCTTGCTGCGCATGGGCTTTTTAGCCAATTTTTTATCCCATCCCGTAATAGCCGGATTCATCACCGCCTCGGGCATCATTATTGCCTGTAGCCAGCTCAAATATATTTTGGGCATCAAGGCCAACGGCGAAAACCTGTTTGCTCTGCTGCACTCGCTCTACGCCTCGGTGGCCAGCACCAACTTCTATACCGTAGCGGTGGGTGTACCCACGCTGATCTTTTTATTCTGGGTGCGCAGCGGCCTTAAACCACTGCTGGTGCGCGCAGGCCTTGGCGACAAAGCCGCTGGCATGCTGGCCAAAACCGGCCCCGTACTGGGCATTATCGCCACCAGCTACGCTGCTTTCTATTTCGACCTCGGCAGCAAAGGCGTAATTTTAGTTGGCGAAGTGCCCACCGGCCTACCCAGTTTTCAAATGCCCAAACTCGGCCACGACGCGTGGCGCGAGCTAATGCTGTCGGCGGTGTTTATTTCAATCATTGGTTTTGTCGAATCGGTATCGGTTGGTCACACTTTGGCAGCAAAACGCCGCCAGCGCATAGTGCCAAACCAAGAACTAATCGGCCTTGGCGCCGCCAATATTGCCGCGTCATTTTCTGGCGGCTATCCTGTCACTGGCGGCTTTGCACGCTCGGTGGTTAACTTTGACGCCGGCGCAGTTACCCCCGCTGCGGGTATGTTTACCGCCGTGGGCATTGCCGCTGCCGCCATGTATTTCACGCCTTATTTGGCTTACTTACCCAAGGCCACCTTAGCGGCCACCATTATCGTCGCGGTCTTATCGCTGGTGGATTTCTCCATCATTAAAAAGTCGTGGGGTTATGCGCGCAGCGATTTTATAGCGGTGGTCACCACCCTAGTTGTAACTCTGATCATGGGCGTAGAAAC
Source organism: Zhongshania guokunii (assembly GCF_040892635.1). Taxonomy (NCBI): domain Bacteria; kingdom Pseudomonadati; phylum Pseudomonadota; class Gammaproteobacteria; order Cellvibrionales; family Spongiibacteraceae; genus Zhongshania; species Zhongshania guokunii. Next base: position 57,382 of record NZ_JBFRYA010000011.1, on the reverse strand, counting down.
CGGCGTAGCCTGCGGTGTGTTTGCCTCCCTCGGCCTGCACTTATACAAAACATCGGTGCCACATATGGCGGTGGTTGGCGAAGTGCCCGGCACCGAGCACTACCGCAATATCAACCGCCACAAAGTCATCACCCACAGCAATATTCTGTCGCTGCGCATTGACGAAAGCCTGTACTTTGCCAATGCCGGATTTATCGAAGACAAGGTCTACGAACTCGTCGACGGCAATCCCGATATTCAGCACGTTATTTTGATGTGTACCGCAGTGAATGAAATCGACCTCAGCGCATTAGAAGTACTTGAGTCAATCAACCTGCGCTTGAAAGACAGCAGCATCAAACTGCATTTATCGGAAGTAAAAGGCCCAGTGATGGACGTATTAGCCCACACCGAGTTTATGAAGCACCTTAGCGGGCAGGTGTTTTTGTCTCACCACCTTGGGGTGCAGAATATTGTCGCGGCGAGTGCTGAGCAAAAGCCAAGTACTACGCCAAGTTGGGATATCTGAAATATCGCTATATGCTTAATGGGAGACGTAAGACGCAAAGGCCTTGAGCGCTAAAGATTAAGGGAGTGCTTTTGCGTTTCCCGTCTCCCATCAAGTGTTAAGCTTTACCCCGCGGCCAACTGCAAAACCGCCACACACAGCGCCAAGCCAAAAACATACGTGCCACCCGCGCCAATCTGCCGAAGCGGGTTTGGCCGCGCCATAGTTCTTGGAAAAATTAAACCCGCCACTAATATTATGCGACACACCGTTACCAGTATGACCGACCACAGCACCCAAGCCGCCATTTGTGACTGACTTAAGATGTAGATCAACACCATCAACGCCGGTGCAAATTCCACGGTATTGGCGTGGGCGCGAATCACTTTATGCAATTGGCTTTTAGGGTCGTCTGGGCAGCCCGTGCCCTTTTTCTCTTTTATCCGCTGCAGGCTCACCATTATTCCTAAGCCAATACTTAAGGCGCCAAGTATGGCGATACACATAAGTGCGATATTCATCGTAACGTCTCCAAATATAAATTTACCATCAACGCTAAGCCGGCTTAATGAGTTACAAACACCGCAAGCACTATGTAATAACCCAACACGCTCACCAAGCCTATGCCGAACAGATTCAACAACAAACCGGCATGCATCATATCTTTAATACGTAACTCGCCGCTGCCAAATACCACCGCATTAGGCGGTGTTGCCACCGGCATCATAAACGCGCAAGACGCGGCAATCGCGGCGGGAATTACAAACAGCATTGGCGATACCGACTTCGCCACCGCCAGCGCGCCAAGTAAAGGTAAGAAAGTCGCCGTGGTCGCGGTGTTACTGGTGATCTCGGTTAGGAAAATAATCACCGCCACAATTACCAGCACCACCGCAAATAGTGGCCACGCATTTAACAATGCAAAGTTTTGCGCCAGCCACTCCGCTAAGCCAGAGTCTTTAATCATCACTGCCAAAGCCAAGCCGCCACCGAATAATAGCAACACGCCCCAGGGCAATTTTTCGGCGCTCTCCCAGTCGAGCAAGGCTTGGGAATCTGGACCGCCGGAGCGCACCGTAAACAACAGCACCCCCGCGGCCATCGCAATCACCGTATCGCTAACACCCGGCACATAATCGTTTAATAGAGGCCGAAAAATCCACGCCGCTGCCGTGCCCACAAAAATCAGCAATACCCGCGCCTCGGCGCCACTGAGTGGCCCCAATTTGTGCAACTCTGCACGCAGCAAATCGCGACTGCCCGCCGTTTCTAAACCCGCGAAACCCTCGCGACACAGCCACCACCAAGTAAACACCAACATGCCCACCGCCACCGGCAGGCCAATCAACATCCACTGGGCAAAGCCGATGCTAATCTCGTGGGTCTCTTTTAAATACGCCGCCAACATCGCATTGGGCGGCGTGCCGATTAGCGTCGCAATACCACCAATGCTCGCGCTGTAAGCAATTGCCAGCAACAAAGCCACCGCAAAGCGGCGGCGCTCCGCCTCGTTGCCCGCAGGTAAAAAACTAATCACCGACAAACCAATTGGCAGCATCATAATACTGGTCGCGGTATTGCTCACCCACATACTCAAAAATGCGGTGGCAATCATAAAGCCCGCAATTTGCCGATTAGCCTGCTGCCCCACTGCCAACAAAATATTCAAAGCAATACGGCGGTGCAGATTCCAGCGCTGCATCGCCAAACCTAAGAGAAAACCGCCTAAAAACAAAAAGATAATGCCGTTGGCATAGGCATCCGCCAAATCCCCCACCTTGGCAACACCCAACACCGGCACCAAAATTAAAGGTAGCAACGCCGTCGCCGGAATCGGCACCGCCTCTGTTGCCCACCATGTCGCCATCCACAATGCTGCACCTAGAGCCAACCATGCTTCGGTGCTCATACCAGCTGGGGCAGGGATTAACAGGGTTATTACCAACATGGCTGGGCCGATGATTAAGGCTAGCAAAGAGGGCTTGGTGGTTTGGTGGGATTGATTAGTCGTCATTGAGGTTTTTGGTCTTTAGATTAATCGCGAAGATAGGCTTGCAGTATAGACCAGATGCCAGAGGACAAAATAAAACCATCAGGAAAATAAAGTTTCTAAAATAGCCCTCCACAACCTGATTGCTGCCGCCCCAGCTTACTATGGCATATTACTGCCAGCTTCGGTTTCGTCCTCTTGGACGACTCACTTTTTTGCTTGCCCAAAAAGAAAGTGAGTAAAGAAAAGCGGCACCCTGCATCACAGTCGAGGTTAAATGCAATTATTGGTCTAATGTCCGAACGTGGCACTGCAGTTGGTCCCGCTTTTGAACTCACCGAGCATCGCAGAAATTCAATGGGATGCTTTTAGCGAGGACTGTCTGAGCCAAAGGCGAGTTCCGCAGCGATCCCATTGGATTTATGCGAGCGCAGGGTACCCGAAGGGTGAGTGATAGCGGGCGAATTTCTTGCTTACTTCTTTTTTCGTTAAAAGAAGTAAGTCGCCCAGCTGGGCGAAATAAAGCTAGCAGAAACATAGAGATTCTAAAATCGGCCACCATCACCGAACATCATCACCTTTTCCCCAAAACCACCCCAAAAAGTGCCATCATTACGCCTGTCGCTAAGACACCCCCATAAACAAGGCACTACACTGCCTTATATTTGCTACATTATTTTAGTATGACTGTGTAAACCCTATGAAAAACAACTACGCCTGCATTGGCTTATTCAATCCAAAATCTGTTGAGAATGTTGGCTCAGTGATGCGCGCCGCGGGCTGCTACGGGGTTAATTCGGTGTTTTATACCGGCGTGCGTTACGACCGCGCCAAGCCCTTTTACACCGACACCAAAAAAGTATATGAAAAAATCCCGCTGATTAATGTTAAAGACCTAATGGACACTATTCCCCTAGGTTGTGTGCCAGTGGCGGTGGAGCTGGTCAAAGACGCTAAACCGCTAACCACCTACAAACACCCCGCCCAAGCGTTTTACATATTTGGCCCAGAAGACGGCACTTTAAAGAAAGAGATCACCGATTTATGCCAAGACGTTGTTTACATTCCCACTGAAGGCTGCATGAATTTAGCCGCCACGGTGAATGTGGTGCTTTACGACCGCCTCGCCAAGGGCGATGATTTCTCTCATCATCAAGTTGCTCTGCGCAAGAAACCCAAGTGATAAACTCACCCCGAATAACAGAGATGGCAACCTTAGCTTAAATTACGAAATATGTTTTCAGCGAAACCATATTTCCAAAATTATTTTTATACTTTCTAGCCCAAAACAGCCTTTCGCCACGCTCATAATTTAAGCGCATTCAACCCCATATTTATATTCAAAGCGCAGATTCCATAAACTTTCAAACCAATTAATAATTCTAACCAACAAGCTATGCTGTTAACATCGTCACAGTTTTAGCAAACAAACTAAAACAAATCGAAGCTAATACTCAATATTTTGTTTTTATCACAATTTGTGAAGTAGCTAATCGGCCGAATGCCTAAGTGTATATACGTATACCTAGTGCACATCCTTCGTTTTTCGGTACATTGTGATTTGCAGGCCGTGAAATTTAGTAATTATTCTAAAAGTTAATAAACGCCTCCTCCTATAACTAACTTATTGATTATGCTGAAACAGATTTTATAAATCGTTAATAAAGCCAACTTGTAAGCCACGATACTTTAGCTTGGCCAACACCGATTTCTTTAAATTCTGCTAGTGTTTTTAATGACCCATGTTGGGGTCGTAGCTCTAATGGAACCATAACAACACAAGGGGTACATAAAATGAAAACTCAAAAGGGCCCGCGCTACGTCGCGGTTTTAGTGCTTGCCTCCACTGTCTCGTGGTATGCCGCGGCTGATGCCGACTGTGACGCTGAGGTAATGACGCTCAATAATGAAATTGCTGCGCTTAACGGCAGTAGCAGTGATGAAATTGAGCAGGCAAAGCAAATGTTGGATGTGCTGAGTGTAGATTGCGCAAGTGGATCGAGCTTAGCGTCAGTGGCCTCACTCGCGGATTCGATTCGTGAGTTACTGGGCATGGGAGCAAGATCATGAACTATTCCCTAATGAAGAAGACGCGCAGACTCACAAGCGCGGTAGGCTTTTTAATCATCGCAATGTTTAGCGTTGCAGCAAGCGCCCATACAGTTCAAATCTGCTGGCGCGATAATGGCGGCGTAACCACATTTTACGCAGGTACCTATCACGGTCCAAATGAAGCGCCTTCACCAGTCGGTAGTATTATTATTGATGGTTTCGATTACCCCTTCACTGGCTATATTTTGCCAGCCGCGTTACCAGCGGATGCCCATTGCTGGGCCACGCCGAGCTACAGCGGTGGCGTACCGGGAAACCCAGATGGCGTTGTTAAATCAGGTGTCCAGCACTTTCAAACCTTTACCGGTTCATTTGCGAGCGCCTTGCACACATTTTCCTTCACTACGAGCACAGCGGTAGAGTACCCATACCCTGGTGAGACTTTCCCTCCGCAGGTGTTTGGCGGTGGCGCGTGTTCCGACGCCGACTTTGACGGCATCTGTAACGACGAAGACGCCTGCCCACTTGATTCGGCAAACGACGGTGATGGCGACGGCCTCTGCGCTAATAATGATAACTGCCCGCTAAATTACAACCCTGGGCAAGCGGACGTTAACTTTAATGGTCAGGGCGATGTCTGCGAGGGCGTTGTCTGCGGTAATGGCCTATTGCAGGGTTCAGAGCAATGCGACGACGGCAATATTCAGGGCGGTGACGGTTGCTCTGGCATCTGTACCCTTGAAGTATCTGACAACCCACCAATTGCCAATGCAGGCGCCGATTTTTCTGTAAACGAAGAAGATTTGGTGCAACTCAATGGCACCGGCAGCAATGATGCTGACGGCGACGTGTTGAGCTTCGCTTGGTCACAGGTGTCGGGCACTACCGTTACCTTGTCTGATCCGAGTGCGGTGCAACCGAGCTTTACAGCGCCAACTGTAGCGCTGGGTGGCGAAACACTAACCTTTAATTTGCTGGTAACTGCCAACGGACTTTCTAGCAATGCCCAGGTAAGTATTACCGTGGTAAATATCAACCACGTGCCGGTAGCCGAAGCTGGCGATGCACAGGTTGTTGGTGAAGGTTCTCCGGTAAGTTTGGATGGTAGCGCTAGCTTTGATAGTGACAGCGATCCAATCACCTATAGCTGGACGCAGCTTTCTGGCCCAGCAGTAGCGTTGACTGGTGTAAATACTGCAACTCCGTCCTTTACCGCTCCCTTTGTGGATGCCGGTGGCAGCCCAGGTGTTGTGGCAACATTGGTGTTTAATTTAACAGTCGACGACGGCTTCTCGCCCGATGCGGCGGCACCGGGGTATAACATTACCGACAATCAGGCGACGGTTTCTATTGATATTACCAATATCAATAACGACCCCGTTGCTGATGCCGGTAGCGATATCACCATTAACGAAGCCAACCCTTTGCAGCTTAATGCAAACGGTAGTTCCGACCCCGATGGCGACGCCTTGAGCTTCGCTTGGGTACAAGTTGGTGGTATCAGCGTTGCACTAACCGATGCGAATACGCCAACACCATCGTTCACTGCGCCGTTTGTGAGCCCAGGCGGCGAAACCTTGACCTTAGAAGTTACCGTTCAAGACGGCTTTGGCGGTAGCGCAACAGATCAGGTTTTGGTGAATGTTCAGAATGCAAATGATCCACCACTAGTGAGCGCGGCGCAGCCTTCTGTAAATTGCATGTGGCCACCAAACCACAAGATGACCGAGGTCAGCATTCTTGGGGTAAGCGACCCTGAAGACAACGCAAGTATTGTGATTGACAGCGTAACGTCTGATGAGTCAACCAATGGCACTGGCGACGGTGACACTTCGGTAGACGCGATAATCAATGCTAATGGCACCGTGTTGCTACGCGCTGAGCGTTCAGGTAATGGTGATGGCCGTATTTATCGGGTCAACTTCACCGCTACCGATTATGAAGGAAGCGCTTCTGGATCCGTCGATGTATGTGTTCGTCATAACAAGAAACAGACCGCTGTTGATAGCGGACAAAACTATGACGCAACCGAGTAACACTTGGCTGCTGCCCGCTAGGGCCTTAGCGGGCTAATAGTGATACATGCTCCATATTGAAGGCCGGGATTACCGGCCTTTTTTGTGGGTGCTATATTCGCAAAATGGCATTATCGCTAAGCCCCTTGTTGGCAATCCAGAACGGATAGCAGAAATGTGGAGTATTTAGCACAAGACCTTAGACCTAGCGCGGCCGCACCTTTCCTCGCACATCACCGCCACCGTCGCAGCAGTGTTTATTTGCCCATTCTCGCTAAATTCACATTAGGCGGTTTAATCATTGCGGTCATTCCCTATTATGGGCAAGATGTAAGTACGTTATTATTACTTTGCAAGTAATGCACTTTGGCAAGAATTAACTTGCATGGGTCATCTTAACGCTCGCAAAGAGAGCAATCATATAAGATGTGCAGTAGCAGTTTTTCTGCATATCGCATCTCAATTTATCGTAACAATCTCATTTATAAGGATATTAAAAATATCTGTAGCAGCGACACCAATGGGTGACGACGCGGGGTAGATCTGTGCACAAAAAGAGTAGTAAGACCAGTTCAGCAAAACTCGCTTCTGCCAACGCGGCGTTGGCCACTGCCAACTCCGAATTGGCTTTTCAAAACAAAGAAAAGGATAAGCGCGCAGCAGAACTGGATATTGCCAACTCTGAACTGGCTTTTCAAAACAAAGAAAAGGGTAAACGTGCCGCCGAACTCGCAACCGCTAACACCGAACTCGCTTTTCAAAATAAAGAAAAAGACAAACGCGCAGCAGAACTTGCTGCAGCCAATACTGAGCTGGCATTTCAAAACGCTGAAAAAGGTAAGCGCGCCGCCGAGCTTGCCATTGCCAATGCGGAGCTGGCGTTTCAAAATGCCGAAAAAGGTAAGCGTGCCGCTGAGTTGGCGATTGCAAACGCCGAACTGGCTTTTCAGAACGCCGAAAAAGGCAAACGAGCTGCCGAGCTAGCCACGGCTAACACCGAGCTGGCGTTTCAAAACGAAGAAAAAGGTAAACGCGCCGCCGAGCTTGCCGTTGCCAACTCAGAGCTGGCCTTTCAAAACGAAGAGAAAGGCAAACGCGCTGCTGAACTAACCATTGCCAACGCCGAACTGGCGTTTCAAAACGAAGAGAAAGATAAGCGCGCTGCTGAGTTCAATACCCTCGCTTTTTATGATCCACTTACCGGCTTACCCAACCGGCGTCTATTAGTAGATAGACTGCAGCACGCATTGGCTTCTAGCTTGCGCAAAGGCTCGCAGAGTGCGGTAATTTTTATTAATTTGGATAATTTCAAAGATATCAACGACACCCTCGGTTATAGCCACGGTGATTTGCTGCTCGAAAAAACCGCGCAACGTTTGAACTCCTGTTTAAACGACGGAGATACCTTAGCGCGGGTGCGGGATGATGAGTTTGTGGTGATTCTAGAAGATCTAGATAATGAACCCATTGAAGCGGCCGCAATGGCGAAAGCCATGAGCGACACCATTTTCTCGGCACTCAATAAACCCTACCAACTCTATCTTCACAAATATCGCGGCACTGCGAGTATGGGTGCTGTATTTTTTGGGCATGACGGTAAATCTGCAGACGAGCTGCTTAAGCAAGCTGGCATTGCCATTCATCACGCTAAGGAAGCCGGCCGCAATACCCTGCGCTTCTTTAACCAAGATATGCAGGACATTATAAATGTTCGCGCCAGCCTCGAACATGAGCTGCGCATAGCGGTTGATAAATCGCATTTTGAATTGTATTACCAAGTTCAGGTGAACGCGGCCAAGCAAGCCTTAGGTGCAGAAGCATTGATCCGCTGGCCCCACAGAAAACACGGCCTGGTGTCGCCGGGTAAATTTATTCCACTGGCGGAAGTTACCGGATTAATTGTGCCTATTGGTCGCTGGGTTGTTGAAACAGCCTGCGCACAGCTTGGTGAGTGGCAAAAAGACGCACTGACACGAGACTTAAGTCTTGCGGTTAACGTAAGTGCTCTGCAATTTCGGCAGAGTGATTTTGTGACGCAAGTTCAAGCCGCAGTCCAGCGCCATGCTATACCCCCAAGTTTACTCAAGCTGGAATTAACCGAGAGCCTGCTGCAAGAGGACATAGATATTACGGTCGCCACCATGACCGCATTGAAAGAAGTTGGCGTTCAATTTTCTTTGGACGACTTCGGTACCGGCTATTCGTCTTTGCAATACCTGAAGCAACTGCCTCTCAATCAATTTAAAATAGACCAATCCTTTGTCCGCGACATTACGACCAATAGCAGTGACGAAGCCATCGTGAAAACCATCATTTCAATGGCCCAAACCCTCCATATAGAAGTGATTGCCGAAGGTGTAGAAACAGAAGAACAGCGCCAATTACTGTTAGCCTGCGGATGCACCGTTTTCCAGGGGTATTTGTTCAGTAAGCCAGTGCCGATGGATGAGTTTGAAGCCATGCTTCGAGACGACCAGAATATGGATAAAACCCTGTAAAATATCTGCGCACTACCCTACTTTTCTGGATTAGTCTGTTTCAAAACTCCTCTTTAGTATAATGTAATCACTCGCTTTTGAATTGCCGTACGGCTTTCTCGAATTAGCCTTAGCTTGTTCAATACAAGTAGGCCTTGGTGTATAACAACAATAACGTCTAAGCCAAATCACCACCTCGGCCAATATACGGCCACGCACGAATTTATGAGGTAAAAATGGAAATAGCCAATAAGACCATTTGGGTTACTGGGGCGAGCTCGGGCATTGGTATGGAGTTGTGTAGACAACTCGCCGAGCGCGGCGCGCGAATGGTGCTGTCTGCGCGCAGTAAAGACACCTTAATTTCTTTGGCGGAATCACTGCCTGGCGGCCTCAGCCGACATTGGGTTGTGCCCTTAGATTTGGCCAACGCAGATAATCTGCTAGCCGCGGTCGCTGGCCAATTAGCCGAGATAGGCCCCGTGCATGTATTAATTAACAACGGCGGTATATCACAGCGCTCGCTCTTTGTGGATACCGAGCTGGCGGTGTACCGGCAGTTAATGGAAGTTAATTATCTCGGTACGGTGGCAATGACCAAGGCGCTGTTACCGGGCATGATTGCCCAGCAGCAAGGTATGATTGTTAGCATTAGCAGCGTAGCCGGTAAAGTCGGCTCCAAATTGCGCACCGGTTATTCTGGCTCCAAATACGCGGTAGTGGGCTTTATGGATTGCCTGCGCGCAGAAACCGCCCAACAAGGTATTCGATGCCTTACTGTTTGTCCCGGTTCAATTAAAACCAATATTGCAGTTAATGCCTTGAATGGCAGCGGCGAGGCCCAGAATAAAGACGACGAGTCGATTATTAACGGCATGCCGGTAGCAAAGTGCGCACAAGATATTATTAAGGCCATGCTTAACGGCCGCGACGAAATCGTGGTGGGTAAAGGCATTAGCGCCCTCGCCCCCACCATAAAGCGGTTTTTCCCGCGCTTTTTCAACCGTATGTCAGCGCGAATGGAATATCGATAGCCATCGGCTCGCCGCCACTTTTGGGCGGCAAACGCGGATATGCAAGCACCTAAAAATACCTAGCAGCGGTTTGTCTGCCCTTGCGCGAGGCTTTATGTTTCACTGGCCGCCAATAAGGGGCTGTCTGTATGGAATTGTTGCTTGATTATCCGTTTTTATTAGTACCGCTAATCTTTTTTGCTCGGGTTGCGGATGTTTCACTTGGTACGTTTCGCACCATCGTTGTGTTTCGGGGCAATAAACTACTGGCCTCTGTTATCGGCTTTTTCGAAATTATGATTTGGTTAATCGCAGCCAGACAGGTGCTAACCAATCTTGATCACTGGTATTTAGCGGTGGCCTACGCCAGTGGTTTTGCGGTGGGCAATTACGTAGGTATTACGATTGAGAGCCGCTTTGCTATTGGTAAAGAACTTATCCGCTGTATTTCTTTTAACCGCGATGTACTTGCCGATAAACTGCGCGCGACCGGTTATAAAGTTGTTTCTGTAGACGGCGATATGGGCGAAGCACATCCAATTGAGGTGCTGTTTATTATCGAAAAGCGGCGCAACATCGGCGAACTTATTAGCCACATTACCACCCTCGACCCGAGTGCGGTTTACTCCGTGTCTGATATAAAAAGTGTATATGACGGCCCCGAGCTTCTGCCCCGACATCGCTTATTGAGAAAATAGCGCTTAGTAGTTTAGCGATAATCCGATTCGGTCAGATCTCTGAATTATGGTAGTTTAGGCAATTATAAAAATACACCTGAGCCCCGTGGCTCTATAGGAAAACATCAAGCATGCCCCTGTTATTTGAAGAAATTGATAGCCAAGCCTCCGCCCTAGGTGAGATCTCACTGCGCAGACGGCGTATGCCCGCCTTTGGCGATCGGGATATTTATGAGGTTAAGCTAGGCGACGAATTTTTAATGTCGAGCATGTTTGTCGATGCCGAAGAGGCCTTGTCTACCCTCGGTTTAGCGGCAACTCAGGGCGATACGCTGAGTGTGGTTGTGGGCGGTTTGGGGCTAGGCTACACCGCCGTTGCGGCGCTCAAAGACACACGAATTAGCGAGCTACTGGTGGTCGATGCTTTAAACACGGTTATTGGCTGGCATAGAGACGAACTGGTGCCACTGGGGAAAATACTCAACGCCGATACCCGCAACCGCTATGTGTTGGGCAGTTTTTTTGAACTTGCTACTGCGCCGAGCACGGGCTTTGATCCCCAGTGCGCGGGCAAAAAGTTTGATGCCATCCTGCTCGACATAGATCACTCCCCCACCGAATTCTTAAACCCTGCCAATGCGGGCTTTTACACCACCGAAAATCTCGCACTTATGGCTGAACAGCTTAAAGCGAAGGGCGTGTTTGCCATGTGGTCGCAAAACCTGCCGGAACCAAGCTTTGAAGCTTTATTGAAAACTGTGTTCGAGAGCGTCACTTCCCACGTGGTGTCTTTTTACAATCCTTTTCAAAATGGCGAATCGACTAATTCGGTGTATGTTTGCGTAAAGGCTGAGTAACTGTGACCACCTAGCGTTTGGCAAGCCACTGCCGCTGAACCAATGCACGGCGACCCCACCAGATACCGGATAAAGTCCGGTATGACGTATAAGAATTAGTCATTTTGAACCCTCTACATCGTCATTCTGAACTTGATTCAGAATCTGTTGCTACGAAGCCGCTAAGGTGCCGCCCAATGAGATACCGGATCAAGTCCGGTATGACGTATATGAATTAGTCATTTTGAACCCCCAACACAGTCATTCTGAACTTGATTCAGAATCTACCACTACGAAGCCGCCAAGGTGCCGCCCGATGAGATACCGGATCAAGTCCGGTATGACGTATAAGAATTAGTCATTTTGAACCCTCTACACCGTCATTCTGAACTTGATTCAGAATCTGCCACTACGAAGCGGCCAAGGTGCCGCCCAATGAGATACCGGATCAAGTCCGGTATGACGTATATGAATTAGTCATTTTGAACCCTCTACACCGTCATTCTGAACTTGATTCAGAATCTGCCACTACGAAGCGGCCAAGGTGCCGCCCAATGAGATACCGGATCAAGTCCGGTATGACGTATAAGAGCCAGTCATTCTGAACCACCCGCATCGCCACTCTGAATACCGCACACCGTCATTCTGAACTCCCCACACCGTCATTCTGAACTTGATTCAGAATCTGCCGCTACGAAGCGACTAAGCTGCCGCAAGAATGCAACCAATGCCGGAATCTTTCATCTGAGCATGCTGTAGACTCACTTTGATCTTTGCCTGTATAAAAAGGGCAGGCAGAACTCACCTTGGAACTTGGCATGGCGACAAAAAATACAATTGCACGGATGCTCTGGCGCGCTGTACTTATAGTGCTATTACTGAGCGTTGCCCTGGTATTGCCGTTTCGGTGGATCAACCCACCAGTCAGCATGGTAATGCTCGAGCGCAGTTTGCAGCAGCGCGGTAACGACTACCACATAAAGAAGCAGTGGCTCAGTTGGGATGAGATACCCCGCCATGCCGCGCTGGCTGCGGTGGTATCTGAGGATCAAAATTTTCCCAAACATTATGGTTTCGATTTAAAAGCCATTCAAAAAGCCTTTGCTGAGCGTGAGCGCAGAGGCAGCCTGCGCGGCGCTAGCACCATTAGCCAGCAGGTCGCACGCAATATGTATCTGTGGACAGGCCGCAGCTGGGTGCGCAAAGGCTTAGAGGTTTGGTTCACGGGCCTAGTGGAATTGTGCTGGCCCAAACAGCGTATTTTAGAAGTCTATTTAAATATCGCTGAATGGGGCGACGGGGTGTTTGGCGTGGGTGCGGCCAGTCGCTACCACTTTGGAATTCCCGCCGCTAACTTGTCTAGTAGGCAGTCGGCACTGCTGGCCTCTAGCCTGCCTAGCCCGCTCAGATACAATCCCGCTGCGCCGGCACCGCATTTAATTGAGCGCGCCAATTGGAATCTTAGCCAGCAGCGCAGATTAGGCGGAAACTCATGGTTAGCCAGCTTAGAGTAGCTTACAGAAAATAAATGCCTACTCTTAAATCCCCGCTTGGGCAAAAACCTGCAAGAATATTTCCGGTTCCGGACGTACTCGATAGTTATCAGTAAGATCGGCAAACAAAATCTTGCCGGCGGAGTCAGTCATAATCACAGTGGGCATGACGGTGTCGCTGTCATAACCCAAGACCTCCATCCCTAATGGCAAGCCATTGGCCGCGGCGATCCCTAGGCGCTTGGCCATTGCGTTATCTGTATCGACCAAAAAGCTCATAGGTGCTTCAAAGCGCTGCGCCAAGTCAACAGTGTGACTTTGCGACTGAGGGCTAATCAGCATGATCTCGACACCTTTGGCAGCTAACTCTCGATACTGGCCAGCAATCTCTTTAATTTGCGCCATGCACAGCGGGCACCAGTTGCCGCGGTAGAAAATCATGAGCATGGGTTTATTCAATTTGCCGGTTTCGATCTCTTTACCAGCGGCGTCAATAAATTCTAAATCGGGCAGTATTTGACCGACACTGAGTATTTCATTATGTCTCTCGCCAAAGCTGGAGTACCACCACTCGTATAAAACCGTGCCGAGCACCCCAGCACCGAGTATCCAGGCAAGGGCCTCAATAATTACTGGCGACAATACTGCGCCGAGCAAGGTAAACAGCGTAATACCTAAAACTGCTTTACTAGCCACTTGCGTGCGCGCAACATTAAACGTAAATATCCACGCAAAAAATGCTAAGGGGGCAAGCATGCAAAACAGCGCCCAATACCAAGCCGCCGCGCTAGGATCTTTGTAAATAGCCCAGCCACTCCGCGCAGCGCCCAGCATGAGCAACGTCATCCACGCTGATATAAATAGTGATTTTAAGCGGTCCATACCGAATTCCTTTACATTATTAGTTAATTGCACAGTAGGCGCGCATGAGCGTATTAAGCACGGAGCAGATGCGTTAATGCAAGTCGCCCGTTCACTGCAGCACCGTCGTTCTGAACTTGATTCAGAATCGCTTGCTACGAAGCTACTAAGGTGCAGCACGAAGAGATACCGGCTCAGGGGCCGGTATGACCAAAAGAGCTTGTCATTCTGAACTTGATTCAGAATCTCTTGCTACGAAGCTACTAAGGTGCAGCCCGAAGAGATACCGGCTCGGGGGCCGGTATGACCAAAAGAGTTAGTCATTCTGAACTTGATTCAGAATCTCTTACTACGAAGCCGCTAAGGTGCCGCCCGAAGAGATACCGGCTCGGAGGCCGGTATGACCAAAAGAGTTAGTCATTCTGAACTTGATTCAGAATCTCTTGCCGCGAAGCTACTAAGGTGCCGCCCGGAGAGATACCGGCTCGGGGGCCGGTATGACCAAAAGAATTTGTCATTCTGAACTTGATTCAGAATCTCTTACTACGAAGCCACTAAGGTGCCGCCCGAAGAGATACCGGCTCGGAGGCCGGTATGACCAAAAGAATTTGTCATTCTGAACTTGATTCAGAATCTCTTGCTACGAAGCTACTAAGGTACAGCCCGAAGAGATACCGGCTCGGGGGCCGGTATGACCAAAAGAATTTGTCATTCTGAACTTGATTCAGAATCGCTCGCTACGAAGCCGCTAAGGAGCCGCCCGAAGAGATACCGGCTCGGGGGCGGTATGACCAAAAGAATTTGTCATTCTGAACTTGATCCAGAATCCTATACCACTAAACCTATGCACGGCAGCCCAACCTCACATTAGCGCAAGAATTTAAGTACCTCGCACAGTGAATTCAGTAAACTGTTTGTCTGGCACTAACTGCGCCGCCAAGTCTCATCCATGGAGTACACAATGTCGCCCCTGCGCCTGACGGTCCTTACTCTAATGACCATGTTGGCCTTTGCCGCTAATTCGCTGCTGTGCAGGGAGGCTTTGGCGGCTGGTCATATCGACCCATCTAGCTTCACCTTAGTGCGTATCGTTTCAGGCTCGCTAGTGCTCGGTATACTGTTGCTCTTCAAATTCCGTCGCTACACCCTAGGTGGTAGTTGGTTAGCGGCAGCGGCGCTGTTTGGCTATGCAGCGGCATTCTCCTTTGCCTATGTAAGCTTAAGCGCAGGAACTGGCGCACTGCTGCTGTTTGGCGCGGTTCAAGCAACGATGATTGGCTATGGTTTATGGCGCGGAGAACGCCTTAGCCGCCTGCAAATTATTGGTGGTATTGCGGCCACCGGCGGACTCATTTGGCTAATGCTGCCGGGTATCGATACACCACCTTTGCTAGGCGCCCTTATTATGATCAGCGCCGGTGTTTGCTGGGGCGTTTATTCGCTAATGGGGCGACGCACTAGTGAGCCAAGCATTGCAACCGCGGGTAATTTCATACGCGCGATTCCCTTTGCAGTCATCATGCATTTACTGATGGGCAATTCACAGCAAGTAACGAACCTTGGCTTAGCCTATGCCGTGGCATCTGGCGCGTTGGCTTCTGGATTGGGTTACGCCTTATGGTACGCGGTGCTGCCCGCTCTGCCGGCAAGCCGCGCCGCGATGATTCAATTAAGCGTACCAATACTTGCCGCAATCGGCGGCATGCTATTCTTAAACGAGGCGGTAACGCTGCGCTTTGGCTTGGCGTCGCTTGCCGTGTTGGGTGGTATTGCGCTTTTTATAATGAGTAAAAAGCAATCAAAACATGCAGAATAGTTAAAGCCCAGAACACTGACTAAACTATTTTGTGTGGTTTATCGCGCTGAATAAAAAAGCTAATCCTTGGTGTATGACTATGATTTACATTTTTTTGATCAATACCATTGTTGTAGCATTATCTGTCATCGTGCATTACGAGTTCCTGTATCGAATCACACTTCATATTCCAAGAATGAACATAGCCCACCGCTATAGAATAGTGATTGGCGTTTTTGGATCCTTGATCGCACATGCCCTAGAGATTTGGATTTTTGCGGTGGCATATTATTTTATGAATCGCGCTGACGGTTGGGGTCACTTAGAGGGAAACTTCAATGGCTCCTTAATGGATTGCGGCTATTTTTCCTTCACCGTATTTACAACGCTGGGCTTTGGCGATATTCAACCCAACGGCGGCTTGCGTTATTTAACCGGTATAGAGTCTTTAACCGGATTAGTACTAATCACTTGGACCGCGTCATTTTTATACTTTGAAATGCAGCGCCATTGGGGCGATGAGACAAAACTATAACTGCCTAAGCTGCTAAGCAATTTGCTCTGCTCGCGGCCTCAGGTCGCAACCTTACCGCTATTGTCTTCATTTCTTCCTGCTGACACCTGAAGCCTTGCCACCGCCGCTTCTGCACTTTCGAACTCTGAACGTTCACTATCTGAAACTTCTGAATCTTGACGATGCGTGTCACACTCCAAACGCGATAGTATTTTTATAGCCTTATACCACTGTTCATTAAGCTGCTTAATCTCAGTAATAAAGTCGATAGCATTAATCATTTGTTCAAGGCTAATTAGTCCTCTAGTGCCAGTACTCAGCAAATTTTCTTTTAATACATCACGCTCGTTTTTAAGCGCGTGATACGTATTTTCTAATTTTTCAAAATAGAGTTCCGAGTCGGCACTTATTGCGGAGTTAAGAAAATCTCGTGACCTATTGCGGTAGGCCTCGATCTCTTGCTCTAAGGTAAAATTGGGTAAGCGACCTAGCTTAGTTCGAGTTTCCAGCGCAGTGCCCAGCACCACCGCGCAACTCATAAAATACTGATCAACGCGCATCAAATCAGAAAGTTGATGGGTAACTTCTTCACTCAAAGAAGCGCGCTCCAAATTTACTATAAAATTAGAGATTACATTTGAAAGCTGATGAACCGCATTAATTTTCTGTTCAAGGTCGTGATTAGCGATTTCAGTATCTAAGGTTTGCTTTGCAGCATCGCCGATGTGAACCGCAGTGCGCTGCAATTCCAATATCAACGCATTTACTGCCAGCATAGGTGCAGCCGCGGTCGTTCTATCTAGGTATCTTGGCTTAGCTAGAGACTCGCCAACCGTCACAAAACGTTTTTCTAAAAACGTGACTAATCGGTTGTTGAACGGCAAAACCAACAGCACGCCGAGGCAATTAAAAACTGTATGAAATAGCGCCAATGACACACCGACATTGGGTGCCAGCTTCATTATTTCCCGCGCCGCTTCCACCGCGTAAAACATCACCGGTAATAGCAACACCGCGACGATAGCAGTGCCAATATTAAAAATCACTTGGGCAGTCGCTAGTCGTTTGGCATTGGGGGTTGCGCCAATCGACGCCAATACCGCAGTAGAGGTAGTGCCAACATTCGCACCAATTACCATTGCCGCCGCCGCATAGATACCAATCATATTCGCAGAAGCCGCCGATATGGTGATCGCAATTGCAGCGCTAGAAGACTGGGTAAGAATGGTCATCACGATACCGATTAGCAAATAGCCAACGACCTCTGCATTGCCCGCCAAGGTTATGGTGCCGAGATCAAAGTTAGCTACAACACCTTCAAAGGCCTGCTGTAGTGTAGATATACCAAGGAAAAACAAACCAAAACCAACCAGCGCGCGGCCAACACCTAAACGCGGGCCTTTATTTTTGGCCAGCATAATAAACGCGCCAACCCCAATGGCGGGCAGCGCAAAGGCATGAACGTCGAGCTTAAAACCGACCATCGCGACCAGCCATGCCGTCATGGTTGTGCCAATATTGGCGCCGTAGATCACGCCTAGAGCTTGGCGCATCTTGATTAGCTCGGCGTTCACAAAGCCTAAAGACGCCACGGTAACGGCGCTAGATGACTGCACAAGCGCGGTCATCAATATTCCCGAAAATACACCGCGAATCAGGGTGTTAGTCCAATTACTTAGCAGGCGACGCAGTGAATTTCCCGCAGCAAGGGTTAAGCCATCGGTCATTAACTCCATGGCAACCAAAAACAAGCCCAAGCCGCCGAGTAAGGTGGCAATAACGGTATAACTGTCAGACATAATTCAGACCTATAAACCCCGCAGCTAAACAATGTTATTTCATCTTAGTCGATTTTCCTGAGAGCGCAGTTGCGGTAAATCAACTTAACCGTATCTAGTAGTCAATAGAGCCCTAACTAGTTAGCTAATGCGCTCAACTACAATCGGTCTTGTGATCTCATGCTGCACGCTGTCAGTAAAGCAAACCGACACTTGACTTTACGCCTCGCCAATGCGGCAATCAGGTTTTATATTTGCGCCGGTTTAACATGATTTTACTACTGATCTATATTGGCATTGCCTTAGGTGTATCTTTTGTCTGCTCTGTATTAGAGGCCGTGCTGTTGAGTGTTACGCCCTCGTATATTGCCGCCGAAGAGCGCGGCGGACACCGCAATGGTCGCCTATGGCGCGGCTATAAGACTGATATTGACCGGCCTCTTGCGGCAATACTCAGCTTAAACACCATTGCCCATACCGTGGGGGCCGCAGGTGCTGGGGCCCAAGCGACAGCCTTGTTTGGCGAAGTGTATTTTGGCGTTATTTCGGCGGTGCTAACCCTGCTTATTTTAATCGTCTCAGAAATTATCCCCAAAACCTTAGGCGCCCTGTACTGGCGTAAACTCGCGCCAACTTGTGGCCTATTACTGCGCTTTGTGGTGTGGTCGATGTACCCTTTGGTGATTATGGCCAAAGGTATTACGCAGCTAATGTCACGTGGCGGACACGGCCACTCTATTAGTCGCGAAGAGTTTGTCGCCCTTGCCGAGGTAGCCGTAAGCGAAGGGATACTCGACCAAGAAGAGTCTGATGCAGTCACCAGCCTTATTCGCTTTCGCTCACTGCAAGCCCGTGACGTAATGACCCCGCGCCTAGTCATTTTTAGCCTTGCCGAAGACGCCAGCGTAAGAGCGATTGTAGAAGCCGACGGTGAGATTCAGTTTTCTCGCATTCCAATCTACAGCGGCGACGCCGATAATATTACTGGGTACATCCGTAAAGACGAGCTAATGCAGGCGATGATTCGCACGCCAGATGCGCCACTCTCTCAGTTGCGGCGCGAAATATTGGTCGTGCCCGAGACGTTGCCAACACCCGAGTTACTGCAAAACCTAATAGAATCCCGGATGCAGATGACTCTAGTGGTAAACGAATACGGCAGTGTTATGGGCTTAGTCACTGTTGAAGACCTCGTCGAGACGCTACTGGGGATGCAGATCATTGACGAAACCGACACCACCGAGCACATGCAAACCTTGGCTCGGGAACTGTGGGCAAAACGAGCGCGGCGTTTAGGTTTTTTTGACGACGAGAAAATAAATGCAGCAGCGGGTGCCAATTCCGCAGCATTGAAGCCATAAGCGCATTGTTAGTACTAACTAATATTGACCGAATGGCTCGGTAATTTGCCGCACTCCGCCATGCAAGCTACCATTAGGATCGATACTAATAATGTTTCAGGACACACCATGCGCATATTAATTTTACTCCTTGCCGTCACAGCAATGATCTCTATCAGCGGCTGTGAGTCCACGTATTACAACGCCATGGAGAAAGTGGGTGTTCACAAACGTGACATTTTGGTCGACCGCGTTGGCGAAGCCAAAGAAGCCCAAGAAGATGCTCAAGAACAGTTTAAAGATGCGCTGAGTGAATTTAGGTCGGTAGTCAGCTTTGACGGTGGCGACTTAGAAGCCCACTACAAGCGCTTAAACGGCGAATTTGAAGACAGCGAAGCCGCCGCCCAAGAAGTAAGCGACCAGATCAACAAGGTAGAATCAGTAGCCGACGCGCTGTTCGACGAGTGGCAAGACGAACTGCAGCTGTATACCAACGCCCGCCTGCGCAGCGACAGTGCCAACAAGCTGCAAGCCACTAAGCGGCAGTACGCCGCCCTGATCAAATCTATGCGCCGCGCCGAAAAGAGCATCGACCCCGTGCTTAATGCCCTTCGCGACAATGTGCTGTACCTTAAACACAATTTAAACGCCTCCGCGATTGGTGCACTCAAAGGTGAGCTGGCCGGTATCGACCGCGATGTGCAGCAGTTAATTGGCGCGATGGAAAGCGCGATTAAAGAGTCTGACGCATTTATTAAACAGCTGAAGTAGACGGGAGCGGTAGCCGTTAACGCACCAAGCCCGTCATGCTGAACTTGATTCAGCATCTCCAGAACACTGCGCCCACGCTCTGCCGCGCCGCAGAGATACCGGATCAAGTCCGGTATGACGTAATGTTGGAGCCGGTATGGCGTAATGTTAGGACTCGTATGACCTACTCCCTGAACTCCCCCAACCCCGTCATGCTGAACTTGATTCAGCGTCTCCAGAACACTGCACCCACGCTCTGCCGCGCCGCAGCGATACCGGATCAAGTCCGGTATGACGTACTATGACCTATTCCCTGAACTCCCCCCAACCCCGTCATGCTGAACTTGATTCAGCACCTCCAGAACACCGCACCCACACTCTGCCACGCCGCAGAGATACCGGATCAAGTCCAGTATGACGTAATGGTCGGGGCGGTATGACGTAATGTTAAGACCCGTATGAGCGATCCCTGAACTCCCCCCAACCCCGTCATGCTGAACTTGATTCAGCATCTCCAGAACACCGCACCCACGCTCTGCCGCGCCGCAGAGATACCGGATCAAGTCCGGTATGACGTAGTGGTCGGGGCGGTATGACGTAATGTTGGAGCCGGTATGGCGTAATGTTAAGACCCGTATGAGCTATCCCTGAACACCCCCAACCCCGTCATGCTGAACTTGATTCAGCATCTCTAGAACACCGCACCCACGCTCTGCCGCGCCGCAGAGATACCGGATCAAGTCCGGTATGACGTCATGTTGGAGCTGGGAAGACGTAATGGTGGAGCCGGTATGACGGAATCGTGGGGTCGGTATGACGGAATCGTGGGGTCGATATGGCGTAATGTTGGAGCCGGTTTGACGAACAGAGGCGACGTGGGACTGGCATGACTATTACTTAAGCTGTCCGAAATTCTACAGTTATGTCCGCCATGCGCATGGTGGTTTTGGTCTGGCCCTTTAAGATATTGGCTCGTAATTCGCTCTGCACCAAAACAATAATAGGCTACAACTATGACCCATGTTGCGCTAGGTATCCCCAAGAGCTGTATTGAAACTCGCATTATTATTATCGGTACCGGCTTCGCTGGGCTGGGTATGGCCATTCGTTTAAAGGAAATGGGCATTGACGATTTTATTATTATTGAGCGCGCCAGCGACGTAGGTGGCACTTGGCGAGACAATCGCTACCCCGGCGCCGCTTGCGATGTGCCGTCGCACCTCTACTCGTTCTCTTTTGAGCCGAATAACGAGTGGTCGCGGGTTTATCCCACCCAGCCTGAGTTAGAAGCTTATTTACAAAACGTCACCGACAAATGGGATTTACGACCCCACATCCGCTTTGCCCACACGCTCACCGGCGCCCACTACCAGCAAAACAGCGGCCACTGGCTGGTCAACACCAGCGGCGGCGACTTTCGCGCGCGCTTTGTTATAAGCGGCAACGGCGGTTTAGCGGAGCCGAAATTACCCGACATTCCCGGCGTTGAAAACTTTAGTGGCCATCACTTTCATTCCGCCACCTGGGACCACAATTATTCTCTAGCGGGAAAACGGGTTGCGGTGATTGGTACTGGCGCGTCCGCCATTCAATTTGTGCCAAAAATTGCGGATGCGCCCGCGAAACTGTCGGTTTATCAGCGCACCCCAAACTGGATTATTCCCCGCAAGGATCGCGCCTATCACCGTCTTGAAAAATGGCTGTTTAAACGCCTGCCAATCACCCGCAAATTATTGCGCGGCAAAATTTACTGCCAGAACGAAATACGGGTTTTAGGCATGGTCTTACACCCCGCGTTAATGAAGATATTTCGTATGATCGCGAGCCGGCATATACGCCGCCAAGTGACCGACCCGAGCTTACGCACCACCGTAACACCAACATTTCCCATTGGCTGCAAACGCATTCTTATTTCCAACGATTGGTATCCGGCGCTGCAAAAGCCCAATGTTGAAGTGCTAAGCAGCGGTATAAAAGAGATCACCGCCACCAGTATCATTGGCAAGGATGGCAGTGAGCGCGCGGTCGATTGCATTATTTTTGGTACCGGATTTTACGCCACCGACAATCCGATCGCCGCCATGATTCACGGCCGCGACGGCCGCGTGTTGGCCGATGTGTGGGCAAATGGCGAAGAGGCTTATCTAGGCTCTAGCGTGCATGGCTTTCCGAATTTTTTCTTTATTGTTGGCCCTAATGTCACATTGGGGCACAGCTCTATGGTATACATGATCGAAACCCAGATTGCCGCCATCAGCCGCGTTTTAACCGCAGCCAATGCGCTAGCTGCCGATGCCGTAGAAGTGCGCGCCGAGGTTCAGCAAGCCTACAATAAAGAACTGCAGAATCGACTCGGCGGCTCAGTGTGGGCAACCGGCTGCGACAGCTGGTATAAGCACCGCTCAGGTAAAATTACCCAGCTGTGGCCGGGCTTTACCTTTAGCTTTCGGCGGCGCAATCGCGATTTTAAACAAGCCGATTATACTTTCTCTAAAGCGCGCGTAGAGGCAACAATATGACCCAGCACTTTGATTACGATGTGATTATTATTGGCTCCGGTTTTGGTGGCAGTGTCTCGGCCCTGCGTCTTAGCGAAAAAGGCTATAAGGTTGGCGTAATGGAAATGGGCCGCCGCTGGAGCCCAGAAAATATGCCATCGACGAATTGGAAGGTATGGGATTTTCTGTGGCGGCCACTATTGGGTTTAAAAGGCTTTTTCAGCCTGCGTTTTTTTCGCCATGTAATGGTCTTACACGGCAATGCCGTTGGCGGCGGCTCCGTTACCTACGCCAATACCCTGCTGGTACCGCCAGAGTCGGTGTGGACCGATGGCAGTTGGCGCGGCCTAGATGACTGGCAGGCCGTAATGCCCGCGCACTACGCCACCGCAAAAAAAATGCTCGGCGTAAATAAAAACCAGCGGCTTGCCGCAGCGGATCACGCCCTTAAAGAAATGGCCGAGCATCAGGGCCGTGGCGATACCTTTTACACCACCGATGTAGGCGTTTTCTTTGGCGATGCCGGCGACACCAGCGGCGGCAAACGCTACCCCGACCCCTACTTTAACGGCGCAGGCCCAGAGCGCCACAGCTGCATTGGCTGCGGCAGTTGCATGACGGGCTGCGTGCACAACGCCAAGAATTCGCTGGATAAAAATTATCTTTATCTCGCCGAGGCCAAAGGCACAAAAGTGCATGAGCAAACCCGTGTTAACGATGTGCGGCCTTTTAATAACAGTAATGGCAAGGACGGCTACGAGGTGTTTACCCAACACGGCACCGCCTTATTTTCTAAACAGCGCAAACGCTTTACCGCCAAAAAAATTATTTTTGCAGCAAGCTCGCTGGGCACTCAGGAATTATTATTTAAACTTAAACAGTCTGGCGCCATGCCCAATATTTCCGACGAACTGGGCAATCGGGTGCGCACGAATGCCGAGTCTTTACTGGCGCTGCGCTTCCCCGGCGGCGAGGATATGTCTAAAGGCGTTGCCATTGGCTCGGGGTTTTATCTCGATGAGTTCACCCACATTGAAGCCACTCGCTACGGCAAAGGCCACGATTTACTCAGCGTATTGTTCACGCCACTCACCCTTGGCACACCGGGTATTGGCCGAATATTTTTATGGTTTTTTACTTTGTTAGGATCGCTGCTGCGCCACCCCATTAAGACTCTGCGCGGCTGTAATCCCTTTGGTTTTGCCAAGCAAACAATTATCTTTTTATGTATGCAAACCGTTGAGGGGCATTTAAATATGCGCTATCGCCGGCCTTGGTATTGGCCGTTTAGCAAGGTATTGCAAACCGAGGGCGAGCCTATTCCCTCGTTTATCCCGGCGGCCAATAAATTTGTTGTCGACAGCGCCAAGCAACTCAATGGCGTTGGCGCGAGCATGGTGTCGGAATTATTTTTTAATATTCCCACCACTGCCCACTGCATGGGCGGCTGCGGCATGGGCAGCTCCGCGCAGACGGGCGTGATCGACAGTCAGAATCGCTTGTTTGGCTATGACAACGCCTATGTCTGCGACGGTTCGATGTTGGGCGCTAATCTCGGCGTAAATCCCAGCCTTACCATAACGGCTTTGGCTGAGCGGGCAATGACGTTTATACCTGCCAAGGACGCGATTTCTGCGGTGAATGAACCCACCAATATTGAAGAAAAGGTCTGATTACACCTGAGCGTAAACTGCGCAATCACGAATCCAAACGTCGGCCCTGCTTGCGCAGCATACCCGGCGTTTGACCGCTCATGCGTTTAAAAGCCTGCGAAAAACTGGATGCGTCGGCATAGTTTAAGCGCTCGGCGATTTGCTCAACACTGAGACGGGTGCCCGCCAACATTTCTTCGGCGAGACCAAGCCGAATTTCATCGGCCAATTGCCGAAAAGACGTTTTCTCGGCGTCTAATTTACGGCGCAAAGTGCGCGAGGTCATGCACAGCACGTCGGCCACAATTTCCATGTCCATCGACATTGGCCGCTGACGCAATAATATATCCCGCACTTTTCCCGACAAGCCGCGCCTTGCACTGCGTTTGGCGATCAGTTCGGAACACTGTTTATCAAGTAAACTGGCCGTCGCCAGATTGCCAACCGCGCGTGGCTTATCTAAAGCACTGCGTGGAAACAGCAGCTCATTGCGGTCGGCAGAAAATTCGACTTTGCCACGAAAACACTGCTCGTATAACCCGGCATTGGCGGGCCGGGGATGTTGAAACCTAACCCACTCCTCGCCCATATTTGCGCCAATCATCTCGCGGATAATAATCATCGCGGCGTGAATTTCACGCTCAATCGAAAACAGCCGCACATCCACCGGCACATCGGCATTATCAAAAACCAGAATGGCGTGATCACCCTGCTCTTCCACCGTAAAACCAGAAAATACAAAGGTGAGTTCTTGATAAGTTTGCGACAATTCCACCGCCTTGCGCGCGGTGGGGCTGCTGGCCAGTGCAAAGCCCCAAATGCCATAAGCAGACAGCGGATAACGTTCGCCAGCGCGCAGCCCTAAATGGGGAAGATGCGGCAGCTCGCGGAGTAAATTGCGAATTACCGTCATTTCCGCACTGGCTTCCACCACGGTTTCGGGGTTGTTCAGACTATTCTGATCCAATGGCGTGTTCAGCAATAATTGCTCGAGCGCGGCGCCATGATCTAGACCCAGCGCCACTAAAATTTGGACACTGGTGATACTCCGACAAAAATCCCAACTTTTCATATTGAAGCTCGCCTAGGGAATCTACTCCACCCCAACCAACGTAAGGTTTGCAGATGAAAGCGTTAGCGTGAACAGTTTTTACCCAAGCTAAAATTAATGTCCGCAAGGTGCCAAAAATGTCCGAAATTCTACATAGCTTATCAATTAGACTGTACTTCGCCTACAACAAATGCAATTCGCTACCACGCCAGCGAATTGCATCCTTAAATAAGATAAATAATAAAAGCTAAACCCTGTAATTAAGCGCGCATCAATCCCAATGGCTGGTGGCCAGCGCCGTATTGCATCGTTAATCCGAGGAGAAAACTGTGGCCCGTTCCATTTTAGCTCGTCCGTCTTACACCAAATTATTGCTCAATACCGGCATCACCAGTTTCGCCCTGCTCGCCGCCGTGCAAGCTGGCGCCGCGCCCGCACTAGAGGAGGTGCTGGTTACCGCCCAAAAACGCAGTGAAAGCGCCCAAGACATTCCCATTGCGGTAACCGGTGTGACTGCCGACATGCTCGACAAACTCGGTTTTGAAAATGCCAACGACGTGTCTGCGCAGGTTCCCAATATGCAGGTCAGCGGCCCCTATGGCGATGTGCAGCCGATATTTTCGATTCGCGGCGTCAGCATGTCTGACTACAGCTCCAACCAAGCCAGCCCTATTGGGGTCTATGTAGACGAAGCCTATTTGGCACCGGTTTACAGCCACGGCGCCAGCTTCTTTGATATTGAGCGTTTAGAAGTATTGCGCGGGCCACAGGGCACCCTCTACGGTAAAAACACCACCGGCGGCGCCATTAATATTATTACCCGCACCCCTGGCTTTGGCGGCGAGGGCGACAGCTTTATCAAGGCCGGCGCGGGCAGTTACGGCGCCACGTCTATCGAGGGCGGCACCGAGCGCGAGCTAATACCCGATGTGTTAGCGGCCCGTATCGCCGGTAGCCTTAAACGCGACGACGGCTATGTGAACGTCGTCGGCCAAGACGCCAACGCCGCTCAGACCGACTTTAGAGGCTTGCGCCTGGGCTTAAATTGGATAATTAACGACAAAATGGATGCGGTGTTAAAAATCACCCAATCCAAGAACGATGGCCTGAGCACGCCGCCGCGCAATGAAGCCCGCACCGACTTACGGGGCAGCGGCCTAGAGGGCGACTCCAACGGCTTTATAGACTACACCGGCTACTCACGTGGCAGCCGCAATCTCGACTTTCACGAGACCGAATCCAACGCCGTCGGCGCATTGATTACCAATAGTGATCTCGCCGTACTCACCATGAACTACAACACCGGCAGCTACACCATTACCTCGGTCAGCTCCTATCTCGACGCCGACTACTACCAAATGGCCGACACCGATGGCAGCCCCAACGGCTTGCTCGAAATTAAATGGTCGTCCGACTCGGTGAGCTTTAGCCAAGACCTGCGCTTCACCTCGAATTTTGAGGGCATGTTTAATGTTATTGCCGGGGTGTATTACGGCAGCGAAGATTTATACATGCAGAATATTTACGATATTTTTAATCAAATACCCGATGCCCGAGTTGGCTACGCCAAGCCCGACACCATTCCCATTTTTCCCTACTTGATCGACTTCGGCATGATCGATCAACGCCTTGCCACCGAAAAAACCAGCGCGGCGGCCTATACCCAAATGCGCTTCGATTTCAGTGCTAATTTCGGCATGGACATTGGCCTGCGCTATACCCGCGACGAAAGTAAATTAAGCTACCTAAACATCTCGCGGCTTGCTAATGACGGCACACCCCAGGGCAGTTACGTGCCGGGCAATACCACCGGCGTCGACAATGCTTGGATCACCCTGCCCATTACCGTGTTTGATATTCAAAACCTACTGGCCAACCCCGGTGATTTAGCCACCTATCAAAACACCGGCTACACCCACGGCGCTTACACCCTCGATTCTGCACCAGAATTGAATGCCCCAGAAAAAGAGTTCACCGGCAAAATTGGTTTAGATTACCGCGTTAACGACGACTTCATGGTTTACGGTAGCGCCAGTCGCGGTTACCGCGCGGGCAGTTACAACGGCGGCGTTTACTACCAACCTCGGCCACTGGAAACCGCCTACGCCTCGCCAGAATATATCGACGCCTATGAAGTCGGCTTTAAAGCCGATATGGCCGAAGGCAGCATGCGCTTAAATGCGGCCGCGTTCCTGTATGACTACACCAATCAGCAGTTCATTAACGTAGTGGGCATTTCCAACTTTTTGGAAAACGCCGGTGGCTCGCAAATTATGGGCCTAGAGGCGGAATTGTGGGCGCGCATTACTGAGCGCCTCACCGTGCAATCGGCCATTGGTTTGCTCGACACCGAGTACACCGAGCTTACCCTCGCCAATACCGAAACCATTGCCGACCAAGAAGATCGCGTGGATCTGTCTGGCAATGAATTAATTTCGGCGCCAAAACTTAACTTCAGCGTTTCCATTGATTACGACTTGCTGATTACGGAATACGGCTATTTAAGTGTGAATGGCAATGCCAACTTTCAAGACGATCAATGGTATAGCGCCTACAACGACCAATACGGCTACGACAATATTCGCCAAGACGCGTATTGGCTGTATAACGGCCGCCTGAGCTGGTATGCCAACGACGGCAGTTACAGCGTGTCGGTGTGGGGTAAAAACCTGCTAGAAGAAGAGTACGACAGCTACGCAATAAACCTGCAAGCGGGCTTTGGTTTCGACCAGTACCTGGCAGGCCAACCGCGAACCTACGGCATGGAAGTGCAAGTTAAATTCTAGGCCTGCCAAGCGCCCGCTAATCTGGCCGCCACGGCCTTATTAGCGGGTACGAGATTCCCCAGCCAAAAATACGCTTCATTCCCCATTCCAATATCAAACAATTCCCCATGTAGTATTTCCTTATTACCCCCGCAATTGGCCGCTGTGATCCAATGGATTTTCAAAATGCTTTACTGATTGAGCCAGCCTCATTCAGCAATGCGGCTAATTCCAACACTAAGAGGGTTTACACATGGCTAAAGTTTTAATCATTACCGGTGATTTTGTTGAAGACTACGAGAACATGGTTCCCTTTCAGGCGCTACTAGCCATGGGCCACGAAGTGGATGCGATTTGCCCTGATAAAAAAGCGGGCGACAGTATTGCAACGTCTATTCATGACTTTGAAGGTGATCAAACCTATACCGAAAAACGCGGCCATAACTTTGTGCTTAACGCGTCTTTTGACGACATCAACCCCGAAGATTACCAGGGCTTGTATCTGCCTGGTGGCCGCGCGCCAGAATACCTGCGCCTAAATGCCAAAGTGATTGAAATTATTCGTCACTTTGCTGCAAACAATAAACCTATTGCCTCGGTTTGCCATGGCCCACAGTTACTCAGCGCCGCAGGTGTAATTGAAGGTAAAAAAATATCGGCCTACCCAGCCTGCCAACCCGAAATGGTCATGGCGGGTGCGCTGTGGGTGGAACTCCCCATGGATGGTGCCATCACCGACGGCACCCTAGTCACTGCGCCGGCTTGGCCTGCGCATCCTGCCATGTTGAAACAATTTGTGGCATTGTTATAAGTCTTAATTAGCATCGAGAGCCTATTTATGTGTCAGCTTTTTATCAATGCCGATAGCAAACTATGGAGCTATCGCACCAAGTCGCTGCGTATTGATGGTGTGGTTACCTCTATTCGCTTAGAAGAATTCTTTTGGGACACCCTAGAAGAAATATCATTTCGCGACCAAATGACGGTTAACCAAATGATTACCAAGCTCTACCTAGAATCCCTCGATGCTGATCACGATATTAGTAACTTCACCTCGTTTTTACGAGTGTGCTGTTCGCGTTACTTATCTCTGATCGCCGATGGCAAGCTCACCAGAGAAGACGAGCTGCCCCTCGGTGAGGTGAATGCGAAAAATATATTAGAGCAAGAGCAATTACGCAGCCGTCAGCGTAAAGCGCTGTTCAGTTCACCTAATTATAAGCCCTCCATTAATTAGTCAAAATTAGGTTTGATAAATAATGTCACGTTCGCCGCTCATTACGTGCTTTAAAAAAATTGTTGGCTCACGCCATGTACTGACCAGCGAACGTGCCACCGCCCCTTTTCGCACCGGCTTTCGTGAGGGGCAAGGCCCCGCCCTTGCCGTTGTCAAACCAGCGACGCTGTGGCAGCAATGGCAGCTACTCGAGGCCTGCGTTAAAGCCAATGTCATTGTTATTATGCAAGCCGCCAATACCGGCTTAACCGGCGGCTCAACGCCGAGCCAAGGCTGCGACCGCGACACGGTAATCATCAACACCTCGCGCATTAATGACATACATGTTTTAGATCAACAACAGCAGATTCTTGCCTTTCCTGGCGCCAGTTTATTTTCATTAGAAAAGACCCTCGCACCCTATGGTCGCGTACCCCATTCGGTAATTGGCTCCTCGTGTATTGGCGCGTCAATCGTAGGCGGTATTTGCAATAACTCTGGCGGCGCGCTGGTCGAACGCGGCCCCGCTTACACCGAGCTCGCGCTCTATGCGCAGGTCAACGACGATGGCACCCTCAGCTTAATCAATGAACTCGATATTGAGCTGGGTATTACACCCGAAGAAATTCTGACAAACTTACAGAACAAAAATTATTCATTAGAGGATATTAAAACCACCAATAAGCTGGCGTCTGACCGCGATTATGCGAATTGGGTGCGCGAGACAACACGGGACACCCCCGCGCGGTTTAATGCCGACCCCAGACGCTTACACAAAGCCAGTGGCTGCGCTGGCAAGCTGGCTGTTTTCGCGGTGCGGGTAGATACCTTTGTAAAAAATGAAAAAGAACACACTTTTTATTTAGGCAGCAACTCCACCCAGGCCCTGCAGCTCCTCCGAAAAGACTTACTTGAAAAAACCGCCAGCCTACCGATTTATGCGGAGTACTTGCACCGAGATATCTTTACCCTCGCCGATGACTACGGCCGAGACACCGTGCTATTAATTAAATACCTAGGCACAAACTGGCTGCCTAAATTCTTTAATATTAAGCGCCAGCTAGATTCCGTTTGCAGGCGCGTACCTTTTTTAAGCCCGGGTTTTATCGACAACATGGTTTACCGGCTGGCCAAGCTATTCCCGAGCCAAACACCTAACGTATTGCACCAGTGGAATAATAGGTATGAACATCAACTAATTCTCAGCGTAAAAGATGCCGCAAAAGCAGAGACAGAATTATTATTAGAAAATATGAAACAACAACACGATGTGGATTATTTTCTTTGCAGTGAGGCCGAGGCAAAATCGGCTTACTTATTGCGCTTTGCCGCCGCAGGCGCTGCCGTGCAATATGCCGCCATACACCATAACCGCGTAGAACCCATCGTCGCCCTAGATATTGCCTTAAAACGCAACGACACAGACTGGTTCGAAACCCTACCCGATGAGCTTAACCGCAAGCTGCTGAATAAATTTTATTACGGCCACTTTCTATGCCACGTATTTCATCAAGACTACTTGGTGCGAAAAGGTGAAGACGTACAAGCTGTAAAAGACGCCTTGCTAGCGTTGCTGGAGAAACGCGGGGCCGAATACCCCGCCGAGCACAATGTTGGGCATCACTATCACGCCAAGCCTGCACTGGCGAACAACTATAAAGCCCTAGACCCAACAAACACCCTGAACGCCGGGATTGGCGGCATGTCTAAAAAATTAAATTATGACGAGGCCTAAGTCTTAGATGACGAAAGCCCTTGATCACGAACACTCACAAAACCAAACCGTTGCCTTATTGCTTCATACTCGCTTTATTGCCCGCCAGAAATCCAGCATCAGACATAGCGGGCATCGCACAATATGTGGAGTCCTCTAGCAAACTTGCACGCTGAAAATCGGCGGTCAAATACACCATCACACTGCAATGCAAATCACTCGATTCATGACGATAGACCGCCAACATAGTGGACGGCCTACCTTCTTCCTCATAAACCCGGGCAAGATGAGACTCAAGATCAGCGAGCATGCCCGTTGCGAGCATGGCATCACCTAGGTTTACTTTTAGCCATGTATTCATTGCTTGTTATGGGACACTGTTAATCATCCCGCAACCAGGGAATAACCAGTGCGGGGAAAGTGGACATGCAGCGTTCCAAATTCGCTACTCTCCCGAGCGACAATAATTCGATTCTCAGTTACCGCCGCTAGCGTTCCGCTGACGGGCACCACGCCGTAGTCCAGTGGCGCAACCTGAACCACTTGCCCAATTTGCAGCGAACCATGCTCGGTACTGGTCGGCAGTGCCCGAGGTTCCGATACTCTGGCCACTTCAAAGGCCTCCGCCTGTGTTATTTCCTTGCGTTGGCCATGCCCAAACTCTTCGACCGCCTTATACCAGCGCAGAACGTTTGCACCCGCCGCCAAGGGCTTGCGATTGCAACTCACATGAAGCCACAGCGGGTGGTAGCACGCAAAATCCGCGACCGATGGCGCATCGCCCCCGACCCAAGGATATTCCGCTAGCCTAGCCTCCAAGGCGTCGAGAAAAGACTGCAGAACACCCGCCGCCTTGGCCGCCGCTGGCGGCCGGCTTGTGCCACCGCGTAACAAGCTAGACCGGTCCTTGGCAAAACGGTAGGTGCCGATGGGGCCGAAGCTTCTGAGCATAGTGCCCAGCAGCCGCAATGGCGGCACCGCTCCGACCGCCGCAAAAAAAGCCTTCTCTTCCGCCTGTTTCATCAAGGCCAAGGCATCGCCTTCGACTGTTGCGGGATCAAGCGCTGCGCAGCCCGTTACAGTCGCCACTTCCTGAGCAATCAGTGCGGTGTCACAGAAAATGTCGGCGCCAATCTGGGCTACCGGAATTCGGCGGTAGCCACCCGTTAAAGGATCGACATTCGGCCGGGGCGGATAAACCGGTGACAGCAGTGAATGCCAGCGGGTATTAGTAAAACCGAACATCAGCCGAATTTTTTCCGCGTAAGGCGAGTTCTCATAGTGATGCAGAATGATTGAATCGTTCATTGTTTCGCTCGGTCTCTTAATGAATAAACGGCTACTCGCAAATTAATAAGTAGAGTTAGGCGTATTCTCAGGGTTTATTTCGCCATAAACCTCATCAGGGTCTACATCATTAATCAGTAATATTTCTCTCACTGTTTCAACATGATCTAATACTTTTTGGTAGCCGTCACCATACTCATATTTAGTGACTTCAATGGCTTTTGGCATGTAGGTGAACGCGATTTTTAATGCGTTTAAAGCAGTTGGGCTTAGTTTTTCAGTCATTTTAATACTCATTCTCTGATTGTTGGTATTCAGAACGCTCGCATTTGCGATTGGTTTGGAGCGCAGCGGAAAACCAATCCGACAACACGCGTTCGTTACATTTATCCTGATATATACTCTAGAAGTTCAGCGTTTGCTGCGTTTTTCATAATGCGGGCTCTTGCCGGTCCAACACCATAAATTTTTTCAATTAAGCTTTCTTCAGTATTAGCGTGCAAATTTTCGATTGTTTGAATACCCGCAGACTTAAGCTTCTCCTTTTGCCATGATGTAAGCAGAGCTAAAACATCAATTGATTTCTCAAGTAATGAATTCAAGGACTTTTTGTACTGAAGCTCATCATTGGCCTGTAGCAATACATCACTTCCCGAATATGAAGGATGGTTTTTACCAAACTCAGGGAATTTTTTAATTGAAATATTTTTATAAAATTCCAAAGATTCCCCATGCGGATTACTCTCAAGTGAGATCATACAGCCAT
Source organism: Zhongshania guokunii (assembly GCF_040892635.1). NCBI lineage: Bacteria > Pseudomonadati > Pseudomonadota > Gammaproteobacteria > Cellvibrionales > Spongiibacteraceae > Zhongshania > Zhongshania guokunii. Next base: position 24,355 of record NZ_JBFRYA010000011.1, on the reverse strand, counting down.
ATTTAATTTCATACCTTGTTCCCAGTTCTGCTCTAGTAGCCCTGACTGCACTGTCAACCATTCGAATAATCCCTGTATAAGTCAACAATCTTAAAGCCTCTTTAACAGCCTCTGGTGAATCTTTGTGCACCCAAAAGTAAATCGTTGATTCGTCTACTCCTTGTTCTTTTCTAGATTTGTTATAAGCTTCAACTCGCGGGATTGCTGTGTTTTCTAGAAAATCTCGCCCCCAATCAATTACTGCTTGATGCCCTTTATATTTATCACCTAGTTCAGTGTGCTCTCAGAGTAAAAGGGGTCAGAGCCCTTTTACTCCATTCTTCGCTGGCCGCCCTCGCCTCGCGTACCCTACCTTGCATTGTAAACGTTGTTGCACCCTCTCTTTAAACCAATCGTTACCTAGGGGAGTACCCGACTGCCAAGATTCTCGAATCAGTTTGATATCTGCTTCATCCATCGTACCTTCAAACATATCGCAATACGCTCGGTGGCGGTCTTCGCGGGTTTTGCCTAGCTTTTCGTATAGAGAATGAAAACGAAGGAAGCTGATCTCTCTGACGCCCGCATTATGACAAAAGCTAGACCAGCGGTATTGACCTGGCCGCACAACCATTGCTGCCCTCACGGGGTTTAACTCTATGTACCGCATCACCGTAAAAAGATACGCCTCGTCCTGAACTAGACTAGCTTTGTATCGCCCTTCCCACGCCGAGCCGCTCCGGCCATATTTGTGATTGAGATACGGTACGTAACGTCTTCCGATAAATTGCATCAACCGGCTTATCTGAATTCCATCCTCAGGTGTAACGAGCAGATGGATATGGTTAGTCATAAATACGAAGGCATGTATGGCGATATCATACTTTTGAGCCCCTTCACCTAACCAATACGCATACGTCGCATAGTCCTGCGCTTCAAAAAATATTGGTTCTCGCGAATGACCTCGCTGAACTATATGAACAGGTACGTCCGGTAAATAATAGCGTGGCTTTCTAGGCATCGTTTCTTCCCTGAAACAACTTCGACAAAGTCAGACTAGCAAAGCGTCAATGCGCAGTCACCCCAGCCGATCAAAAAAGGGCTCTGACCCCTTTAATTTCGTATAGAGAATGAAAACGAAGGAAGCTGACCTCTCTGATACCCGCATTATGACAAAAGCTAGACCAGCGGTATTGACCGGGCCGCACAACCATTGCCGCCCTCACGGGGTTTAACTCTATGTACCGCATCACAGTGAAAAGATACGCCTCGTCCTGAACTAGACTGGCCTTGTATCGCCCTTCCCACGCCGAGCCGCTCCGGCCATATTTGTGATTGAGATACGGTACGTACCGTCTTCCGATAAATTGCATCAACCGGCTAATCTGAATTCCACCCTCAGGCGTAACGAGCAGATGGATATGGTTAGTCATAAATACGAAGGCATGTATGGCTACATCATACTTTTGAGCCCCTTCACTTAACCAATACGCATACGTCGCATAGTCCTGAGCTTCAAAAAATATGGGTTCTCGAGAATGACCTCGCTGAACTATATGAACAGGTACACCCGGTAAATAATAGCGTGGCTTTCTAGGCATCGTTTCTTCCCTGAAACAACTTCGACAAAATCAGACTAGCAAAGCGTCAATGCGCAGTCACCCCAGCCGATCAAAAAGGGCTCTGACCCCTTTTGTTCTGATCCCTTTAATTATTACTTCGACGGACATTGATGCTCCTTCAAAAATGCATAGCGCGGCGCTCTGCGGCAAACTTCGAGTACAGCGGAAATTTTTTCCGACAGCAGTGATTTGTTAGCCTTATAGTACGACAACTCTTGCACCTGACCCTCTGAGTGATTTCATGCCCTCACAAGGAGATATAGAAAGAACGCCGAACCTATATTTCACTTGTCCCTGATACCTATCACCAAGTGGGAATGAGCCCGCTAGCTTTATAACGTACCTAGATTTTTTACTGTAACTAAGCCCATTTGATTCCAACGATGAGTCTGAGCTTAGTGTTACCAGCAAAATTTTGGTAAAAACACCAGAACCACCCCCATTGCTCCAAGTTTGCACAATGTGAACACCGCTAAAGGATCTGCCGATATACTTATACGAAACCCAGCCTTCTTCAGTAGAGGATTTGACAATAGGATACCCATCTGTTTCCTCCGCAGTGACTTCACCATGATACCGATTTGAATCATTTGATCCGGTAATATTGATAGATACGATTTGATCCCCTGCGTCACTAAGCCAACCAGATAAATCATACAATATTTGGGGGTTAATAAACTCCGGATTAATAAAGGAGAATCTAGCCGATTCGAGGTCTCGAATAAGCTGATTCTTTGGAGTTAGTGCAAATACGTTTTTACCTATAACACCATGTATGTCATCACGAAAGAACCCTGCAATAGTAAGCAGAAGTGCAACTACTGGCTCTGGGCTTTGATCTAGAAGAAGCCAAATAATGCAACCTATGAAAGCCAAATAGTTAATTACTCTATACAAGACCTGAAATTCCTTTGGTAGCTAACGCTCTAAACAGCCGCGCGGATTTTTCTTATTAGGCACACAGCCCCGCTTGAAGTTATTTTTTTCGCCATATAACCTCGCCCGGCCCTCCCGTACTTGGGAATTGCCACCCCATTAGCGTTACGCTATCGATTACGCTGCAAATTAACTCGGAAACGTGCGATTGGAGTCGCTGTAGAAACTGGACATCAATTGCAGTTTCAAACTTCTCTCCCTTCCGATCTACGTAGAACGGCAACGATGCCTTACTTTTGTCTGGCTGATTCCACGAACCATGACAAAGCACATTGCGGATTTTTGCTGATTTTCTCAAATCTTCTAGCAGTTGATCGGCATGTCCTAACCTAGTATCAGTATTATCTTTCAAAGCTTTCGCATATGTATCAATCAATGCATTCAATTGATCTGATAGTGATCTTTCGACTTTTGGAATCCATCGCTGGTAGGCACCTGCAATCTCATCTTCGCGATATGTGGTCGTTGCTGTTATCGCAAATATAGCCTTTACAAGCGTGCCCTCTAAAAAACCAAACGTTGCCACAGCGCGCCCCAAGCATTCCCAGAAATAGTCATCATGCAAATGAGTGGGGTAATGTGTTGGCAACGAATCACGATCGACCCTGTATGCTGCTCTATCATTCATGTGACTTTACTCGCTTACCTAACAGTTTTATCAAAAGACCTGCGCCATATATACCTTTAGCCCCTTTATATTAAAGCTAGCGCTTTAGCAGGGATAAAAAAACATGAGGGAATTCAAGAAGGTGACTACATCGCTATTGGCGAGTGCCGAACAAACGAAGACTACTTCCCTATATCTCTGCCAAACATTCCTTTGCCGTGATCATATCCCGTTTTTTATAAACTTCAATGAGTTAATGCGTGGGTACTGCTAGTGTCAGCGACGGGCTTCCAAACTGGCAAGTACCTAATAGTGGGCTTGATCCAGTGTCTGGTTGGGGGGATATGAATTACTTCGGTGGTATATGGATTCTGAATCAAGTTCAGAATGACGAGACGGGGAGCGCAGATTGGCAATGTGACACGTTCAGAGTGACGAAGCGTGATGTTCAGAATGGCGGTACGCGGGATTCAGAAAGGCGGTGCGGAGATAGCGACGGGGTGCGGAGATTTACCGAGCGAGTGGGGTAACGCCAAAATAGGCAAAGCCGTCTTACCGAACTTGATCCGGCATCTAGTGAGGGGGATATGAATTACCTCGGTGGTATGTGGATTCTGAATCAAGTTCAGAATGACGGTAGGTGGGATTCAGAAGACGATGTGCGACGTTCAGAGTGACGGTAGGTAACGCTCAGATTTACGGCACTTACATCGCTGGCTGGCGATGTGTGACTCGCACAATGGTTTTTGGGCCACCGTCTGCGCCAAAGCCAATAAATGCCACTCTGTACATATTGTCGAATTTCCATTTAAACCGTATAAAGGCGCACCTCAATTTTCTGTAGTCAATCATGGCTTGGATTTCATTCGATATTTTCCGCACTCTTGGTTTTAACGACACTAAGCAGTTAAAACCCGAGCAAATTTTTAAGCATAAAGACGAAATTAGCGCGGCCGATTGGGTTTTATACCCTGAGTATTGGCAGCTCAACGCCTTAATTTACGGTCTTAAAGCGCGGGTATTCCCCAGCCAAGCCAGTTACCTGCTGGGCCACAATAAAATTGAGATGAGCCGCGCCTTTGAAATGGTCGCGCCCGGCAATACTCCCCATACCGAGATTAGGGCTAATACCCCCAGTAACGCGGAGGAATTGTGGGAGCTTATGCTGCACCCCTTTGTTGCCAAGCTTCCCAAAGCGTCTCAGGGCAGTGGCGTTTGGTTGATAAAAGACCGGGCCGAGTGGCGCGCGTATTTGGAAAAGACCGATGTTTTGTATGTTCAGGAATACTTGCCCATTAACCGCGACATTCGCGTGGTAATTATTGGCGATACGGTAGTGAGCGCTTACTGGCGACTGCAATCTGACCAAGGGTTTTACAATAATGTCGCCAAAGGCGGAGTGATTGAACAAAGCGCAGTGCCCGCGCAGGCGGTGAATCTGGCGCTGCATTTAGCGCAAACCCTGGACATTGACCACGCCGGTTTTGATATTGCCATGGTCGGCGACCACCCCTATGTGTTTGAGTTTAATCGCCTATTTGGCAATCAGGGCATTGAGGGTGGCGAGCAAAAGATTCGCGAGGCGATTATCGATTATTTAATGCGCAAACAGGAGCCAACGGGGCCGAACTTCCCCAAAGCGCCAGCCAGCGGCCGAAAGCGTTTGCGCAGCGTGGCGTAATACACTCGCTGCAGAACTGAGCAAATGCGCCTCTCTGCAGGTGTGCGTCGACAGTGTTACCATGAGGGCTTGTTCGTTCCTTGAGGCCTGAATCATGCAAGCAGCTACATCGTCCTTTGTCCGTCGCAGTCATACCCTGTTTATTTTGCTTTTGGCCAGCCTACTGCTGAGCGGCTGTGGTATTAACAATATTCCCCGTTTGGACGAAGAGGCCAAAGCCGCTTGGGCGCAGGTAGAAAATCAGTATCAGCGCCGCGCCGATCTTATCCCCAATTTGGTCGCTACCGTGAAAGGCTTTGCCGCGCAGGAGCAAGAAACCCTAACTGCGGTGGTTGAGGCCAGAGCAAAAGCAACCTCGATGCAGGTTGATGCCAGCATTTTAGATAACCCCGAGAAACTGCAGCAGTTTGAAGCGGCCCAGGCCAAGCTCAGCGGCGCGCTAAGTCGCTTGATGATGGTTCAGGAGCGCTACCCCGATTTAAAATCCAACCAAAACTTTTTGGCGCTGCAATCTCAGCTGGAAGGCACCGAGAATCGCATTAGCGTTGCCCGCCGCGACTTTATTCTGGCGGTAGGTCGTTATAACACCGAGATTCGCACTTTTCCCGGCAAGATCTGGCACAGCATGATGTATAGCGAGCTAAAAGAGCGTGAGACCTTTAAGGCCACTGCACCGAAGGCGGAAGAAGCGCCCCAGGTTAACTTTTAATGCGCTTATTCCTAACGCCTTTATTACTCGTATGCAGCCTGCTGTTCAGCCTGTCTGCCCTCGCCGCCGAGCCGGAATTTCCCAAGCTTAGCGGCAGGGTGGTAGACAATGCCAAGCTGCTGTCTGCCGCCACTGAGCAAGATCTGAATCGACAGTTGGCGGCGCAGGAGCAACGCACGGGCAATCAGATTGTGGTGGTTACCCTACCCGACTTACAGGGCTACGAGATTAGCGACTACGGTTTTCAGTTGGGCCGCCACTGGGGCATTGGTCAAAAAGATACCAATAATGGCGCCCTGCTGATTATTGCGATGAAAGAACGCAAGATGCGCATTGAAGTGGGCTATGGCCTTGAGGGCTTACTCACCGATGCCCGCAGCGCCGAGATTATTCAGCAAATCCTAACTCCCGCCTTTAAATCTGGCGATTTTGACGGCGGCGTGAAAGCTGCCGTTGAGGCCATGGTGCTTGTCATCGACGGCAAAACACCGGCGATTGCCAAAACCCAGGAAACGAAAAAGCAGACTCCACCAAAACTTGGTGGTCTCTTACTGCTCGCCGTTATCTTTATGATGATGGGCGGTGGTCGCGGTCGCGGCGGCCGGGGATTCTTGGGCGGTGCCCTACTCGGCGCGGCATTGGGTAGTCGCCACGGTGGTGGCTTTGGCGGCGGTGGTTTTGGTGGTGGCGGTTTCGGCGGCGGTGGCGGCGGCTTCGGTGGTGGCGGTGCATCTGGTGGCTGGTAGCGAAGCCACCTTCATTCTGTAGCTAAGGCTTTGAACCTAGAACCTAATACGGATTTCACTATGTCGCTAATCAATGAACAAGAACAACAGTTACTCACCGAGGCCATACAGCGGGTAGAGGGCCAGACCAACGCGGAGCTGGTCACGGTGCTGGCCCGCCAAGCCGATGACTACCGCTATATTCCGCTGCTCTGGGCGAGCTTGCTAGCGCTGCTGCTACCCGGCGCAGTGAACTACTACCCGGCGTGGCTTAACCCTCATCAGCTAATACTGAGCCAGTGGGCATTATTCATTGGTCTGGCGCTGCTATTTCAAATACCGGCTTTGCAATACCGGCTAATTCCCCGCCAAGTACGCTTTTGGCGAGCCAGCAATTTAGCGCGTCGGCAATTTTTGGAGCAAAACCTTCATCACACCAAGGGTGAAACTGGCATATTAATTTTTGTTTCAGAAGCGGAACGCTACGTAGAAATTTTGGTTGACCGGGGCATTTCTGCAAAGATACCTGACGCGTATTGGCAGGCCATTGTGAAGCAATTTACCGCGCAAGTGCGCAGTGGCAATACCGCCAAAGGGTTTGTTGAATGTATTGAAGCTTGCGGCGTTGAGTTAAAGCGTCAGCTGCCCGCCACCAGCGAAAAGAATGAATTGCCCAATCATTTAGTGATTTTATAATTGGATTTCTTCGCGCTCGTTTAAGCACTCGTAGGAACCGGTCGCAAACTCCCGACAGATAAAGGGCCGGTTTTCATAAATGGAGCACAGCATGGTGTGACGGTCTAGTGCCGCACACCAGCCATCACTCAGCCGCGCCATTACTTCACCACCCCATTCATCGCGCTGAATAAAACGCTCGGGCACACCGGTCTCAGTAATCAGCATCACCTCTAAACGACAACAAGACGCTTTACAAGTAGAGCAGCTCACCGCTGACGGGGTAGTCGCATCGGTGGCGATAGGGTGTGTTTTATTTAACGCTTTAATAGTAGAACCTATAAAAAATTAGTAAACAGATTTGTGTGCAAGCGACTTCTTTACCCCTTGCTCTGCCATGAGAATACCGCCGACCACCAAGCTCAGCGCCAGAAAATGATAGGTCTTAAACTCTTCAGACAAAATGACAACCGCCAACACCGAGCCAAATACCGGCACTAAATTAATGAATAAGTTGGCGCGATTACCGCCGATTAGGTCCACCCCGCGCATATACAATGACTGAGCGATAAGTGACGGGAATATCGCAATATACAATACGACGCCAAAGCCACGGGCGTCGGGCATTATTGTGTAACCGGCCATATATTCGTAAGCACTAAAAGGCAGCGACGAGATAAACGCAAAAAATGCTAACACCATAATCATGCTGCGCCAGTGCAGTGGTGGCCGAAAGCGCAGGGCAACGGTATAGCCGCCATAGAGCAGAGTCGCCAACAGCATTAGGGCATCGCCCCGATTCAAATCCAAACTTAATAAGCTGCTTAAGTCGCCGTGGGCGACGGTGATTAATACGCCCAACAGGGTCAAGCTAAAGCCCAGCATTTGCAGTTTTACCGGCCGCAAACCAAACAAGAGGAAATTGCCCAAAAACACAATCAGCGGCATGGCCGACTGTTCAATGGTCACATTGATGGCACTGGTGTAGTTTAATGCCCAATAAAACAGCGCATTGAAGGTGGTAAACCCCAAGGCGCCGTACAAAAATAAAGTGAGCCAATGTTGGCGAATCAGCGACCACTCTCGCACGGCGTCTTGCCATGCAAAAGGGACAATAAATACACAGGCAAACAACCAGCGCAAGGACGTGAGCAACATCGGCGACACATGGCCAACCGCCAATTTACCGGCAACGGCATTGCCACCCCAAAGCAGGGCAACCACGATTAAAAGAATGAAGGGATTGCGGAACAGCGATTTCATTGCCTGCCAAACTAGCCGTTATTGAGGCGAGCCAGTTTAACAGTAAGACAGTGGGAATACTTGACGGCCAATATATTTTCAAAAGACGATAAGCACAGGGGGTATTCACCCCCTGTGCAGCGGCTTAACCGAAGTCAGGCATTTGCGGATGCGCAGCGCCGTCCTTTTTATCGGCGGGCTGGTCTGCAATCATCGCGTCGGTAGTGAGCATTAAGCCCGCAATCGACGCCGCGTTTTGCAATGCGGTGCGGGTGACCTTGGTGGGGTCAATAATGCCGAACTCCAACATATCGCCGTAATCCCCGTTTTGGGCGTTATAGCCGAAAGCGGCGCTGTCTTGGGCGCGGATCTTGTCTAACACCACACTGGCCTCGACACCGGCGTTGTTGACGATCTGCCGGAAGGGTTCTTCCATTGCCCGCAAGGCGATTTTAACCCCTACCTTCTGATCTTCGTTGGCGGCCTTCACGCCCGCCTTGCGCAAGACGTCAGCGACTCTTACCAGACTAACACCGCCACCGGGCACAATGCCCTCTTCCACCGCCGCGCGAGTGGCGTGAAAGGCGTCATCGACAAGGTCCTTCTTCTCCTTCATTTCGACTTCGGTCGCCGCGCCAACCTTGATTACCGCAACACCGCCAGCCAATTTCGCGACGCGCTCTTGGAGTTTCTCGCGGTCGTAATCGGAGCTGGAATTTTCGATTTCGGCGCGAATCTGCGCTACGCGTGCGTCGATGTCGCCGCGCTTCCCGTAGCCGTCGACCACGGTGGTATTGTCTTTATCAATCACCACCCGCTTAGCGCTACCCAATTGCTCTAGGCTAACGTGTTCAAGGTCGAGGCCAACTTCCTCTGCGATCACGGTTGCGCCCGTTAAAATGGCGATATCTTGCAGCATCGCTTTGCGACGGTCACCAAAGCCCGGCGCCTTAACGGCCGCCACTTTGAGAATACCGCGCAAGTTGTTCACCACCAGTGTTGCTAAGGCTTCACCCTCAATGTCCTCAGCAATCAGCAGAAGCGGACGGCCCGCCTTCGCCACGGCTTCGAGGGTTGGCAGCAGCTCGCGAATATTGCTGATTTTTTTATCGACCAACAACAGATACGGGTTGTCGAGTTCGACCTGCATTTTCTCTTGGTTGGTGATGAAATACGGCGAGAGGTAGCCACGGTCAAACTGCATGCCCTCAACCACTTCCAGCTCGTTTTGGAGTGATTTGCCTTCCTCAACAGTTACCACACCGTCGCGACCAACTTTGTCCATGGCCTGGGCGAGTATTTCACCAATGTCGGTATTCCAGTTCGCCGATACCGTGGCAACTTGGCCAATGGCCTTGTTGTCATTGCAGGGCTTAGACATTTTGCTAAGTTCGGTAGTGGCGTCGGCCACGGCGGCGTCAATGCCGCGTTTTAAATCCATAGGATTCATACCGGCGGCAATGGCTTTGTGGCCTTCCCGCAGGATCGCTTGCGCAAGTACGGTGGCCGTCGTTGTACCGTCACCGGCAACATCGGCGGTTTTCGACGCGACTTCCTTCACCATTTGCGCGCCCATGTTTTCGAACTTGTCTTGCAGTTCAATTTCTTTCGCGACCGAGACGCCGTCTTTGGTGATGCGCGGTGCGCCAAAACTCTTGTCGAGTACAACGTTGCGGCCTTTGGGGCCGAGGGTGACTTTTACCGCATCGGCGAGAATATTCACGCCATTCAACATGCGCTCACGGGCATCGTCTGAGAATTTAACGACTTTCGCACTCATGCTGCTTTCTCCTGTATTTCTGCTTGTTCAACAACGGCAAAGATTTCATTTTCTTTGATAATCAGATAGGTCTCTCCGTCGATTTTTACCTCGCTTCCGGCGTACTGGCCAAACAGTATCCGGTCGCCAACCTTGACCGCCAACGGCCGCTGCTGACCATTCTCTAATATGGCGCCAGCCCCTACCGCTACCACTTCGCCCTGGGTGGGTTTTTCTGCTGACTTATCTGGAATGACAATACCGCCTTTGCTTTTGGTTTCTGCGGCAAGTCGTTTTACGAGTACCCGATCATAAAGAGGCTTGATACTCATGAATTAATCCTCCAACAAAAAAATGACAAGCGTATATCTCATTTCCCTAGCGGGAATGAAGGAAGCGCTTATTCACTCACCACTTCCTTCTGAATTCCAAAATGGGATCCCTTAGCGATTTTTCAAGTCGGTTTTTTATATCTTTTTTTTATAAATTCAGGTGTTTTTTATAATTAGATTTTTTGATTATATAGCTATAGAAAAGCATCGCAGATGGTGGAGAAAAGCATGGCAAATGACCCTAGCCTATCCCTTAATAGCAAGCTGGCCGACTATTTCCATCTAAGGTTACAAGAGCTTGGGCAACAGCAATCTGCGCCACCTCAAGACGACACGCTCTGGTATATAGGCGATATGTTGGCGCGCTTTGGTGACAGCGATCAGTTATTTAGCTACGAGTACGGCCGCATTGGTTTACGCCCCCTCGCCTTACTTTATAAAGATGCCCATGAAACCAATAACCTTCGCGAACGCGGCTTAATTCTTCGACAACTCGGCGATATGGCGCTTTTTGTGGGCGCCTTATTTCCGGAAAACTACCAGCGCCGAGGCATTAAGAAAGATTATTTTGTGGGGATGGGCGGTGGCGCGTACAGCTATCTTTCTGAAACAGAATTGAAAAACCGTCACATATTTGCTGAGCTAGCAACAAGTTTTACCCTAATACTAGAATTGATCGCACAAGCCTGTGAGAAACAAACCGCCTTCGATCACGGCGATGTATTGACCCTGTACCAGCGCTGGCAAAAAACTCGTGAGCCGAGAGTCGCAGCGCAGTTACGCGCCTTGGGCATCGCGATACCAGATAGCAATTTTTTACACTAGGGCCAAAATCGGAATCTAAAAATAAGCCTCGCCCAATTGCTCGTAATAGCAGCTAGCTTTCTATATGCAGTGCCTCGTCGCCGCGATCTGGGGCTTCATCGCTCCAGCGCACCGAGCCCGCCGGCCGGTCTAGCCAGCGCCGCACTTTAATAGGCTCAATGCCAATATGCATTCTGGCCGCTTCGCGATGAAGTTTGCTGTCTTCAACCGTGCGCCGCTCGCGCAAGCGTAGGTAGTCGTGCCAGGTTGGGCAGCTGAAGCGCTCTAACCAGCGTTCTGGATCGGCAATATCGCGAGATATCGACCAGCCGTAGGCGCCATTGCGGGAGCGAACTTGCTGCTGCTGGCGCATGAGATTGTAAAAATCACGAGCCTTGTCTTCGGGAATAAGATATTGCAGTTCAATACTAATTGGGCCGCTGCGGCCGCTAATACCCAATTTAACATCGGGGTCCTCGGCGAGTTGCTCGTCGAGCTCAGTGGATTCTGTGCGATCGGCAACTGGTAAAAAATAACCGAGCAGTAATGACAAAGTGAGGCCCACCGCGGCCGCCTCAAAGGCCAAGATTAGGCCGTAGTCCCGCGCCACAAGCCCCCACATCCAAGAGCCAATAGCCACGCCCAAGGTAAGTGATGCACTGCAGGTGGCAATAGCGCGCCCGGTAACCCAGCGTGGCACCAACAGCTGCACCAATACACTGATGGTGGTGGTAATCATCATCCATGCCATGCCAGCCAGCATTAATATAATAAGGTCGAGTATTAAGCTGCGGCTGTAGGCCAAGGCTACTAAGCTCGCGGCGATCACCAAGCAACACAGTCGTAGAGTGTTCTCGTTACCGATTTTAGTCCGCATGGGGTGCAGTACGAATATGCCGCACACCGCACCAACACCAAAGGCACCCAACAACAACCCAAAGGTGCCGGCATTGCCCACTAACAGCTCGCGGGCGATAAGCGGCATGAGTGATGGCAGCGCAGCGCCCAGCAGACAAATGACAAAGGCCCGCGCAATAGCTCGGCGCACCGGCTGCATATTTAATACATAGCGCACCCCAGAATTGATGGAGCGCAATAAGCGCTCTGGCGGTAGCCGCGAGGTTTCCGGTACCCGCTTCCAGCGCCGCAGGGATTCCAGCATTGGTATAAACGATAATGCATTAATGGCAAACGCCGCCGTAGCGCCAAAGGCAACCACAATCAAACCACCAATGGCAGGTCCGACACTGCGCGCTAAATTAAAGCTGATATTGTTCAGTGCTACCGCTTGGGAAAGCAGGCCAATAGGCACTTGTTCTGCAATAGATGCACCCCGCGCCGGCGCGGCCAAGGCGCTACCGGTACCCACTAAAAAACATAATCCCAGCAAGATCCAAGGCGTAATAAGGCCGAGCATCGACACCAACATCATTAGGGCCGCGGCAACCAGCGACAGGAAAAAGAACAGCAACTGCACCTTGCGACGATCATATATATCGGCAATTGCCCCGGCCGGAAGCGCAAATAGGGCCATGGGTAGAAAGGTAGCTGTTTGCACCAGCGCCACGTGATCGGCGGTTGAGATACTGGTCATTATCCATGCAGCGGCCACGCTTTGAATAAGACCACCGGCATTAGACACGGTATTGCTGAGCCACATATTTCGGAATGAGGCGTGCTTAAGCGGCGAAAATATCCCGCTATTATTGTCGTTTTCGCTTGCCAGTGTTGGCATCGTACCTCCGCTCGCCAGTGACTATGCGGCAAAAATAGGCTGTGAATACGCCTGTGCACAGAAAAGCCGCAAACTATTTTGATCGCCACCGCACATGAAAGCCAGACCCGATGTGGCCTTGCAATGAAAAACCGATGAACAGCTATTGGAACAGTGTAGCGCGCTAAGCAGGCAGCATTGGCCACAGGGGTGAAATAACAGACGAAAAAAACCCCGAACCGGTTTAGTGGTTCAGGGTATAAAACTGAGGCTAGCTTAAATGAGGGTTTAAAATTCGAGTTTTAGTTTGGCGCCATAGAGCTTTGGCGAACCGTAGTTTGCTTGAATGCCGTAGTCGTTTTCGAGTAATTGCACAAAGTAGAGCTCGTCTTTGGCATTGCTCACGTATCCGGTCAGCGTTAACCCAAGCGGTTCGTAAATCCAAGAGATACGCCCACCCCACAATTCATATTGCGGCTGCAGGGCATTGGGGTTGCCAGAGGATGTGAGGTAGAAATCACTTTTATAAGCGTAATCAAGGCCGATTTCGATGTCGCCAAATGCACCAAACTGCAGAAATTGGTTGATCGCTACATTGGAGCTAAACCGTGGGGTGCGGGCAACTCGGTTACCGGTAAAGTCGCGACCAGGTAGCTGGGTTAAACCGCCGGGGCCATAAAATAGGCCGGTGTTTTCGTCAAAGCCAGAGCCGTTCTTATAGTCGGTGTAAACTGCGTCGATATAAGAGGCCCCTGAGTTGATCGCTAAACCAGGATTGAGGTTTGGCATCGGCTGCCACAGCGCCTCTAGTTCAACGCCCTCGGTTTTCGATTCGCCGGCGTTAAAGAAACGCACCACACCACCAGAGGTTAAGGATACCACCGAGGTAATTGGGTTTTCTGTTATCGACTGGAATATGGCGCCATTAAATCGTAGGGTATCGTCGAACAAGTCTGATTTAAAGCCTAATTCAAGCGCGGTGGTGGTGGACTTATCTACCGCATCCGGTGCCGAGAAAAAGTTGAGAATATTGTAAGTCTGGCTTTTAAATGCCCGCGAGGCTGACGCAAAAATCTGCACACTGTCGCTGGCGAACCACTGCAATGCAAAACGCGGTGCGACCGATTCATCACTGAGATCAGGAACGGTAAACGTAGCAACACTGATATTCTGGCTGCGGTCGTCGCTTTGAAAATATTCGGGATTGCTCTCTCTTGTTAACATGGGATTCACAACGTCAAGGTAGTTGCGCACCAAGCCGCGGGTCTCCTCTTGATAACGCACACCCACAGTCGCGGTGACGGTATCCGTAAGGCGATAATCACCCTGCGCGTACACCGAATCAGATTCAATGGTGATGTTACCGCCGGACTCCAAGGTTACTCGCGTACCAACAATTGGGCTGAGAATATTGGCGATTGGATCTGGCACTGCGTCCAAAATACTGCCCACCGCCGTTTCACCAGACACATCAAAGAAGATTCGGTCAAAACCACCGCCGGCCTCTAAGTGATACAGACCCGCCACCCAAGTTAATTTATCAGAATGCCAAGTGTCTTCATTAGAGCTAATTTGTAATTCAAAAGTCTCTTGAAAGGTAGGCTCATCGTAGGTGTGAAAGCTGGTGCGTTCAAACTCGGTGCCGTCGTAGTCGGTGTGGGCGCCAAGATCGTTTTGAACATTAGACTTTTGGTCCGAATATACAAACTTCAAATCTACTGGCCCCGCCGCCCACTCCGCGATAAAGCCAAGTAAATCACTTTCGCTGGATACAAATCCGGTCACATTATTCTTTGAAATACGATCTGGCTCGTCAGGCGCTGAGCCCAAGGCTAGGCCCAAGGGGCGAATATTTTCATTGCGCAACGATTCGGCAATCACCTGCTCAGACTCTTGGTAGATACCGGTTAAGGTAATCGAGTCACCCAAGAAGTAACGCAATTTAACGCGAATACTTTTTGAGTAATCGTTTAAGGCCTCGGTCTCAACACCGAAGAGAGTGTTTTTGCCGTAGGGTTCACGTTCGTCGTCATAATAGGAAATAGACGCTGCAAAATCTTCCGTTAAGGCCGCATCTGCATAAAACAGAATATGTTCTGCTTCGTAGTTACCTTTGTTGTACGTTAGCTCCGCGGTATAACCTTCGGTTGGCAGCGTTTTAGAAATAATACTAATAGCACCGCCAGTGGCTGAGCGACCAAACAAGGTGCCCTGCGGCCCCTTGAGTACTTCTATACGCTCCACTGGGCCAATGGCATCTTGCTTACCGTGGGAACCGGCAATATTGATATTATCAATATACGTGGCAACACTTGGCTCGGCGTTAGGCAGAAAGGCCTCGCTGCCCACGCCGCGCAGGTAAATTAGGGTGTAACCATATTGTTCGGTAAAGGTTAGGCCGGGAGTAATTTTTTGTAAATCAGCAGTATCTTCAATACCAAAGGCTTCTAATTTTTCACCGCCTATCGCCGCCATGGTAATGGGTACATCTTGGGAGTTTTCTTCTCGTTTTTGGGCCGTCACCACAACCTCTTCGAGGAGGCGATTGCTCCTTTTCTTGGTCGCTGGGGCGTCATCTTGCGCTTGGGCAGAAATTGCTAAAAAGGGACTACTTACCACCAGTATTCGCGCCGAGGTTTTAAAGATAGCGCCGAATCGACTTGGCCTTTTGAATGCTGTTATCACCTCAAGTACTCCCATACCTAATTTTTTTATTGGCTGTATTGTGTATTTAGCGGCGTGACTATACCCAAACCCTAAGTTTGGTTTTTACCCAGGCTCAGAATAATGCGCAGTAGATTCGCAATTAAATTAAAGGGCTTGAGCTGCCGCCCTTGGTTAGAGCACTGTAGTTATTTATTAGCGCTCCGTCGGCGACGACAGTAAGCGCTCGCATCGATTGCTTGCCGGTTTGGCAATTTAGCGGCCGCAGAATTTAGCTACTTCGCGCTTTATAAAGGCGCTGACCCCAGCTTTGAAATCTGCCGTTTTTGTGGCTGCGCAAAAAGCGACGCGCTCGGCCTTGAGCTGTTGCTGAAGGTTTTTGTCGCGCCCCTCGCGGACTAGATTTTTATATTGGCTATACGCTAAGCTCGGCCCTGATGCTATTTTTTCCGCCAGTTTCGCAGTGGCGGTTTCAAGTTCATTTGCAGCAACCAGCTTGTTCACAAAACCGTATTGCAGAGCCTCGGCGGCAGACCACGTTTCACCTAAATACATCAGCGCTGCAGCGCGGCGCTCGCCGAGTAAGCGCGGCAAAAAATAACTGGCGCCACAATCTGGCGGCGCACCTATTTTGTCGTAGGCCAGCATAAATCGCGTGTCAGTGGCGGCGATAGCAAGATCGGCCGCCGCCATTAAGCTAATACCCGCACCGGCTACAGCGCCATGGACACTCGCTAACACCGGCGCAGGATGCGCTTGAAAGGTTTTTATTACCGGTTCCAACGCATCCAACAACTGGTTAACCGTATTATCTGCGGTGGCAAAGTCACTGGCGAAGCCCGCCAAATCGCCACCCGCCATAAACGCGCGCCCCGCGCCCCGCAAAATAATACAGCGTAGGTCTGGTCGCGCATCCAGCTTAGCGGCAACCGCTTGCATCGCCTCGGCGGTTGCAACGTCCAGTGCATTTAAGACCTTGGGGCGGTTAACGGTTATGGTCGCGATTAAACGCGTTTCGTCTATTGCTAAGGTCGCTAGTTCCATTGCCATATCACCTCAGCCCGTAGGCATAAACTTGTCGGCATGAATGCGCTCGGGGTCCATACCCATTGCCAGTAATTTTTGCTCAACTGCATTAACCATGGGCAAGCCGCCGCAAATAAATGCCGCTGATCTGCGATAATCGACACCGAGCTGATCGTCGAGGGGCACTGTGACCAAGCCCCGTGCGCCCTGCCACGCCGAGCCTTCTGGCTCGTGGGATACAATTGGAATAATACGCAGCCGGCCTGGAAAGCGAGCTTGCAGAGCTTCTAATTTATCCATGGCGAATATTTCATTCGCGAATTTCACACCGAAGATCACCACAAATGTAGCGTGCACGGAACTTGATAGGCGCTTCTCTAAAATAGAAAGTACCGGCGCTAGACCCGTGCCACCCGCCACGCACAAGCCCGGCAGGTCTGCGTCATCAACACCCATCACGCCATAGGGGCCGTGCAACCACATTTTTACGCCTGTGCGGTCTTCCTTAAAAAGCCATTCTGAAAACTCGCCGCCGGGAAGACGCTTAATTAGAAATCCTACTTCCGTGGCGCCGACACCCTCCGCCGGCGGTGCGTCGCTAAAACTAAAACAGCGACGCACAAAAGATCCTGATTCGGCCAGAAAGCCATATTGGCCAGCCTCGTATTGAAATGGGGTTTCTAGTGCCATTCTCAATTCAATCACTTCGCCAGGTAGCTGCTTCCACAGCACTATTCGGCCCGCGACTTGTTGCTCCGGCACAACGTGGTGCTGGCCCAACTTTATCTGGATATTAATATTGCCGCGCACCTTGCCTTGGCAAGCCAAGAAATAACCACTTTCGATTTCAGCATTGGTCAGCGGCGACAGCGCAAGGTCTACCATTGGCGTTACTTTTCCGGAAATCAATTTAGTCTTGCACTGGCCACAAACCCCTACGCGGCAATTGTGGGGATAATCTATACCCTGATCGAGCGCAGCTTTAAGTAGCATGTCATTTCGGTTAACCGAGAAGCCGTCTTTGTTTGAATCACCAACTGACACGGAGCAAATTTGCTCGGCAGCTAAATTGCGCTGCGCGCGTACATCATTCATTACTTCTACCTCATTCAAGCGCACTGCTATGCAAGCGCCATTGCACCTGAATTAAAATTAGATGAGTCGTCATTTAACTCGTCCCAACCCGCGCGCGTATTTTCTCTCGCGGCAATTTCCCGCTCCTGAGGATTGGCGTAATGCTCGTCCCAGTTTTTTAACAAAGGCTTCATAGCCATCATGAACAAGGGCGGGATAAACGCCATAATTACGCACAAAATAAAGGGCGGTTGCTTGGGGCCAATTTCGTCTGGCGCCAGCTCGTAGAAGGGCTTATAACTGTCGTCGTGATGACCTGCATGATTAGTAATTTCTAAGGCCAAAATTCTTGTAAAGGGTGTTAGGTGATTCCATGTGTGGTGCTTTTTAAAACGGCCAGGCGTTGCCGAAACTAGCCCGTAGTGATTGCAGTAGTTAAATACTTCAAGCTGCATACGAGGGCCGAGAATCAGTGTTGCGCAGGCCAAGCCGCCACCCACTAAACCACCAACGGAAAACAGCACAACAAGAAACAGCGAGAAGTACGCAACTTTAAATACCCAGGCATTGCGAAGGTCGTACCATTTGCGGCCGCGCTTGGTCCACATCATTTTTTCAAGGTGGTAGGACTCTTTCCACTGACCGGGAAAAGTACGAGTAAAGTGGCCGTAAACGGTATCGCCGCGACGGGCGTAGTCTGGATCGGTTGGCGTGGCGGTATGCATATGGTGGGTGACCACATGGGTAATTTCGCGCCATGGATCGAACACCAAACACTGACCAATCCGCCCTAAGGTTCGCAGCGCTATGCCCTCGCGGTGAAACAGTTCGTGCACTGGCGGCGCGCCAATCACAAAACCAATCATCACCGTGCCTAAAAAGGCACCGGTCTGTGCAGCGCCGCCAACAAAATGCCCGCTACCCGCTAAGTAAGCGTAGAAAAATATATTGGCAAAGCACGCCAATACCGTGCAGGTTATAACGGCGTCGTACAGCCAGGGATAGCGGGTATCACGAACATGATGGCTGGGCTTTAGAAAAGCATCAAAGCACAGAACCCACATAAGCACGGCAAAACCTACCCACGCATAGGCACCACCGAGCGCCATGCCCCAGGCGTGAAGTGTGAGGATAAATGGTGAGAGTAAGTATTTTATATAATCGGTCATGGCTAATTTCCTGTTGTCATTTCCCGGAAGTAACAACCGGTAAAAACGTTACGGTAATAGCTTGAACGAAGTTGTGAAAAGGCGCCCCATCCCTAAGTTTGGCAATCGCCAAACTTAGGGACCTAAAAATCAACAACGGGGTAAGGTTAGTGAGATATAAGGCTAAAACTACGCGCTTTTGAAATTGCCGAGGAGCGATTGGCAACGCCCAATTTATTGTAGAGATTGTACAAATGCCATTTCACCGTGGCCACAGAAACATATAGGCGATCGGCGAGTTGCTGATTAGTCAGCCCCGCATCAATCAAATGCAGTAGCTCAAGCTCCCTTGGTGTAAGCGCCTCCAAGAGTTTTGGCTCTGCATCAAGGCCGTCGAGTTGCTCAAGAACTGCGATATTGGCAATGGGCAGGCTTTGACATATTTCAGCAAAAAACTCTTTTTCTTTGGTGTCGGCAAAGCCCCAGCTTTTGGGCTTGGTTTCATTTACTAAGCCAGCGATAAGATCGGCTCGATCCCTAAACGGGCGAATATAACGGCGTTTCGCCGCATAGCTGATTGCTCTTGTGAAATAGCGAGGCGCATTTTCTGGGTTAGTGCCGCGCATTGCGCAGGTCATTTGCTGTAGCGACAATTCCACCAAGTGACCGCTGCGGCCCTGCGCTTTAGCAAGTTCAATTGCCTTGGCAATTCTGACTTCCGCCTGCGCGAAGCGACCTTGCGCAAGGTCGAGGTCGGCTAGGGTTTGATCAATTAAAAAATTAGTGATCGCGCAGTGTTTTTCGCTAATAGCATCGGCGCTCAAACCCATTCGTCGCGCTTCTTCCAGCGCACCGTCGAGACGCCCCAATCTAAGCAAACGCTGAACGATAAAGCATGACAGCATAATCGACAGCCGCCACGGAAAGCCGGACGCAATATCTCTGAGTTTTGAGATCGAAATACCATCACCCAGCGGCGACGCCCAAAGTTTTACCGCGCAATTAAGTGCATGTGCGGCGGTGTCGAGCAAACCATGGGTTTGCAGCCTGTCCATACTCGCCCGCAACAGGTCTGCGGCTTCGGCGTCTCGACCAGTCTCTACCGCAGTTAATGCGGCCCACGCCGACACGGTACTACTCATTCCAGAATAGTCGCCAGCAAAGCTGCCAATACGACTTAGCGTTTCGTTCGCCTTATCATAGCTATGGCCGAAATCGCCTTCGTAGATGCCGACCTGGGCAGACAATACCGCAACCCACGCCGCACCGTAGGCGCTATTAGCCTGGCCAATACTGTTTTGTGCATCGCCAAAATACTCTCTGGCCCGCAGGAAATTAAATTGATTACTGAAGTGTACTCCCACCGCACAAGATACGGTTGCCACATCAAAGGGATCATCGTCTTGTTTGCCGGCCAGCCAATCCATACCCATTTGCTCAACCGCGCCGAAATCATCGGTGTAGGTTGCACAGGTGATGCGAATAACCTCTACGCGGCGGCGCATTTCCGGCTCTGCGCCGCTAGAATCAGTTTCTAAACGCGCCGATAGGCGATCTAGCTGCCTAGCGGCATAATCGTAGCGACGGTGAAAGACCAAGGCCCATACATACCAGTAATCTGTTTCTAGGCCCGGCTCAGTGCCTGCGGCGAGGATCTGCTCTACCCAATTAATATATTTGCTGAGGTCACCACGATCGCGCACAAAATTTTGGGCAACCCGCTCTAAGCACTCTACTGCTACTTTGCTATCGCCCGCTTCTAAAGCGTAGTCGATGGCCTCGGTCCAGCGGCCACGTTCCTCAAACCACTGCGAGGCGCGCAGCAATAGTTTCCCGCGGCGGCTTTCGCTTATATGCTGGCGCGCTTGGCCAAGCAAATACTCTCTGAACAAGGAGTGCAGTCGATATTCGTCGCGGTTTCTACTCAGTGGAATAACAAACAAATTGTCGCTTATCATTCTTTTTACGTAGCTTTCAGCGGTGCTGCTAGAGGTGAGGAACTGACACAGCGACACCGTGAAACTCTTGAGCAAGGAGATACTGAACAAAAATTCGCGGAATGATTCTTCGAAGCCGCTGATTAGTTGGTCGTTGAGCATTTGCGCAAGATCGACATCGGCACCGGTAAAAACCTGTAGTAGCGCTGAAGGATCTTCGGCCTTGCCCAAAATTATTTGCATTAAGCGCAGCGCAGCTGGCCAGCCCTCGCTGATTTGCAGCGCCCGATCGATATCCTCGGTGTTTAAGCGACTATTCAGTGTATCGGTAAACATGGCGCGAACGCCGTCGCTATCCAGCATGAGATCTTCATAACCATACTGGCTCACCATGCCCTCTAACATAGGCCGATACAGGCTAATACTGGGCTGCCGCGTGGCGGCCAGCAATAAGTAAAACTTGTCGCTAGTTCGGGAGATTAGTATTTCGATCAGCGCGCTGAGGGTTTCATCGTGGCAGGAATCCAGATTGTCGATAAACAGAAAGACCGGCTCGTCGGTGCTAGAAAACAGCGAGGTGACGCGCTCTATACGCTGTTCAATTGGGTCGTCACTGCGGTGGACATCTTCGGAACGGTAATAACTTTCGCCGCGTGGCGCCAAGAAATACTCTAGGCGCGCTAACACCCGCTCGGCACTATCGTCGTAATCCGACAGGCAAACCCAGTAACTGCTCGCGCCATTGCTAACCGCAAAATTGTACAAAGCGCTCATTAATACGGTTTTGCCATACCCCGTGGGCGCAATTATTTGCGACACCTTAGTAGGAGGTAAACCTGACTCGGTCAATTTTTGATAGGCCTTGGTGCGCACCAGTGGAAACGCAAAACTGGGTGGCTCGTGGCGTGCTAGGGTGTTTCGCATGGCATTTTGTTGATTATTATCGGGCGGAAACAATAGCATGAACCCTCAAAAGCTTACTAGGTACGAAACCTTGCTACCCCCAGCGGCTTGGCAGCAAGTATCAATTATCGCATTGCCAGCATCTGAAAAGCCGACCCTGCGCTGCGGGATACCAGTGGCTTTAGCTGGTAACGAACGCGGGAAAGTACAGCAAGCTAAGCCCAGCAATAGCGGCGGCGCCATGCCCCACATAGGTCCAAATAGGCGCGCCTTTCGTAAATAGAACTCTGAAGAAAATCAAACCACCGATCAGGCCCAGGGAAAACACACCTAGTGACCACCAAACATAGGTCCCGCCCTGCGCGCCAAATTTCAGATTAACAATGAAGAACGCCGCCAAGCCAAATAACGCCGCTAAGCCATGCACCGCGCCAATCCAGCTGGGTAGGCCCAACTTGAGTAATCGCATAACCGCAATCGAAACGCCCGCGAGAGATATGCTTGCAAAATAAAGAAACAAATAGAAGTACGGGAGCATTGGCATTCCACTATTATTAAATTTAGTGCTGCTAGCCTAGCAAGCCCACTACTGCCCAACCCCAACCAAAGGTTTGGTTCTGCACCCAGGCCGAGGGAATGTTTCTGAGCCCGCTTCCGATACCTTTTACTGTGCCAAACGTTCTTGAGCGCGCGTTAAAATCCGGCACAGACTCAAATCACCCAACATAGATGTCACACAGCATTAGTGAAAAAGCTGAGCTGGCAATCGCGGTAACCAAACTTTGGTTTGGTGCTAGCCAAACCCTATTAGGCGCAAACTAACCCCGATAGAAAATAAACACGTAGTGTTATAAGCATAAAAATCGCTATCTGGGTATACCAAGACCAAGGAATACAATATGAATAAACGAATTCTTCCCGCCCTAACGCTGGGCGCGAGTATGTTTTTAAGCGCTGCGAATACACACGCCCAAGTACCCGTGGTGGGTATGCTGCCAACCGGCGCCGGCTTTAATTTTCCTGAACTTGGCGCTCTCGGCTTAGACGGCAGCCTGCCGGGCATTGATGCCCTAAGTGTAGATACATTAAACATGGGCGGGCAGGACTTAGGGCCACTGACCGGAGCCGCGTTTGCGTTAAATAGCCTGCTGCCAACCCTGAGTAAGCCCGGCGAGCTCGCTCCCGCTACGCTGGGCGGCCCCGATATTTTGTTTGGCTTTGTGCCCTCGGCAGAAGTGCTCTATAAAAATCCAGTCGCTATTATTAGCTATGTTTTAAATGGCGGTACCATTTTGTCGCCAAGCCTGAACCAAGTTCCGCCGATTCCCGTTTTATCGCAGCCATTAGCAACCGACGAGCTAGCGGCGATTGACGCTATTGGCTTACCCCTGGATGGCGCCTTGCCCACTGATATTCTACCCTTAAATCTACTCAGCCCGAATAACACAATAGATCAAGCTTTAGGCCTTGGCGCGCAACTTATATCTGCTGCGCCGAGTTTTTAGACCTTGTTTTACGCAATGTAAATATTGTAAAACTTCACCATTTTGAGCCGCGTAGCGGCTCTTTTTTCTGGAAATCTGCAACAAAATTAAGCAATTACGCAGCTCTGGCCTGTGCTAACTGGCGGGCTTTCTCCACACCCGCTGCTCTTAGGGTGATCACGCTCATGGTGATAATCCAACCAAAAAAAACGATCCACACAAACCAAAACGAGATCGCCCCATCATAGGCAAAGGGACCTGTGTAAAAGAATTCTACAAGCCCTGCCGGAACAATGAGCAGTGCTGTCCATAGATTAAAGAATCCAACCCAGCGCGGAAAAATTGGCTCGGGGTTTTTGTCTCCGAGTACCGCCACAGCGATCAGCACCATAAATACCGCGAACGGCGGCCAGCTTAGAATAAAGACAAACCACACGTAGTCATTGGCTAGCTGTAAAAAGGCAGGATTAAGAGACTCTGGTCTAAACGCCAAGGCAGCCCAAGTAATTGGCATAAGTAGAAAAAACACATAGCCGCCACCCGCGTTGGCAATCGCGGTATAGCTAAGCACAGGCATGCCCCGCTCCATTTTTTTCATAAAAAAGATAATAGACATCGACCAGGTTAGATAGAAAGTAAAACCGACACATTCAATTAAAGTGCCCACGCGGATAGCCAATTTTCGGTCGATGTAAATTTGCGCGATTTCTTCGGCGCTCAGCGCCGGCGATGGCGGCGGTATAAAGCCCATCAACCAACCTTGCGCAACAATTAAAGAGATGACCAACACAATACCCGACCACGCCATTAAGCTGACTACCCGCGTATTCATATATTCGTGTTGCATAAGGCTTTTTCCTTTTCATTATTATTAAAATTACGAAAACTAAGCACAACGCCAAAGCAGCAGAATATTTTTTAAAAGACTTACATCAATATCTGCCGGTGGCTGCGATTCGTGAAATTCAATGCTTATGGGAGTGGTTATCAACATATGCAGGCCCTCATAACACCGTATTTTATATTTATAGTTACGGTATAGAGTAAGGGACCTAGCCCCAAGGCGGGCTGTACTAAAGTACGGGTTTTGAAGATATTAATAGTGCGGCGACGCGTTCATTTGCTTTGAACTGAATAGCCCCCAAAACTTTAGACCACTCCGTTATTCAATTTGAAACGGTCTTCATACTGCCTTGGTGACAGCAATCCGTTTGTGAATAGCCCCCAAAACTTTAGACCACTCCGTTATTCAATTTGAAACGGTCTTCATACTGCCTTGGTGACAGCAATCCGTTTGTACCATGCTTGCGTGTCGAGTTGTAAAACATTTCGAT
>NZ_JBFRYA010000010.1:0-164498 GCF_040892635.1 Zhongshania guokunii | reverse complement strand
CCACTGCCCGGCGCAATGGTGCGCGGATAAAACACATATTTGCCGCTGCCGCCGCTGCGCTGAATACAAAACTTACCCTCATTCAGAAAACCGAGGTATTCGAGATCGGGACGAATTTCAGCCATGGGACGCTCTCCACTCAAGGCAAGGTCGCTCTTATACGCCTTGCTGTTTTAACTCGAATTAACGGCACCTGGCCGCTAAAACCATGAAAAATACTTTAAATTTGACAGCGGCAGGCTATATTTTCGGTAGCTAGTGCGCCGCTGCACGCTCGGTAGGTGTCGCACCGAGCTGCTGATGAGTCTAAACAAGTGCAGCGATATTTGCACCAATAAATGACTATGTGTTAGTTTATGGGTGTTCGATAACAACGTCAACTGCGGGAAGCCAGACAATGACCAACGATAAGTCGCCCACACCCTGGGGAAGTGAGCAGCAGGATACGATTAACGCCGTGCTTCGGCGGGCACTTGAAGCCAATCCTGATAGAGAGTTTTTAGATTTTCTTGGTAAGAAATTCAGTGTAGCCGACATCGACAGCCAAGCATGCCGACTTGCCAATGGTTTGACGGCGCTGGGTATCGAAAAAGGCCAAACCGTCGCCACCCTCCTCGACAACAGCGAAGACGCGGTCTTTATCTGGCTGGCCATCAACAAGCTTGGCGCTATCTCGGTACCCATTAACACTGCGTACAAAGGCGAGTTCCTGCGCCACCAATTGGGTGACAGCGACGCCAGCGTCGTCATTGCCGAGAGCGATTACGCTGACCGCGTTATTGCGATTGGCGAGCAGCTGCCCAGCGTAAAAACCCTCGTCCATCGCGGCGCAGCGCCAAGCGCCAGCTTTAGCGGTCAGACCATGAGTTGGGAACAGTTATTGTCTGACGACAGCAGCGACCCCCAAATTGAAGTAGCCCCCTCAGATTTGGCAATGCTAATTTATACCGGCGGCACCACTGGCCCATCTAAGGGCTGCATGGTCAGCCATAACTACGCCTGCAACTTAGCCCGCATTGTTAGCGACGGCACCGGCCGCAGCGCCGACACCGTGAGCTGGACCGCCCTGCCACTATTCCACTTTAATGCGGTGAGCAATGTTATTTGCGAACTGATGCACGGCGGCCGTATTGCGATCTACCCGCGCTTCTCGGTATCTAATTTCTGGCCCGAGATCGAACGCACCGGCGCCAACTACACCACCTTGCTCGGTTCCATGTTCCCCATGCTGCTCGGCGCCCCCGAGAACGAAGCTGAGAAACGCTGCTTTGGGCAAATTTCCATCGTTGGCGGCGCACCCTTCCCAGACAAATTACAACAGGCTTGGAAGCAGCGCTTTGGCGCCAAGCACACCGCCTGCCCGGGCTTTGGTTTGACTGAGTGCTCACTAGTGACTTCCGTGCCGCTGGGCATTCAAGTACCCGGCGACTGCTCTGGCATGCGCAACGACAGCTTTGACGTGCGCATTGTTGACGACAATGGCATTGAGGTCCCACAGGGCGAATCTGGCGAAGTGATTGTGCGACCACTGCGCCCCAATGTGATGTTTGAAGGCTACTGGAAACGCCCCGAAGACACCCTTAAAGTCATGAAGAACATGTGGTTCCACACTGGCGACATCGGCAAATTTGATGAAAATGGCTACTTCTATTTTGTCGACCGCAAGAAAGACTATCTGCGCCGTCGCGGTGAGAACATCTCCAGCTTTGAAGTGGAATCGGCCTTCCGCCGTCACCCAGCAATCGAAGACGTGGCCGCCCATGCGGTATTGTCGGAGCTTACCGAAGATGACCTAAAAGTTACCCTCACCGTAAAAGAGGGCAGCAGCCTCAGCGAAGAAGAGTTGTGCGCGTGGTCAGCCGAACAGCTGCCGTATTTTGCTGTACCGCGCTACTTTGAGTTCCGTAGCAGCGCCGAAATGCCCCGCAGCCCGGTGGGCCGCATTCTGAAATACAAGCTGCGTGACGAAGGCGTTACTGCAAAAACTTGGGACCGTGAAAAAGCAGGCTTTCAGTTAAAGAAACGCTAACGACTGCTTTTGAAACAAAAAAAACCGACGCCATTGCTGGCGTCGGTTTTTTTATAACTTCACATTACGTAATTCGCTATTACTTGGCCTGCATAAAATCTGCGGGGCTCGCTGGCGCACTCAATGTGCGAGCAATAATACGGGTCATTGCACCCCACATTTCATCGGCACCCACACCGCGCTCAACCGATTTAGGGTCGGTTGCCGCCAAACGCTCCATTGCCGCCACCAATACCGAGGCATCGGCTTGGGCAGTGGTTTTAGTGCCACCGCTATTTTTGGGGTAAGCAGCAACAATATGTTCGGCAAAGCGATTTACAATCCGCACCGAGGTCCGCAAACGAATATTCTCAAAAACGGGGTCGCCGCGGTCAGCTTCCAAATTTCGGTAGCGCAATACTTCCCGATGTTTGTCCCAAACTGAAACAAAGGCATTTACCACACGGCGCGAATGCTCCACATCCAATATTTTGGGATCCCAAGGCTCATCCAAAATATTGTGCACCGCCTGCATATCTGACTCGGCCTCTTCGGTTAAGGCCAGCAGGATGCCCCGCACATCGGAGAAATATAAATAGAAGGTAGCCGAGGACGACTTGGCGCGCTTGGCAATCGACACCGCTGTCAATTCGACGGGGGAGCCTGATTTCAATAATTTGCGCGCCGCATCCATCAAGCGCTTGCGGGTTTCTGCACCCTTGCGGCCCAGTGACTGGCCATGATTATTCGTAGTAACTACTGTTCGCATTTTCTGGAGCATCCGAAAACATACACAATGAAACTTAATATTAACATTAAATTGTCATAAAAATCGCCGACCTACTTCAAAAGCCTGCATTTGCAATAAATCGGCAAAGCCCCGCCCGGCTAACCTTCCACGGCAGAGCCCCCACGCTTAAAAGCACTCACTGCACGCAGAAACACTCCACATCAAACCTTGATAGCACAAATAACTGATGGTATATTAGTTTTATGCTGCATCACAGCCACCAGACCACACCGGCTCAAACCACAAGAGCCTACCTGTTAACGGAGTTTGACTCATGAATTTAAAAGAACTGCCCTTTTCTATGAAGCCGGTTGGCTGGTTCCAAATTGGCTGGAGTGGTGAATTTCCGGTTGGCGAAGTCAAAGCCCTGCGCTATTTCGGCGAAGATTTAGTCGCCTTTCGCGGCGAAGACGGTGTTTTACGTTTAATGAACGCCCACTGCCATCACTTGGGCGCCCACCTTGGTCACGGCGGCAAGGTTAAAGACAATTGCATCACCTGCCCTTACCACGGCTGGGTGTGGAGTGGCGAAGGCAAAAACGTGGAAATTCCATACCAGGAAAACACCGTTAACAAGCGCCTGAAAACTTGGCCAGTCACCGAGCAACACGGCTGTATATTTATGTGGCACGACCCCACCAATTCCGCGCCACGCTGGGAGCTGCCCCATATGTTCGACAGCTTCCGTGAGTTTTCTGACCGCGACGAGTCCGAGTTCTACCCCATTTTCCCCCACGGCACGCGGCGCTGGCCAGATGAACCTGTTCACCCCCAGATCACCTTCGAGAACAGTGTCGACTCCATGCACTTCCGCTATGTACACAACTCGCCACTAGATCCAATGCTCTTGGAAATGGACATCCGCGACAACGATTCCGTATTCCGCACGCTCTTTGGCTTTAAGTCAGTGCGCACCAATAATATTGAAATGACCTTTGATACCCGCACCAGCGGCGTGGGCTGTTCCTTCAATGTATTTAAAGGCGCATACAACTACCGCGTGCTGTTTTCTGCCACGCCGATTGACGATGAAAAATCAGAGCTATTCAATACCATTTGGTGGGAGCGCAAAGACGGCGAAGAGGGTGATATGCCCGTTGCGATTCAAGACCGAATCAAAAACGAAATTCTCACTACCGTAGACGAAGACTTGGTGGTTTGGCGCCATCAAAAATACGTCGATCGCCCCATGCTCGCCAAGCAAGACGTGAAAGCCTTTAACCAGCTCAGAAAATGGCAGGCCGGTTTTTACGATTTGCCCGCCGCTGAGTAAAGCGCGTTAACGCATAGAATATCCACTGTATTAAAGGACTCAGAAATGCCGCTAATAAAATTCATTACTGTAAATGGCGAGACCCGCGAGGTGAATGCTGAATCGGGCAGCAACCTCATGCAGGTCGCGCTAGACAACGGCATTGATGAAATTCTCGGCGAGTGCGGCGGCTCCTGTAGCTGTGCCACCTGCCACTGCTATATTGGCGACGACTGGCTGAGTAAAACTGGCAAGCCCGATGATATTGAGCAAGAGATGTTGGAATGCGCCCTAGAGCCAGCCGTTAATAGCCGCCTAAGCTGCCAAGTGAATATCAGCGACGAACTCGACGGTATGGTGGTGCATCTGCCTGCGGCGCAATATTAAAGCTTCACATGGCCGTGAAGATTCCACGGCCACTAAAATTACAATTCCGCTGAACGCGTCATCAGAAAATAGTACATCCGCGCCGAGTCGATAAAACTGGCGGTAGATACTCGCTCGTTAGTACCGTGCATTCCCGCCAACTCTTCAGGCCCAACCTCAAGCCCTAAAAAACGATAGCTGGCATCACTGACCTCCTCAAAGTGGCGGGCGTCGGTCGCGCCAACCACTAGGCGCGGCGCAACGGTAGTGTCTGGCCGCACTTGCCGAATAAGCTGACTCAAAACCTTAAACCCCGAAGAATTAAGCGGAGCAAGCTTTGACGGATTGTTAGAAAAATCACTGTATAGCGAGACTTCTATCTGCGGGTCGTCAATAACCGCGGTCACGTATTGAATTACCGACTCGACAGTGTCACCGGGCAATATCCGAAAATTGACCACGGCCTCGGCACTGTGCGGTAGTACATTATCCTTTACCCCAGCCGTCATCATTGTTGCGGCCGTGGTCGTGCGAATACCTGCAGCGGTGGTTGGCATCTCGGCCAGAGTTGCCTCGGCCAGTGGTCCGAACAGCCACAAATTGGCAAACACTAGCCGCTGGACAAACGGCGCCTTGGCACCCAGTGCCATAATGGTGTCGCGGGTAAAGCTAAGGTCAGCCGGAAAGGGATTATTCTCTAAACGGTTAATTGCCCGCGCCACCAAGCCCAAGGCGGTATGACGCGGCGGCATTGAGGCGTGACCACCCACCCCGCGAGCCGTGATTTTCAAACTGGTGTAGCCCTTTTCCGCGGGGCCGATTAGCGCCACCCGGCCATCCACACCAGGGATCAAGCCCTTGGTAACAAAACCACCTTCGTCTAGCAAAAAACCAAGACGCACCCCTCGCTCGGCCAGTATCGCCGCCATGGCTTTAGCGCCTTCGCCGCCCACTTCTTCGTCGTGACCAAAGCCAAAATAAATTGCCCGTTCAGGCACAAAGCCCTCGGCCAGCAAGCGCTCCGCCGCCTCTAACAAACTAATTAAACTGCCTTTATCATCAAGGGCGCCGCGTCCCCATATAAAGCCGTCGGCGACCACCCCCGCAAACGGCGGATGCGTCCATTCCTCTTCACTGCCCCCACTCACCGGCACCACATCTTGGTGGGCTAAAAACATGATAGGGGTCTGTTCGCCACTAGCCGGCCAATGCAGTAACAGCGACTGGCCAGCCACCACCTCCACCTCGAGCTGACTAAATACCCGAGGGTAGCGCTCTTTCAAAAAGGCGTGAAATGCGGCAAACGCCTCAGCGTCTGGGGGCTGATTTCCACCTCGCGATACCGTGGGTATCTGTATTGCAGCACTTAAGCTGGCAATGGCGCGGGCTTCATCCCAGGTAAGGCTAGCCGATGTTTCGAGCGGCGACGCATCAGCGCCAAATTGCCAGCCCCGCAGGAGCACCACCGCGCACAATAATATTAGGGCGACCAGCGCCCCGGCCAATAGCTTTTTCATAATCTATGCCTTATTGAAACTGGTAACTCACTTCAAGACCAAAATGACGCGGTGCGCCAGGCACCCGATTCGCCACACCAATCACGCTGGTTACTGCAATTCCGCCAACGAAATACGGGGTGTCTTTAAGGTTATTGATATACGCGCTGACATTTAGGCGCTCATTCACTTCCCACATCAGCCGTCCATTGTAGGTCTCGTATTGATCAATAAAGGAGCTATCGTAATTGCCGCTAAGATAATCGGTGCCGATAAAAATCTCATCAGAATAGTAGTACTGGAGACTGGGTACAAATAAGCCCAAATCCGTGGGCCAATCGTACTGAACCACCAAGCCCCGCACATTTTGAGGCACTTGGGGAAAGGCTTCATTGCTACGATCGACAATGGCAAAACCATCGGCGGTATTGGTGCCCAAATCGTATTCAATAAAATCGCCGTCGGTGTATCCGGCATTGGCATTAACCGTCCAGTTACCCAGCAGTGCCGTTAACTCCAATTCAAAACCGTCAACCACTGCCTTACCGGCGTTACCGGTGAACTGCACCACTTCGGTATTGGTATTGCCACGTTCATACAGCGCCACCTGCAAATCGGTGTAGTCCAGCTGGTAGACTGCCACATTAAATCGCAGGCGCTGATCAAGGGCGTCAATCTTCACGCCGAACTCGGTATTACGCACTTGCTCGGGCTCAAACTGCTGAATATTGGAGCCGGTTTGGGTAGAGCGCACATCGAGGCCACCCGACTTAAAACCGTCACTTACCGTCACATAGGCAATCAAGCTATCGAGATTTAAGCGGCTGGCGAGTTCATCCGGCGCAATCATATTGGCTGTGAACAGTGGCGTGAATTCAGAGAATGTGGTGCTGCCCGCAATCGACGGCAAAAAAACCAGAGGTACTTCCGGGGCCTGATAGGCAAAGTATTGATCGCGACTAACAGGGCTATAGATACCGTCCATGGCGTGCACTACTGGCGTGATGATGGCGGGGTTACTGCCAATCTGGGCATTGAGGCGATTTGCGTATTCCTCGTAATCTGGCACCACCATGGTGTGAATACTGCTGCGCTCCTCTTCGGTATAACGCAGCCCCAAGGTGAGTTGCAGCCAGTCGTAAACATCCCACGACGCCTGCGCAAAAATCGCCTTAGTTTCATTTTCATAGTCCGCCAAGGAGGCGGTATTAGCCTGGACAGGCAATAATAATTCCGACGGCACCGGCAGCGGCACCGGTAAACCAACCGCGGCACTGGCGGGAATACCGACCAAACCGTTGTCGCCAACCTCAGTACCATCAAGGGTATTCGTCAACTCCTCCCGTGCGTAGAACACCCCAAAGGTCAGGTTCAAGGTATCGTCGAGCAGGCTGCCATTAAACTTTAGTTCTTGGGTAAATTGATTGCGCTCGGCGTCTGGCGCGGTCATGCCGCCGCCTGCAAACACCACATTACCGGCATTTGGCCCCACGCTAACACTGCGCACTGCGGTGCCGTCGGAATCGCCACTGATGCGAATATTATTCTGAAAGGCGTAGCTGGTAATGCTTTCCATATCAAAGCCCAGCACCGGCAAGCGCAGGGTCAGGGCGTGCATCTGGTTATCGATGGCGTATACCGCATCATCGTCGTTTTGACTCACGGCAAACTGGTCTGCCAAGGCCGTGCTGGCATCACAGGCCGCCTGCAAGTTTTCACCGCCGTCGCCGCGATAAACCCCCTGCGTCAAGATTGCGCCACTGTTCTGAAATTGACAGTTATACGGTGTACCGCGCTCGTCTATCCGGCTAAAAAAGCTAAAGAAATCAAGCTCGAGGCTGTCGTTCACATCCCAAATAGTGCGTTGGGAAAACGCCGTGCGATCTTCATCAAATAAATTATGGCTAGACGCCGCATTCTCAATATAGCCATCACTACGCTTAGAGCTCAGCGCAAAGCGCGTACTAATCGCATCGCCAGCCCAGGGCACATTAGCATTTAGCTTAGCGTCTTTGCGGCCATCGCTGCCCAGCGTAACTCGAGCAGACAATTCCAGCGCATCGATATGTGGGCGCTTAGAATCCACCAACAGCGCACCGCCAATATTGTTTTTACCAAACAAGGTTCCCTGGGGGCCGCGCAGCACTTGAATATTTGCCACATCTACGGCATCGAGGAGCTGGGCATCCGAGCGCGGCACATACACCCCATTTAAATAAATACCCACGCCGGGGTCTAACACCGGATTACCAGAGCGCTGGCCAATGCCGCGAATAAATATGGCGGGGGCTTTGTAATTGGTTTGCGAGAACTGCAGGCTGGGGCTAAGGGTTTCGACATCGGCAATAGAGCTAACCCCCATCGCCTCTAAATAATCCGAGCCCAAGGCCGTCACTGCCAGCGGGGTTTCCTGCAAGCTCTCCTCTCTGCGACGGGCCGTCACCACCACCTCTTCTAGCACTGCTTTGCGGTGAGGTGAGGGAGCTTCAGCTTGTACCAGAACTCCAAACAAAAGCGACGGTAACGCCGAAACTCCCAAAACCAACGTTCGTGCGCGCGGCAACATAAACTACCCTCTATTCGAATTATTATTGTGAGCGTACATCCTAGCTTGTTACAGATGACGAACCAATGTCTTCAGAGAAAACATTTGTGAAAACTTTTGCACTGCAATACCTCGACAAAACACTGCCTCTATCACCAAATTGAGAAGCGATATCGCATTTGTTATATTTTTGATTGTGGTATCGCACTTAATCGACGACGGAATGTAGCTCAGCTTGGTAGAGCACTGCGTTCGGGACGCAGGGGTCGGAGGTTCGAATCCTCTCATTCCGACCAGCCGACGCTAGCCCCAGAGAACGCCCCCAAATAGGCCAATCTCCTGCCCTACCCGCCACCAAAATAGCCCTTTTTGCCTGCCGCATCACAAGTTTGCCGCAAAAGCAGAACATTTAAGCTAATATGCTTTAATAGTTAGTGACTTACTGCATCAAACTGAGAAAAAATATAATCTTAGGCCTGTATAGCTCACCTTAAGAAACAATAGACAGGGGACATCTGTTATGAAGCTTTTGTTACGCACCAGCCTGCTGGTATTGGCAGCACTATTTCTAGCGGCGTGTGGCGGCGGCAGTGGCGACGGGCCATCACTATCTCCTGTTGATTCCAGCACACCCACAGAAACCCCTGACACAGGCGGCACTACCGTAACGGTGGTACCGAGTTTCGGCTCATTTGATACAGCTGGTGCTTTTACCGTAGCTACAATAGCCAAAAACAAGACATCATTAACCGCAGGTCAAAGCGCCTCGTTAGCAGTATCCTTCGTAGACCAAGACAATAAATTGATTACCGATGCCGCTGATGTTTTATTTACTTCATCCTGCAGCATTGATGGCCTCTCCGACTTCGATCAAGATATTGTCAGTAACACCACTGGCACTATAAGAGCAACATACACGGCTCGCGGCTGCAGCGGCACCGACACTATCACCGCGCAATCTACGCTCAACGGCACCAACTATCGCGCGACAACGACGATAGATACGATTCCTGCCGCCCTAGGCTCAATCAGCTTTGTCTCGGCCGAGCCAAAGCTGATTGGTATACGCGGTACCGGTGCGCTACCTGAACAGTCCACCGTTTCATTCCAAGTTAAAAACGAAGCCGGCGGCCCAGTAGAAGGCCTCGATGTAAATTTTTCCTTAAACACCACCGCTGGTGATATTGGATTAACAAACGCAACGGCAACCACCAATGCTGAGGGTATTGTTAGCACTACGGTGATTTCAGGCACTGTCGCCACTTCCGTGCGTGTCACCGCATCCGCGGTCAGTGACAGTAAAACCATCAGTGCACAGTCCAGCCTACTACTAAATACCACTGGAATTATCGACCAAAACAGCTTCACCTTGGGCGCATCGACATTAAATATCGAAGGCCTGGACTACAACGGCGTTGAAACAACCCTAACCATCCTCGCCGCTGACCGCTTTAACAACCCAGTACCAGATGACACTGCAATCGCCTTTACAACAGAAGGCGGTATCATTGATAGCGGCTGCACAACAGTCAACGGCACATGTTCTGTGACATTTCGGTCTGCCAATCCTCGTGCAAACGGACGGGCAACAATCTTAGCAACAGCGATTGGCGAAGAATCATTTGAAGACACCACCCCGTCAAATGGCAGCTATGACGATGGCGAAGTCTTTGATGATTACCCTGAAGCATTCATAGACTACAACGAGGATGGCTGTCGCGATGCCAATGAGCCCTATCTGGATTTCAACAATGATGGTAACTACACAGGTACCACTCAGGATCTGAACAACGATGGTAAGTGCCGCCGCTCAACACCAGACGAAATCGTCGGTAATTCGACATACGATGGCTTACGCTGTATTTCAAACGCACAAAACTGCGAAATCACGGCAAGTACCATCTCTGTCCGTGAAGAAATTGTCATCGTGATGTCCGGTTCTTCACTGTATGTAACGGTTACACCTGCAACGATAAATATCGACGCTGGGGCAAGCGTACTGGTTACTGTTCGCGACGTGAACCTTCAAGTTCCGCCCGCAGGGACGACCATATCTGTTACAACAGACCAAGGTAGTATCTCAGGGGAAAGCTCAGCAACCGTACTATCAACGAACTTTGACGGCGCTATTGCATACAGCTTTGCATTAAAGCCGAGCTCGTCCGAAATTGGAACCGGCACATTTACCGTCACGGTAAAAACCCCTAAAGGGGTTATTTCGAAAGGAACCGCAACTGTCGTTCAAACAGTTTTAGCCCCCTAAAACAGCCAAGGTGTTGGCCAACATATAACTGTCGGCCAACACCTTCAAATCTCTGCACTACCGCTGCCCTCACCTCTGCTAGCCTGTGGTAAAATTCCACTATCGCATCTTCTTACGCCACACCAGAAGCCTCCATGACCAAATCAGACACCCTCTACTCCACCCCCCACCCCAATCTCGGTCGCTTTGCCTTTGATGAGCATGTGGTGGAAGTTTTCCCCGATATGATTCAGCGCTCGGTACCAGGTTATGCCACGATTATCGCGATGACAGGGGTTATGGCTGGGCGCTATGCGCAGGCGGGTAGCAATATTTATGATCTCGGCAGTTCACTGGGTGCCAGCACCTTATCGATGGCCAGAGAGCTAAGCGATCGCAACTGCACGATTATTGGGGTAGACAATTCAGCGGCGATGATTGAGCGCTGCCGAGGCTATATTAGCAGCACCACACCGCCAATTGAGCTGCGCTGTGAAAACATTCAAGACACCGAGATTCGCAATGCCTCGGTGGTGGTTTTAAATTTCACCCTGCAATTTGTGCCTGCCGAGCAGCGTGGGGAATTAATTCAGCGTATTTCCAAGGCCATGCGCCCTGGCGGCATTCTCATTTTGTCGGAAAAAATTCGCTTTGCCGACACCCATCTTCAAGAGTTAAACACCGACCTCCATCATGCCTTTAAACGCGCCAATGGCTATAGCGATCTCGAAGTCGCACAAAAGCGCTCAGCATTGGAAAACGTGCTTGTGCCAGAGACCCTAACAGAACACCAGCAACGGCTGCGCGACGCCGGTTTTAGCAGTATCGATGTGTGGTTTCAGTGTTTTAACTTTGCCTCACTGGTCGCAATTAAATGATGGATTACCGCGATTTTCTCGCCACTCTTAGCCAACAACACCCCAAGCTCGCTGACTGGGCACTGCAACTGCCAGAGCAAATTGCCAGCGGCCTCAGTGAGTCTCGCTATGGCGACCTGCCCCGCTGGAAAGCAGCGCTCGCCGCCCTGCCGGCACTCAGCCCGACAAGCGTTCAATTAGATGCTTCGCGCGTTGGCGCCGGCGGCGAGATTTCCGACGAGCAGCGCGGCGCGCTTGAGCAGGCTCTTAAAGGCCTGCACCCCTGGCGCAAGGGTCCATTTGAGCTATATGGCGTACATATTGACACTGAATGGCGCTCCGACTGGAAATGGGATCGCCTAAAAGACGCCATCGCGCCACTGCAAGGTCGCAGCGTTCTGGATGTTGGCTGCGGCAGCGGCTATCACTGCTGGCGGATGCGTGGCGCGGGCGCCGCGCTAGTCGTTGGCATCGACCCTACGCCGCTGTTTGTCACCCAGTATTTCGCCTTACAAAAATACCTTAACGAACCTTCTGTTGCGGTACTGCCGATGGGCATTGAGCACTTGCCCGAGCGCTTACAAGCCTTCGACACCACGTTTTCGATGGGAATTCTCTATCATCGCCGCTCACCCTTTGACCATCTTTTAGCGCTGCGCGACACCCTGCGCAGCGGTGGCCAGCTGGTATTGGAAACCTTGGTGATCGACGGCGAGCTAGGTGATGCGCTGGTTCCCGAAGGTCGCTACAGTAAAATGGGCAATGTTTGGTTTATACCCAGCACCGCTACTTTAGAAAGCTGGCTTAAAAAAGTTGGCTTTAAAAACCCCCGCCTCGTCGACGTCAGTCAAACCTCCTGCGACGAGCAGCGCAGCACCCAGTGGATGCAGTTTCACTCCCTCGCCGAGTTTCTAGACCCTAACGACGCCAGCAAAACAATAGAAGGCCACCCAGCGCCGAAACGCGCTACTTTCATCGCCGAGGCGCCTTAGCTCGCCCCAATCAAGTGCAAGCCAAATCGTGATATTGATCAAAACCTGAACAAATAACACTCATCTTTAGTTTCTATGTGACATTTATGTGATACCTTTCAAATTGATATACGCACTATTACGTAGCGGCTTGGACGATTCATGCCTCATAGCGATACAGGACCATTATTAGACCGCCTAAAATCACAAGCCCGACAGTGGTTTGGCGAGCACCTGTACCGTTATTTTGACCGCCTGCAAGACAATTTCCATCGCCGCGCCCTCACCGCTAGCAGCACTGCCGAACAAGATGAACTGCTCAAGCAGCAGCGCGCAGTAAAAGCCGGACAAGACGAAGCTTTCCGGCTATTTGCCGACCATATCAACCAAGCGTTTATCGCCAAACGCAGCCTCGAAACCGGCAGTTACCCCGAACTCGACCGCCTAGCCCTGCAATTGGAAAAATTGCCCGACGCGCCCTTTGGTAAAGAAAAAACCGAACTCCACTATTTTTGCCGCGCAATAGCGCCTATTACCTTGCTCGCTGGCTTTCAGCACATCATTGTGCCGCTGCGCCTCGACGACCAACATCGCCACCAAGCCCTTACCATGTTTCAGGGCCTGTTTATTCAAGAGCTAAGCAAGCTTTACGAGCAGCTATTCGACGCGTTACCCAAGCCAATACCCGCCCACAACCTCGGCGATTGGATAGCCCACAGCAAGCTTCAGCTCAGCGAAAAGAATTTATCTACCCAGCAGCGCGCCTTAACCGAGCTGCGCCTACAGCGCTTGCTAAAACTCTACGACCATCGCCAGAACAGCAGCGCCGTGCCCACCATCGAGCCCACCGATGGTGAGTTGATCGAAGCGGCCGCCAGTATTTTTCACGGCCTGAGCAACCGCCGCCGACTGTCGCCCAGCATCTTGGCATCACTGAATACTTTGCAGAATAAGGTCAGTAGTATTGCCCTGCAAGATCGCCAAAGCTTCTTACACGCATTGCATCCGGCGCGGCAGGTTTGCCGACAAATTGTGAACGCCCTCGCCCACTGGGATAACGCCGACAATAGCCAGCGCTTTCAATTTGAAGGCGCACTCAAAATCATTAGCCGAAAATTGGCAAAAGACGGCGTGCAAGCCAACGATTTCACCCAAATTCGCAGTCAGGTCGACGACTGTTGCCAGCATCTACTGCAGAGCATCAAGCTCAACGACAAACGCAACCTCAGCGCCGAGGTGGGCCAAAAACGGCTCACCCGCTTACGGCGCAAAGTACACGAAATGCTCGACGAAAAAACCGCCGCCATCCAGCTTCCTGCTGGCGTCGACAATATGCTGTACGGGCCAATGACCACGATTGTGCTCTATCACTGGCTGCGCCATGGCAGTAATAGCACACCGCTGCGCCGCAGTATGAAATTGATCGACGATATACTCTGGTATATTAAACCTCATGCCGACTGGTCGGAGCTGCGCCGCGCCAAAGCCATGAGCAAAGACCTTGAAGCAGAACTCAGCGAAGGTCTCGCCCGCATTAATTACAGCTACCAAGCCAGCCAAGCACTCATTGATGAGTTACACCAGCTGCGAATGATCGCCTCTGGCCGCAGCACCAGCCTCAAACGCCCCTAACACTGGGAACTCGCTAGGCCAATTGTGCGTATTCGGGTGACGACACCATGTAAAAATAGGTATAATTTTGCGCCCGCATGTTTGCTCTTCACGAGTGAACACGGCCCAAACCACACTCGTTTTATCGCATTTAACCGCGATCACGTACTTAAGGTGATGACTTTGCAACTCGACCAAGCTTCTTCTACGCAGCTACGCGAATGGGAAACCTCTCTGGCTCAAGAGTATCAGCAGTTTAAAGCCTCTGGCCTCAATCTCGATCTTACCCGAGGCAAGCCCAGCGCCGAACAGCTCAATTTATCTGACGGGATCAACGTCATTTTGGGCAATGACCTCAGCAATGAGAGCAACACCGACTTGCGCAACTACGGCGGCCTCGACGGGATTCCCGAGTGCAAGCGTCTATTTGCCGAGGTATTGGGCGTCGCCAACGACGAGATTTTAATTGGCGGTAATAGCAGCTTAACGCTGATGTACTTCGCGGTACTTTTCGCGCAGAATCAAGGCTTTGGCGCGCTGGGCGCGAGCTGGGCCAGCGAAGGCAAAACCACCAAATTTCTGGCACCCGTACCTGGCTACGACCGCCACTTTAGCGTGTGTGAGCACCTCGGCATCGAACTCATCCCCGTCGCTCTAAATGACGACGGCCCAGATATGGACGCGGTTGAGCAATTTGTAAAAGCCGACCCAAGTATTAAGGGCATCTGGTGCGTACCACGCTTTAGCAACCCCACTGGCACCGTGTATTCCGAGCAAGTGGTTGACCGTCTCGCCCAGCTGGGCAAGCTCGCGGGCAGCAACTTCCGCGTGTTTTGGGACAATGCCTACGCTGTTCACAGCCTCACTGACGACGCACCGGAACTGGCCAATATTATGGATCGCTGCCGCGCTCACGGCACCGAAGACAGCGTGTATCTGTTTGGTTCCACCTCTAAAATCACCTACGCTGGCGCCGGAGTTGCCTTTGCAGGTATGTCTAAGGCCAATATTAAAGCCTTTAGCCAGCACCTTGGCATGAGCCAAATTGGTCCAGACAAAATCAATCAGCTGCGCCATGTTCGCTTTTTGAAAGACAGCCAGGGCCTCAAAGCCCATATGCGCGCCCACGCGAGCGTACTCAAGCCCCGTTTCGACATTGTGCTCAAGCACTTGCGTGAAGGCTTGGCCGACACAGGCATGGCGAGCTGGAACGAGCCCCAAGGTGGCTACTTCATCTCCTTTGACACCCTGCCCGGCCTTGCCAAGGAAGTAGTTAAACTAGCTGCCGAAGCAGGCGTTAAACTAACTCCCGCCGGCGCAACCTTTCCCTACGGTAAGGACCCCGACAACAAGAACATCCGCATTGCGCCCAGCGTGCCAAGCTTGGAAGAGATCGACCGCGCCATGGCGGTGTTTGTGAACTGTGTAAAATTGGCGTCAGTGCGTCAGCGCTTGAGCTAAATAGCGCCCACAACAAAAAAGGGGGCGCCGATTATCGGCGCCCCCTTTTTTATATCGATTTAATGGCTACTCAGAATCTGGACTGCGATTAATGGGGCGGCCTGGCAAGCTTGGGAAATTGCGAACGTTACTGGTGCCACCCTCGGCATCAACAATTTTTCCGGCACCTTCTTTTTCCACTTCATCAATCCGCACAATAGAGTGCATTGGGATATAGCTACGCGTTACCCCATTAAATTCATTTTTAAGCTTTTCCTCACCCGGATTCACCACAATTTGGCTCTGCTCGCCAAACACAAACTCCTCAACTTCTATAAAGCCGTACATATCGCTTTGGTAAATCGCGCGCGCGTAGAGTTCATAGACTTTGTTGTTATTATTAAAAATAACTTTATAAATAGGAACTTGAGGCATAGTCTTTCCGTAGTTTAACAGCACTGCTTTAGCGAGAAATCGCACCGGAAAACCGGGCCGCGGATGATAGCATAAATTTGGGAAATCCACTGCACTTCTGGGTTTTAGACCACAATTTGGCTATAATGCCTCCCCAATTTTGTTTGCGGCCATTAGCGCCCCTAATTGTTTAAAAATACCTATGTCAGAAACCAGCGAGACAGCAAGCACCCCTCTAGCACCTGAACTGATTGCCAGCTCAGCCAAACCCAAAAAGGTGTTTATTAAAACCCAGGGTTGCCAGATGAATGAATACGATTCCTCACGTATTCAGGATTTGCTCGGGGTCAGCCACGGCATGATTCCCACCGACGATCCCAATGAAGCTGACGTGCTACTACTGAACACCTGCTCGATTCGCGAAAAGGCCCAAGAGAAGGTTTTTCACCAACTGGGCCGCTGGCGCAAACTCAAGGCCAAACGGCCTGACCTCATTATTGGTGTTGGCGGCTGCGTAGCCAGCCAAGAAGGCAGCGATATTGGTCGCCGCGCACCCTATGTTGATCTAATTTTTGGACCACAGACCTTGCACCGCGTGCCGGCGATGCTAGACAGCAAAAAGCCCAATGGCCCCATCGTAGTCGACGTGACCTTTCCTGAGATTGAGAAATTCGACAATCTGCCCGAACCCAGCGTTGATGGCCCCAGCGCCTTTGTCTCGATCATGGAAGGCTGCTCAAAATATTGCACCTTTTGCGTAGTGCCCTATACCCGTGGCGAAGAAGTTAGCCGTCCCTTTGACGATGTTATTGCCGAAGTCGCCCAGCTCGCCGCCAAGGGCGTGCGCGAAGTCAATTTGCTCGGCCAAAACGTTAACGCCTATCGCGGCGTTAACCACGA
The DNA here is from genome assembly GCF_040892635.1 of Zhongshania guokunii. NCBI lineage: Bacteria > Pseudomonadati > Pseudomonadota > Gammaproteobacteria > Cellvibrionales > Spongiibacteraceae > Zhongshania > Zhongshania guokunii. The sequence goes on along the minus strand of NZ_JBFRYA010000010.1, from coordinate 147,606 downwards.
AGACGATATTGTTGATTTCGCCGAGTTGATCCACTTTGTGGCCCAAGTTCCAGGCATCGACCGCATTCGCTATACCACCTCGCACCCAGTGGAGTTCAGCGAGGCTTTAATTCAAGCCTACGCCACCGTGCCGCAATTGGTAGACCACCTACACCTGCCAGTACAGCACGGTAGCGACCGCATTTTGGCAGCGATGAAGCGCGGCCACACCGCCGACGAATACCGCGCCAAAATTGCCAAGCTCAAAACCATTCGCCCCAATATTAGCCTGTCGTCTGACTTTATCATCGGCTTTCCCGGTGAAACCGATGAAGATTTCGAACACACCATGCAGCTAATTAGAGATATTGGTTTTGACCACTCCTTTAGCTTTATTTACAGCGCCCGACCCGGCACTCCTGCCGCGCAACTGCCGGATGAGACCCCAGAAGAAGTGAAAAAAGAGCGCCTAGCAACGCTACAGCACCATATTCTGCAAAACGCGGCGCGAATCAGCCGGCAGATGGCGGGCACTACCCAGCGTATTCTGGTTACCGGCGCCTCCCGCAAAGATCCCGGCGAACTGCAGGGTCGCACCGAAAACAACCGCGTGGTGAACTTTGCCTGTGCAGACCACGGCGTTATTGGCCAATTTGTAGACGTCAATATTTTAGAGGCCTACGCTAACTCCCTGCGCGGCGAGTTAATCAACTGAGCCCTGCCATATTGACGCCACAGCAAAGCGATCTAATAATCGATGCAAGCATCGGTCTACGCCGCTTTTCGATCACACATTTTGCGCCGCAAACGCGGCATTCGGTGACTCATTGACTGCACAAGATATACAACGCGTTCTCACTCTTGAACCCAACGACACTCGCTTGCTGGCAGACCTCTGCGGCCAGCACGACAGCAACCTAAAAATGATTGAACAGCGCCTGCTGGTTCGCATCGGCGCGCGGGGCAATACCTTTCAGATTAACGGCCCCAGCAATGCCGTTGACGATGCTGTGCAGCTTATCAAACACTTGTATAACGAATCACTCGAAGGTAGCAGCCTAAACGCCGAGAGTGTGCACCTGCACCTGCAGGAAGCCGGCATTGAGCAAATCAGCAAACCAGTGGTTGCCGATCACCTGCCGGTGGTAATTCAAACCAAAAAGGGCAGCGTTAAGCCCCGCGGCGAAAACCAGCAACGCTATGTAAAATCGATTCAAAATTGCGATATTAATTTTGGCATAGGCCCCGCAGGTACCGGCAAAACCTATCTGGCGGTAGCCTGCGCGGTAGAGGCCTTAATTACCAATCAGGTACAGCGCATATTACTGGTGCGCCCAGCGGTGGAGGCTGGCGAAAAATTGGGCTTTTTACCCGGTGATCTGGCCCAGAAAATCGACCCGTATTTACGCCCGCTTTACGACGCCCTCTATGAAATGCTGGGTATGGAAACTGTCACCAAGCTTATTGAACGCAATATCATTGAAATTGCGCCACTGGCCTTTATGCGCGGCCGCACCTTGAATGACTCGTATATTATTTTGGACGAAGCCCAAAACACCACGCGGGAGCAGATGAAAATGTTTCTAACCCGCATCGGCTTTGGCTCCACCGCAGTAATCACCGGCGACGCCACTCAGATCGATTTGCCCCGCGGCACACCCTCTGGCCTCGTGCACGTAATGAAAGTACTCGGCGATATCGACGGCATTAGCATGACCCACTTTGCCGCCAAAGACGTGGTGCGCCACCCCTTGGTGCAGCGTATTGTGGAAGCCTACGCTGCTTTCGAAGCCAGCACTGGCGGCGCTCAATGAGCCAAACCGATCTCGACCTCGATCTGCAAATTGCCTGCGAAGCTGGCAATTTGCCCAGCCAAGCGCAGTTTGAACTGTGGGCGAGGGCAGCTTTGCAGGAGCACCGCGACGAAGCCGAACTTAGTATTCGCCTTGTCGATATAGCGGAAAGTGCCGAATTAAACCTGCAGTATCGACAAAAGACGGGGCCAACCAATGTACTGTCTTTCCCCGCCGATTTACCCCCAGAACTGGAACTGCCACTCTTGGGCGATCTAGCAATTTGCAAACAGGTGGTAGAACGCGAGGCACAAGAGCAGGGTAAAGCCTGTCACGACCACTGGGCGCACATGGTAATTCACGGTACACTCCATCTCCTCGGCTACGATCATATTGACGATGACGAGGCAGAAATTATGGAAGCGCTAGAAATTGCGCTTCTAAAAACGCTAACGATTAGCAACCCCTATACCCCCATATGCGAGGACAGCACCCAAAACCATGAGTGAAGATCGATCTAGCAACGATCCAAGTGACAAGTCTTGGATCGAGAAAATAGCCCATGCTTTTTCATCTGAACCCAAAACACGGGAAGATCTGTTTGAACTGCTTGCTGTCGCCAAACAGAATGAAGTCATTGATGACGATGCCATAAGCATTGTTGAAGGCGCCATGCATATCAGCGATATGCAGGCCCGCGAAATAATGATTCCACGCCCGCAGATGGTGGTTCTCAAGGCCGACCAACCCCTTAGTGAGCTGCTGCCGATCATTATTGATACCGGCCACTCTCGCTATCCGGTCATCGGCGACACCCTCGACAATGTGCTCGGCATTCTGCTCTCAAAAGATTTGCTGCCACTGCTGTGGAAAACCCCCAACAGCGAAGACATCGACATTCGCGACGTGCTCCGCCCCGCCACCTTGGTGCCCGAGAGCAAACGCCTGAATGTGCTACTGCGCGATTTCCGCGAAAAACGCCATCACATGGCAGTGGTTATTGACGAATACGGCGGCGCCGCCGGCCTGATTACTATCGAGGATATTCTCGAGCAAATCGTTGGCGATATTGAAGACGAATACGACGAAGATGACGACCTGCCAATTCGCAAAATCACCGACAACGATTTTGTGGTGCAGGCCCTCACCCCCATCGACGACTTTAACGACTACTTCAACGCCAAACTCAGCGACGAGGATTTCGACACCATCGGCGGCTTACTCCTTAAATCCTTTGGCTATCTGCCCACTCGCAACGAAGTGGCGCGCTTAGACAACTACGAGTTTAAGGTAGTGAACGCCGACAATCGTCAAATTCATTTATTACGCATGCGCCAAATAGCTGATATTAATAGCTAATCACAATTTCCACGCAATATTTCGACGGGGTTACAGCACCCCGTCGAACTAAACTCATGGTTTCGGTCTACACTGGCTTAATACACCCGTATTTCACTGCGCCCACGAGGTTTTCATGTTCGCGAATTTATTCGACACCCTCAACAATCTTGCCAATACCTTCATTGAATACGGAGCCTTGATTTTTCTGCTCGCCCTCGCCGCAGGTATTGTCTACCTGATTTGCCTCTATATCAGTGATATCACCCAAACTCAGCATGCGATTCGGCGCAACTACCCTATCATTGGCCGCTTTCGCTATATCTTTGAACACCTAGGTGAATTCTTTCGCCAGTATTTCTTTGCCATGGACAGGGAGGAATTACCTTTTAACCGCTCGCAGCGCTCTTGGGTATACCGCGCAGCGAAAAACATCGACACCACCATCGCCTTTGGCTCCACGCGCCCACTGAGCCAGAGTAATGAAGTGCTGTTTATGAACTGCTTCTTCCCCACCCTCAGCCAAGATGCCGTGCCCACCCACGCAGTTACGATTGGCGAAAATTTCGCCAAACACCCCTATACCAGTTCTGCCATTTTCCATATTTCGGGTATGAGCTTTGGCGCCATTTCCAAACCCGCAATTCGCGCCCTTAGCGCCGGCGCCAAAGAAGCCGGCATTTGGTTGAACACTGGCGAAGGCGGCCTGTCGCCCTACCACTTGGAAGCGGGTTGCGACATTGTGTTTCAAATTGGCACCGCCAAGTACGGGGTGCGTGACAAAGACGGCCACCTCAGCGACGAAAAGCTCCGCAATATCGCCAGCCACCCCCAGGTGCGGATGATTGAAATCAAACTCAGCCAAGGTGCCAAACCCGGCAAGGGCGGTATTCTGCCCGGCGGTAAAGTTACCGAAGAGGTCGCCAATATTCGCGGTATCGAGATTGGCAAAGACTCGATCAGCCCCAATGGCCACACCGACATTCACAGCATTGACGATCTGCTCGATATGATTGTGCGAATCCGCGAGATCACTGGCAAACCAGTGGGATTCAAAGCCGTTGTCGGTTTTGCCGAGTGGCTAGATGAGATGTGCGAGGCGATTCATATTCGCGGCCAAAAATACGCGCCCGACTTTATTACCATCGACAGTGCCGACGGCGGCACCGGCGCCGCGCCGCAAAGTTTGATGGATTACGTTGGCCTACCCATTCGCCGCAGCCTGCCCTTGGTGGTGGATAAACTCTGCGAATACAATTTGCGCAAACGTATAAAGGTCATCGCCTCGGGCAAAATGATTAACCCAGCCGAAGCGGCGTGGGCACTGTGCGTGGGGGCCGACTTTATCGTTAGCGCCCGTGGCTTTATGTTTGCGCTGGGCTGTATTCAAGCTCTGCAGTGCAATAAAAACACCTGCCCAACCGGTATCACCACCCACGACCCCGAACTACAACGCGGCCTCGACCCCACCAACAAAGCCACTCGCGTCAAGAATTACGCACTCAATTTAATGCACGAAGTTGGCGTTATCGCCCACTCCTGCGGGGTTAAAGAAGCTCGCGCCCTACAGCGCAAACACGTGTACTTAATCGACAATAGCGGTAGCCCAGAGCCCCTAACTAATCGCTACCCAGAGCAAACACCCAAACCCGAATACCTCATTGCCAGCACCGCCGAGCCAGCACGAAGCGCAGCCAGCAACTCGGTTAAAGACACTGCGCGGATACCCGCCAACGACAAAGATATTCGTCAAGCCTGATTCATCGTAATGCGCTAGCGGTGAAGCTGGCGCATGGTTACACTAGGCCCTCGCTAAATTTGCCCTTCAGCTTGGATCAGCACCCTGTGGATACCCCGTCACTGCAATCTCCGTTACCGTTAAAATTTAGCCAGCTCCTATTTCTCGCCCTCGCCGGTGCCTGCCTTCCCTTATCACTTGCGCCCTTCGATTGGTGGTGGACAGGTATATTGGTGATGGCGGCCTTGGCCGCGGGCCTCAATCGCGCTGGCCCCAAGCACAGCTTTTTACTGGGTTGGAGTTTTGGCAGCGGCAGCTTCTTAACTGGTGTGTCGTGGGTGTATATCGCCATGCATGACTTTGGCGCCACCCCCGCCTACCTCGCCCTGCCGATGACCGCAGTGTTTTGTATTTTTCTGGGCCTAGTACCCGCGCTGTTTTGCTACGCCTACAGCCGCTGGGTGCGCGACGGCAAGGCCGGTCGCATCCTCGGCTTTGCGGCTATCTGGGTATTGTGCGAGTGGCTGCGCGGCTGGCTATTTACCGGCTTCCCGTGGCTGTATTTAGGCTACGGTCATCTTCACACCGCACTGGCGGGCTGGTCGCCGGTCGTTGGCGTGTACGGTCTCAGCTTTTGGGTTGCCCTGAGCGGCGCCGCCCTTGCCCAAGTGATTATCGCCCCGCCATCTGCCAAGCGGCCTAGTGTCGTCGCACTACTCGGCTGCGCACTGCTCTTTGGCCAAGGGTATTTACTTGCGCAAAATGAATGGACGCAAGCAACAGCGAAGGAGCCGCTGCGCATTAGCGCAGTGCAGTCAAATATCTCCCAAGAAAAAAAATGGGCCTACACCCAGTATTGGGCAACATTGGAACTCTACGACCAAGCCTCTGAAAAACTGTGGGCAGACTCCGATTTAGTGATTTGGCCAGAAGCAGCCATTCCCGCGCTTTACCACAATGCCCAATCCTTTTTTGACTATATCGCCGAGCGCGCCGCCGCCAATAACAGCGCCTTGATCACCGGTGTGCCCACTCGCTTCGACGAGAAGATGCACAACTCGGCCATGGTCATCAGCGGCGGCGAAGGCATTTACCACAAACAGCGGCTGGTGCCCTTTGGCGAATACGTGCCGCTTAGCAGCTATATTCAGGGGCTGTTAAAAATCTTCGACCTGCCGCTGTCCAGCTTTAGCCGCGGCGGTTCAGATCAGGCCCACCTCAGCGTTAAAGGCTGGCAGCTAGCGCCGTCCATTTGCTATGAAATTGCCTACCCAGATCTTATTGCCCAGAGCGCGCGCGATTCAGATGTGCTGTTTACCATTAGCAATGACGCTTGGTTTGGCCACTCCATAGGCCCCGACCAGCATATGCAAATGGCACAAATGCGCGCATTGGAAAACGGCCGCGAGTTAATTCGGGTAACCAGCACCGGCATCAGCGCAATTGTTGACCACCACGGCAATATTCGCACTAGAGTGCCGTCGTTTACCCAAACCGCGCTGCGCGGTGAAGTCTACGCCCGCGAAGGCTCAACGCCTTTTACCCGCTACGGCTCCACCCCCATTATTTTATTGTGCTTCGCCCTTATTCTCTGCGCGCGGATCGGCGCCAAGCAATCGCCCCGCCCCAGCTAAGCTGCTAGAATAAGCGCCCTAAACTTTAACTGCCCGCTGTATAGAGAATTGACACTGCCAATGGACCATCAATACGCCCCCCGCGACATCGAAACCTCTGCCCAAACATTTTGGCATGAGCAAGGCAGCTTCACCGCTGTAGAAGATCCTAGTCGCGAAAAATACTACTGCTTGGCTATGTTTCCCTATCCCAGCGGCAAGCTTCATATGGGCCATGTTCGCAACTACAGCATCGCCGACGTAATCTCCCGCTACCAGCGTATGCTTGGCAAAAATGTGCTACAGCCTATGGGTTGGGACGCTTTTGGCCTACCCGCTGAAAACGCCGCCGTTAAAAACAAAACCGCGCCCGCCAAGTGGACGGTAGAAAACATTGCCTACATGCGCGACCAGCTCAAACAGCTGGGCTTTGCCTACGACTGGAATCGCGAGCTTGCGACCTGCAAGCCCGATTACTATCGCTGGGAACAGTGGTTCTTCACCCGCCTTTACGAAAAAGGGATGGTCTACAAAAAGACCTCGGCAGTGAACTGGTGTCCAGTTGACGAAACCGTGCTGGCCAATGAGCAGGTTATCGACGGCTGCTGCTGGCGCTGCGACACCCAAGTACAGCGCAAAGAAATTCCTCAGTGGTTTATTAAAATCACCAGCTACGCAGAACAGTTAATCGACGACTTAGACCAACTCGACGGCTGGCCTGAGCAAGTTAAAACCATGCAGCGCAACTGGATTGGTCGCTCACAAGGCGTGCAAATGCGCTTTGACCTAGAAGCCCCCGTGGCCGGTGCCGACAGCTTTGAGGTCTACACCACCCGCCCCGACACCTTAATGGGCGTTACCTATGTCAGTCTAGCGGCAGAACATCCAATTGCCCTTGAGGTAGCCAAAACCAATAGCGAACTAGCCACCTTTATCGACAGCTGCCGCAATAGTTCGGTCGCTGAAGCCGATATGGCGACCATGGAAAAACGCGGCATGGCCACTGGCCTGCAAGCTCGCCACCCGCTAACTGGCGAGTTGGTGCCGGTCTGGATCGCCAACTACGTGCTGATGGACTACGGCTCAGGCGCCGTTATGGCGGTACCCGCCCACGATCAGCGCGACTATGAATTTGCGAAGAAATACGGGCTTGGCATCAAGCAAGTTGTTGCATCAAGCAATGACGAAGCCATCGATATCGACGCGGCCGCCTTTACCGAAAAAGGCGTGTTGATCAATTCCGGCGACTTTGACGGCCTCGATTTTACTGCGGCCTTCACAGCAATTTCCGATGCCCTCATCGCCCAAGACAAAGGCCGCGTGACCACCAATTACCGTCTGCGCGACTGGGGCGTTTCTCGCCAGCGCTACTGGGGCGCACCTATCCCCATGTTTAATTTGCCCGAAGGCGGCGAGATTCCGGTGCCGGCCCACAAGCTGCCCATGCTCCTGCCCGAAGACGTGGAAATGGACGGCGTACAGTCGCCCATTAAAGCAGATACTGAGTGGCGTAAAGACGAACTCGACGGCAAGCCCGTAGAGCGCGAGACCGATACCTTCGACACCTTTATGGAGTCGTCTTGGTATTACGCCCGCTTTACCTGCCCCGACTTTGAAGACGGCATGCTCGACCCCGACCGCGCCAATTACTGGTTGCCAGTAGACCAATACGTGGGCGGCATCGAACACGCCATACTTCATTTGTTATATGCGCGCTTCTTCCACAAGCTGATGCGCGACGAGGGCTTGGTTAACTCTGACGAGCCATTTAAGCAGTTGCTCTGTCAGGGCATGGTGTTAAAAGACGGCACCAAGATGTCCAAGTCCAAGGGCAATACCGTCGACCCTCAAGCGCTGATCGAACAATACGGCGCCGACACCGTGCGCTTGTTTATTATGTTTGCCGCGCCACCAGAACAAAGCTTGGAGTGGTCAGACAGCGCCGTTGAAGGCGCCCACCGCTTCCTTAAGCGTTTGTGGAACTTGGCCGCGCGGCATTTAGAAGCGGGTAGCCCAGCAGCGCTAGATACCGCGAACTTGTCTGGACCCCAGCAGGATTTGCGTCGCAAAACCCACGAAACCATTGCTAAGGTTAGTGACGACTTCGGCCGTCGCCTAACATTTAATACCGCCATTGCGGCAGTGATGGAATTGATCAACGACGTATCTCGTTTCCAAGCCCAAGGCCCGCAATGCTTGGCCGTTGAGCGTGAAGCCCTAGAGGCCGCCGTGCGTTTATTAGCGCCAATCGTGCCTCACATCAGCCACCAGCTGTGGATTAACTTGGGCCACAGCGAGGCGGTAATTGACGCGCCTTGGCCGCAGGTCGACGATGCTGCGCTAGTGCGCAACACCATTCAAATGGCAATACAGGTTAATGGCAAATTGCGCGCCACCATCGAAGTTGCCATTGACGCTGACGGTGACACCATTAAAAAGCTGGCTAGAGAGCAGGAAAACGTTAAACGTTTTATTGGCGATTTAACCATTCGCAAAGAAATCCTAGTGCCTAAAAAATTGGTGAATATCGTTGCAAATTAAGCGCTTGAGAATATTACTGACTGTCGCCGGCTGCCTGTGGTTGGCCGCCTGTGGCTTTGCGCTGCGCGGCAGCACGAGCTTGGCGGCTGATATGCAGCCGGTGTACATCAGTGCCGAGCGCGACAGCCAAGAGCTGAAACAATCGCTGAAGCGGCAGTTTGTAATAAATGATGTCGCCGTTACCAAGCGACGCGGTGAAGCCAAGCTTATTGTGGTGGTTAAACTGCTCGAAGAACAAAAGCGCAGCGCCGCGCTGGATCGTGAAGCAAGGGATGCAGAATACGCCCTTTACGAATCTGCCAGCGTTGAACTGCAAAGCCCCGACGGTAAGAATTTAAAGGGCCCCCATACCCTTCAGCAGCGCCGCTTAATTGTGAACGACCCCGACAATCCGGTGGGCGAAGAAACCGAATCCACCATCGTTCGCGACGAGATGCGCGAGCAACTCAGTATTCGTCTGGCCCGTCAGGTGGAATACTGGTCAAACCAACTGCAAGCCAAGCCCTGATGAAACTGCGCCCCGAGCAATTAGCTGCGCAGCTCGATAAATCTCTTCTGTCGGTCTATTTGGTGTGTGGCGATGAGCTGCTCATCACCCAAGAGTGCTGCGACACCATTCGTCAGCACTGCCGCCAGCAGGGTATACACGAGCGTGAAGTACTCAATGTTGAGCGTGGGTTTGACTGGGGGCAGCTTATTGACTCTGGGCAATCAATGTCGCTGTTCGCCGAGCGTAAGCTTATTGAGCTGCGCCTGGGCAATAGTAAAATGGACCAGAAAAGCTCGGCGATACTGCAAGAATATTTAAAGAATGTCGACGGCAGTAATATTTTGTTGGTCAGCTGCGGCAAACTCGACAGCCGCAGCATGAATAGCAAGTGGGTAAAAGCCCTCGATGCAGCGGGCGCCGTCATTCAGGTATGGCCTATTGAGCGTCAACATTTGGGCAACTGGATTATGCAGCGCATGCGCAGTATCGACCTAAAAGCCGAGCCTGATGCAGTGCAATTACTCGCCGACCGCGTTGAAGGTAATCTGCTTGCCGCCGACCAAGAAATCTCCAAACTGAAAATTTTGGCGGGTGATCGCACCATCACCGCAGAGGTGGTGGCCAGCGCCGTAGCGAGCAGCGCGCGCTATGACATTTTCAAACTTATCGATGCCGCCCTTGCCGGCCAAGCTGGCAGCGCCCTGCAAATGCTCAACAGCCTATTGGCCGAAGGTGGCGAAGAAATTGCCATGCTCGGCGCTATTGTCAGAGAAATTCGCGGCCTCTATGCCTGCGCGAAAATGCTTGAACAAGGCCAGAGTATCGACAAGGCATTAGATAGCCAACGGGTGTGGGACAAGCGCAAGGGTTTATATAAAAACACTCTGCGCCGCTTAAAAAGCCGCCAACTGGGCGCGCTATTACAACTCGCAACCCGCATTGATGCCGCCCAAAAAGGCCAAAGCGATGAAAATGCCCAGCTGCTATTCAGCAACCTCGTCTCTGCCCTTGCCGGCCAACGGCTTATTGGCAGCAGCCTCGCGCGCTAGCATTATATTGAGCTCGCTATCTCCGGCAGCCGGTGATCGCTCGCCTCGCGACAATTTGCATAACCCAGCAGCCCCGCCAACTCAGTACTCAAAGCTTGAATTAACTCGGCTTGCGACGGCGGCGCGATACTGCGCTGACGACGAATATCGGTAACTTCCATGCCCTGATGCCCACAGGGGTTAATACGTAAAAACACGCTTAAATCCATATCGATATTTAAGCTCAAACCGTGGAAGGTACTACCTCTGCGCACCCGCAAGCCCAGCTGAGCTATCTTGGCACCATTCTCCAAATAGACGCCCGGCGCGTCGGCACGGGGGTGAGCGGCAATACCGAGTTCAGCCAATACCGCAACAATGCTGTTTTCAATCGCGGTGACTAAATCGCGAATACCTATGCCTAAACGACGCAGGTCAATTAACACATAGCCAACCAACTGACCGGGGCCGTGGTAAGTCACCTGACCGCCGCGATCTACCTGCACTACAGGAATATCCCCCGGCATCAAAATATGTTCAGCCTTGCCCGCTTGGCCCTGGGTAAACACCGCATCGTGCTCTAAAAACCACATTTCATCAGGGCTATATACATCGCGAACATCGGTGTAATGCTGCATGGCGCGCCACACCGGCTCGTAAGCTTGGCGGCCCAGTTTGCGCACATAAATTGTGTCTGGGCGACTCATTAGAGCACCATTTTAACGATGCCAGTCGCTTTCAGGTCAGTAAAAATATTATCTAACTGAGGCTTGCCGGTAGCGGTGATGGTAACGGTGACAGACACAAAGCGGCCTTCGCTACTCGCGCGCTCGGTGATGATAGTTTCGTCAAATTCACCGGCGTGAACACGCATAATTTCAATAACGCGTTCACGCAAATTGGCGTCACCATTACCTATCACCTTAATCGGATATAGGCAGGGAAATTCTAATACTGGGGTTTTCTCACTCATAAGACCATCCGCGCCGCCAGCAGCGGCGCTTTATTAAAATCAATCGCGGATTAAACCAGCGTGACGTGGGAAGTTACCTTAAAATGCTGCCCTCAAGAAACCGCGCTTATGAAACGAGGTTCAGGAAAAACAGCACAATGCTGTCCCATAGGCGTTTAAATATACCGCCCTCCTCTACTGCTGCCAGCGCAACTAAGGGTACCCGTACTTTTTCGGCGCCGTCCAAGCTTACCACCAACTCACCGTACTCTTCGTCGGCGGCTATTGGCGCAGTCAAAACTTCGTCAACAATTAGCTGGGCGTCGAGTGCTTCGCTTTTGCCGCGAGGAATGGTCATATAAACGTCGTTCTGAACACCGAGATTAACGGTGTCGCTGTCGCCCTTCCACACTTTGCTGCGGGTCAATTCGCTACCTGCGGCGTAAAGGTGATGGGTTTCGAAATAGCGGAAACCGTAAGACAGTAACTTCTGCGTTTCCCGCTCGCGCGCGCGCTCACCGCTAGCACCCATAACTACAGAGATCAGACGCATACCATCACGCTTGGCCGAGGTCACTAAGCAGTAACCCGCTTCGGCGGTATGGCCAGTTTTTAAGCCGTCAACACTTGGGTCGCTCCACAGCAAGCCATTGCGGTTACTTTGACGAATCCCGTTGTAAACAAACTCATGTACGCTGTACAGCTCGTATTCACGGGGAAAGCCAATAATCGCCTTGGCTAATAACGCTAAATCACGCGCAGAAGTGTAGTGATCAGGATCTGGCAAACCGTGGGAATTCATGAAATGACTGTTGGTCATACCCAACATACTGGCATGCTGATTCATGATACCGGCGAAGGCGTCTTCACTGCCAGCGACATGCTCGGCGACCGCCACACTGGCGTCGTTACCCGAAGAAATTACTACGCCTTTATGCAATTCGTGCAGCGGCACTTGCTTGCCAACTTCAATCCACATTAGCGACGAGCCATTAAAAATGGGGTTTTGCGCCCAGGCATTTTTACTGATCGTAACCATATCGTCGTTGCTGACTTCACCGCGCTCTAACTCATAAGACAGCACGTAGCTGGTCATTAATTTGGTTAGACTAGCTGGTGGCAGGCGCTCATCGGCATTGTGCTCAATGAGCACTTCGCCGCTATTGGCATCCATCAGTAAATAAGCTGACGCCGCCACGCTCGGCGCCGCTGGAATTAGATTAGCCTGAGCCCATGCGCCAGAAGACATAACTATAGTCGCAGTGCAAGCCAAAAACGTTTGCTTAAACATAATACCCTTTTCAAATTTTGTTGATGGTTTAAGAGTCGTTGGCCTCTACCACTAAGTGAGGTTCCCCTGACCAACGCTGCTTTAAGGCTTTTTTCGCAGCTTGGGCCGATGAATAATCGATAAACGGCCCTACCCGTACGCGGTGCAAATCATTGCCGCGCTTGTTATTACTACTTGCAATTAATACAGGGTAGCCAAGCCCCGCACTCAAGCTGCGCTGCAATTCCGTTGCCGACGCCAGCTGTTTAAAAGCGCCAACCTGCAAATAATAGCGCGCCGTTTCGGCTGCTGATACCACCGCAGTATTATCCGTGTCTATGATCTCAATTTCCACTGGCGCCGTGCCCTGATCGGAAAACCCCAGTTTTACAGCCGCCGCGTAGGACAAGTCCATGATCCGCTCGGAATGGAATGGCCCGCGATCGTTAACACGGACAACAGCAGTACGACCATTGCGTAAATTGGTCACTTTGACATAGACCGGTATCGGCAGAGTGCGGTGCGCCGCACTCATGTCATACAGGCTATAGGTTTCGCCATTAGAAGTCGCGTGGCCATCAAACTTGGTGCCGTACCACGAGGCAATTCCTCTCTCTTTGTAACTGCGATAGTTATCGAGCAGCACATACTCTTTGCCGTTTACAACATAAGGGCTGATATTGCCCGATGCTCTAATCGGCTCGTATCTAGGTGTTGCGTCGACAATTGTGGCGGGATCTAAACGCCGCAAGGGCGCACCGTCGTGCTCCTGCTGATAACGTGAGTTACCCTTGCGCGGCGGCGTAGCCGGCCCGCTGTCTGCGCTATCCTGATCACTAGTTTGCTGTGTCACTGGCGCACAAGCCACCAGCAGCGCACATCCAACAAGGAAAAATACAGCACGTAATCTCAAGATTCTGGAGCCCCGTTAACCTGCGCTGCAATCAACTCACTTAACTGATAAGCCGCCATCGCATACATTGCGCTGTGGTTATAGCGAGTGATGACATAAAAGTTCTTCAGGCCGATCCAATACTCATCACCTTCGTCGCCGTCGAGCTTCATTGCCGTAGCCTTTAATTCGGGCGGCAGTGCACGATCGCTACCAATGCCCGCCTTACTCAACTGCAGTACGGTCTTTTCAGGCTTGAGACCGGTATTAAACAAGCTAGTATCGGCATTTTTTTTCAAAACTGCGCCACTCACCACTGGCTGGCCAGTACGCCAACCGTGACGTTTGAAATAATTAGCAACGCTCCCGATAGCATCAACCGGATTGTTAACAATATCGATTTTACCATCACCATCGAAATCAACTGCATAGGCGCGATAGCTGCTTGGGATAAACTGACCAAACCCCATAGCGCCGGCATAAGAGCCTTTAAGACCGAAGGGATCAAAGCCCTGCTCCCGCACCATCAGCATATACTCTTCCAGCTGACCTAGGAAAAAGGTGCTGCGACGGGGAAAATCAAAACCCAAGGTCGCCAGCGCATCCACCACGCGGTAGCTGCCTTTATTGCGACCAAAGCGGGTTTCAACACCAATAATACCGACAATCATTGACGCCGGCACACCGTATTCTTGCTCAGCGCGGGCCAAAGTTTTTCGGTGCTCGCGCCAAAATGCGGCGCCCTGTGCGACGCGATCATCTTGGATAAATATTTTGCGGTAGCGACCCCACGTCATCACCGATTCCGCTGGGCGTGACATGGCGTCCAATATGGATTGTTTGGGCTCAGCTTGCTTTAGCACCGCCACCACCCAATCACGGTCAAAATTATGTTTTTCAACCATGGTTTTAATAAAGGCTTCGGAGCCGGAATGCGAGCTGTAATCAGCCAGCGCTGGCGCAGACAGTAACAGCGCCGTTATGGCGCCGCCAAGCACCTGTTTTATAATGGTTTTCAGTTTATTTTGGTTTTTCACAGTCAATCCTATTATCACTGATGCACTAAGCGCTCGTCGGCGCAAATACCCATCAAAACGCCAAACCCCACCAATAGTGTCACTAGTGAAGTACCGCCCTGACTCACCAGTGGTAAAGGAACCCCTACCACCGGCAGTAAACCTGAGACCATTCCCATGTTTACAAAGACATAGACAAAGAAAGTCAGAATAATACTCCCGCCTAATAAACGGCCGAAGCATTGTTTTGCCTGACTGGCGATCCACAGACCACGACTCACAATCAGGCCATAGAGTAACAATAACAGCAATACCCCGCGCAAACCGAATTCCTCGGCGAGTACTGCGATGATAAAGTCAGTGTGGCTCTCGGGTAAAAAATCTAAGTGGGACTGGGTGCCCAGCAACCAACCCTTACCCTCAAAACCACCTGAGCCGATTGCGGTCTTAGACTGGATAATATTCCAGCCAGCACCGAGCTTATCGCTCTCGGGATTAAGCATCGTTAAAATCCGCTGCCGCTGGTAGTCGTGCAGAACAAACTCCCACATAGGATAAGCCATCATCGCCAGCAGACCTAGGCACGAGAAGATAAAGCCCCAGCTAATGCCAGCGAGGAACAACACGAAGATACCCGAGGTCGCAATTAATATCGACGTACCCAAATCGGGCTGAATAATAATCAAACCAGTTGGAACCAAGATGAGTGCCAAGCTTACAAAAGTATGCCGAAAACCGGGTGGCAGCGGGTGAGTAGACAAATACCACGCCACCGCCATGGGCATGACTAATTTGGCGATCTCGGAGGGCTGAAAGCGGAAACCACCCACCCCCAACCAGCGCTGAGCGCCCTTGGCGCCGATACCAACAAAATCCACTGCCAACAGCAAACCAACACACACAATGTAGGCAAAAGGCGCCCAGCGCTGTAATTGTTCTGGGTGAAGCTGTGCCACCAGAATCATCACCACAAAGGCCACTGATAAATAGCGGCCCTGGCGCAATACAGTCGCCATGCTGCCATCGCTGGCACTGTACAAAACCGCTAAACCCACACCACTCAATATCAGCAGCAATACCAAGAGCGGGATATCAATACGCAGCCGCTGGCTGATCGTGCGCTGACTGCTAATACTGCGATTGCTGCCCGGCAGCTGCCGCACAAAATCAGAATTATTCATCTACCCACACCTCTGGCGTGATATCCATCGGGGCTGGAATGGTTTTAGGCTCACCGACCAAGAACGCTTCGAACACCTTGCGCGCCGCCGGCCCCGCAACACTGCCGCCGTGCTCACCATTTTCGATAACCACCGATACCGCAATTTTAGGGTCTTCTGCCGGCGCAAATGCCACAAACAGAGCATGGTCCCAATTGCGCTTTTTCATTGAGCTAGAATCGTATTTTTCACCAGCGGCAATACCGACCACTTGGGCAGTACCGGTTTTTGCCGCCATACGGTAGCTTAATCCAGCCTTTAAGCCCCGAGCGGTGCCCTGAGCGCCGGCTACAACCTGTTCCATAGACTGAGTAATTGCATCCCAGTAGGCCGCCGGCACGTCGTCCATTCGCCCTAATAGCGGCGCTAGAACTTTCTCGCCATCCACCGACGCGAGCAGGCGCGGCGCCCGCAACTCGCCGCGAGAGGCAATTACCGAGGTCGCCACTGCCAACTGCAGAGGCGTCGCCAACATAAAGCCCTGACCGATACCCACGCTAATGGTTTCACCTGGATACCAGTGGCTATTGCGCACCTCTTCTTTCCACGCCCGCGACGGCAACAGGCCGCTGCGCTCATTGGTATTATCTATACCCGTTGGCACGCCTAAGCCAAAACGCACGCCAAAATCATGGAGGCGATCAATCCCCAACTTATAAGCGAGTTCATAAAAGTACACATCACAGGACTGTACAATCGCCTGCTCTAAATTCATCGAGTAACCATGCCCACCGCGCTTCCAGTCGCGATAGCGACGAGTGTCGTTAGGCAGACTAAACCAGCCGGGGTCAGCGATCCGCGTCGCCGGGGTCACCATGCCATACTGTAAGCCCGCCAAACCCCAGATCGGTTTGATGGTTGATGCCGGCGGGTACTGGCCCTGCAAGGCGCGATTATAGAGGGGTAGATCGGGATCATTTTGCAGGGCACTGTAATCGGCGCTGCTAATACCGTTGACGAATAAATTGGCGTCGTAACTTGGCGTACTCACCATGGCGATAATGCCGCCGGTGCGCGGATCCATCGCCACAATAGCACCACGTTGGCCCGCTAAGGCCTCAAAAGCAACCTGCTGCACATAGGCATCAACACTGAGATGGATATCACCGCCAGGCTGGGGGTCGTGACGCTCCAATACCCGCAGGATTCGGCCGTGAGCATTGCTCTCAACGTTTTGGTAGCCCACCGTACCGTGGAGTAATTCTTCGTAATATTTTTCTAAACCGATCTTGCCAATATGGTGAGTACCGCTGTAATTCACCGGATCGATCTCATCCAGCTCGCGCTCACTAATCCGGCCAACATAGCCCAAGACATGAGCAAATAACTCGCCGTGAGGATAATGCCGCACTAGCTGAGCATCAATTTCCACGCCGGGCACACGATAACGATTAACCGCAATTTTGGCGATTTCCTCGTCACTCACCCTAAATTTTAAAGGCACGGCTTCGTAGGGTCGGCGCCGAGTTAAGCGTTTACGAAACTGCTCAATATCATCCTCTTCTAGAGAAATTAATTCGCCGATGATCGCCAAGGTCTCATCCAGCGACTCCACCCGCTCTTTAACCACGGTCAGGGTGTAGCTGGGGATATTCTCAGCCAAGAGCACCCCGTTGCGGTCAAAGATCAAGCCGCGCTTAGGTGCGATAGGCAGTAACTGAATACGATTGCGGTCGGAGTGGGTTTTGTAAATATTGTAATCGGCGATTTGCAACTGGCCGTAACGCGCAATCAAAATCGCGGTCATCACTACCACAAACATAATCGAGATCGCCACGCGGTAGCGATACACTCGACGTTCGTAATGGGTATTTTTAAGCTGTTGACGCCTAGTCATGAGCCAGTCATCAACGGTGATAGGGGTGGTTATTATTAATGGTCCACGCTCGGTAAAGCTGCTCTGCAAATAATACCCGCACCAGAGGATGCGGTAGAGTCATTGCCGACAATGACCACTTCTGGCGCGCCAAGGCCAAACACGCTGGACTCAGGCCGTCGGGGCCGCCAACCAAAATACTGATATTGTCACCCTCCATTTGCCAGCGGGCCAAGGCCTCGGCCAAGCTTTCGGTACTCACGGCTTTACCTAGCACATCGAGCGCGATCACGCGGTCGCCACTGGGGATTGCCGCCGTCATCGCCTCGCCTTCTTGGGCAATGGCGCGGCGAATATCGGTGTTTTTGCCCCGTTTAGGTAGGGGTAATTCTTTGATATCAAACTGAATCTCGGCAGGCAGGCGCTTGCGGTACTCTGCAACGCCCTCCTCAACCCACGCTGGCATTTTGGTGCCAATGCAAATCAAACTAACTCGCATCAGACCCTGGCTCTGAACCTGGTTCTGAGCCCGGCTCTGGCACCTGCCACAGGCGCTCAAGATCATAAAACAGCCGCGCTTCCGGCAGCATGACGTGCACTACCACATCGCCAAAATCAACAAGTACCCAGTCGCCAGTTTCCTGACCTTCCATACCAATCGGCACAATGCCCTTCTTTTTGGCTTCAACCCAGGTGTTATCCGCCAACGATTTAACATGCCGGTTCGAGGTGCCACTACACACCACCATATAGTCAGTAACGCCACTTACGCCGCGCACATCGATGGCCACAATATCTCGACCTTTTACATCTGTAAGCGCTTCCAGCACCAGATTCTTGAGTTGTTCAACGTCCATCAAACGGGTATTCCTATGTATTACACTGTGTATATAAACCGTGTTCAGCGATATAGTCCGCGACAACGTCGGGAACAAGGTAACGAATTGACCTGCCACTGGCCAAACGCTGGCGAATATCAGTTGCCGAAATCGACAGCTGAATCAAACTTAACTCATAAAACCCACCGGCACTGCGCACCGCCAACTCCGCTGCTGACGACACTCGGCGCGGCGCAACAAAATCGGCCACTACCGAATCCATTTGCAGTGGATAAGCTGCCCGATGCAAAACTACCACATTAGCCAAACTAAACAGCTCAGGCCAATCCCGCCAATGCTGTACTTTATTAAAGGCATCGCTGCCCATAATCAACGTGATCGACATCGCAGTCCCGCGCTCAGCCCGCAGTTCCCGCAAAGTATCGACAGTATACGAGGGCGTCTCCCGCTGTAACTCGCGGCCATCGGCAAGTAACCCTGCCTCGCCCGCCACTGCCGCACTGACCATCGCAAAACGCTGCACGCTGTCTGCGCCAGGCTCGCCCCGCAATGGCGGCCGATGACTTGGCAGCAAAGCCAATTCATCGGCCCCAAGTTGTTCTTTAATCTCTACCGCCGAGCGCAGATGACCGTGGTGTATCGGATCAAAAGTGCCGCCAAAAATGGCCAGCGATGCAATGGGCTTAGCAGTGGTCGGCGCCGTCATTTAGCTGCGAATATGCCCATCGCCAAGTACCACGTACTTTTGCGAGGTCAGGCCCTCTAGGCCGACTGGGCCACGGGCGTGAATCTTGTCGGTGGAAATACCAATTTCCGCTCCTAGACCGTATTCAAAACCATCGGCAAAGCGAGTGGAAGCGTTAATCATCACCGAGCTGGAGTCCACTTCACGCAGAAAACGGCGGCCGGTGGTGTAATTCTCAGTCACAATGGATTCGGTATGGGCGGAGCTGTACTGAGCAATGTGATCCATTGCCTCGTTAACATCAGCCACTACCTTAATCGACAGAATTGCGGCCAAATACTCGGTGCCCCAATCTTCATCACTGGCCTCTACTGCGCCCATCAAGATTTGCCGGGTGCGCGGACAGCCGCGCAGCTCAACGCCTTTGGCGGTCAGCGCATCAGCAATGCTAGGCAATAACTCTTCGGCGCGACTCTCGGCTACCAGCAGAGTTTCCATAGTATTGCAGGTACCGTAGCGATGGGTTTTGGCATTTACCGCAATCGCCAGTGCTTTTTCGGCATCGGCCGCATCATCGATATAAACATGGCAAATACCATCTAGGTGTTTGATTACCGTTACCGTGGCGTCGCGCGCAATGCGCTCGATCAAGCCCTTACCGCCTCTGGGCACAACAACATCGACAAATTCAGGCATGGTAATCAATTCGCCAACTGCGGCGCGATCGGTGGTTTCCAGTACCTGAACCGCGTGTTCAGGCAGACCAGCAGCTAGCAGACCTTCGCGAATACAGGCCGCTAAAGCTTGATTCGAATGGATAGCCTCTGAACCACCGCGCAAAATCGCCGCATTGCCCGACTTCAAACACAGGCTGGCGGCCTCTACAGTTACATTCGGGCGGGACTCGTAAATAATGCCAATTACCCCTAAAGGCACCCGCATTTTGCCTACTTGGATACCGCTGGGCCGATAATTCAAGTCAGTGATGGCGCCAACGGGGTCGGCCAGCGCGGCAACTTGAGTCAAACCTTCGATAATCCCAGCGATACCAGCAGCATTCAGTGCCAAACGATCTAACAGTGCCGCATCTAAACCCGAGGCTTCACCGGCAGCGAGATCTTTAGCATTGGCGGCAATAATCTCATCGCGCCGAGCGTCTACCGCCGCCGCTATTGCCAGCAGGGCGCGATTCTTAACGCCAGTATCGGCCGCCGCCACCAGACGGGCTGCTGCCCGCGCCTGACGACCTAGCTGATTCATATACTGCTTAATGTCCATGGGCCTTTCAATCCTCTCACCTCCACTACGCTGCGAAGGTCGAAATTTGGTAATTCTCCAACCGGAGAAACTAAAAAGGCCGCTAGTATAACGGATTGGAAAAGGAGTCACTATCGACAATATCCACCGCTCGGCAGCTAAACACAGCCACCGAGGTGATAAACCTTACTGAGACAGGCCGTCGAGCACGTCGTGCAGCGCATCTAAGCGCGCCACGGGCTCGTCGATACTGAGAATTTGATAGGCATCTGCCGCAGGGAGGGGTAGCAACTGGGCCAAACGATTGGCCAAGGCCCCCGCCTCGTCCACATCCAAGTCCATGCCTAAGCGCTGCACATGAGGATGTTCACCAAGCTGCTGTAACAAATCTTGTAACTCACTGCCCCGAGGCGGTAAAGCCGTATCTGGCAATTCGGCAAGCCACTGAA
Organism: Zhongshania guokunii; assembly: GCF_040892635.1. Taxonomy (NCBI): domain Bacteria; kingdom Pseudomonadati; phylum Pseudomonadota; class Gammaproteobacteria; order Cellvibrionales; family Spongiibacteraceae; genus Zhongshania; species Zhongshania guokunii. The sequence continues at coordinate 126,690 of NZ_JBFRYA010000010.1, read as the reverse complement.
TATCACCTATATACAAGCCACTATCAGCCTGTCGCGCGGCGGCCAGACGAAAGCGTCGCCCGCCCTCAACGACCACACCCAACAGGCCATCGTCAGTTTGATCCCAATCGGTGATTCGCGCTTCGGTGCCAATCAGCGCCAAGGTAGCCTGGCGCACCCCAGGTTTTAAGACCTCCGCACCACCCTCGGGCAACCACACAATGCCAAAACTCTGCTGCTCACGCAGGGTGTCGCGAATCAGGTCTAAGTAGCGCCGCTCAAAAATCCGCAAACCCATGCGCCCGCCAGGAAATAGCACGCTGCGCAGGGGAAATAATGGCAGTTCCACCGCTGTATCAGACGCCAGATCAGACATCCTGCTCAGGACCTAAAGGCTTGATCACCAACAAGAGCTTTGGCAGTAATAACATCGCGCCAAGCAAAGCCGCCAGCATCGCCAAGCCGGTCAACAAGCCGAAATAAATACTTGGCGTAAAGTTAGACAGCGCCAAAATAGAAAAACCAAAAATAATGATGCTCGAGGTGTAATACATTGCCTTACCTATACTCGCGTGACAGCGATACATAGTGGCCAAATAATTGCGATCGGTCGGAAATTCCTGCTTAAAGCGGTGCACATAGTGAATAGTATTATCCACGCCAATACCCACTGTAATTGCCGCAATGGTGATGGTCATCATATCCAGCGGAATTCCCGCCAAGCCCATACCACCCAATACCGCGCCAGCTGCTAATAAATTTGGAGCAAGAGCGATGAGCGCCAAGCTCAAGGACCGGAACAAGACCATAAACATGGCCAGTATCGCCACAAACACGGCGCTCAAAGTCATGATCTGCGAAGTAAACAGACTCTGTAACATATTGTTATATAAAACCAACATACCGGTTAGGTGCACTTGCTCAGGTGCAAAACCCAGCTCATTGACCAGATGATCTTCAATATCAATGAGCAGCTGTTTACGATTAAGGGTACGACTGGTTTCTTTAACCCGCACGCTAATCCGCACTTGATCAACCTCGGCAGACATATAGGGGTCAATCAGAATCGAGGAGATCGACGCCGGCAGTGAACGCTGGGCTAGGGCTAATTGCAAATCGTCAACATTGCCCATAATAATTTGCATCAACTCATAAAAAGTCGACAGTGACAGCACCTTGCCAGTCTCAGGCAAGCCGTCGACATAATCGTGTACCGACTTAATACGCTGCAGGCCGGCAACCGTAAACCACTCGCTCTGGGCGCCACCAGCGCCACCGAAATCAGCACCAAAATCGTCGCCAAAGTCGTCGGCAAAATCATTGCTGAAATCGTCAAAATCATCGCCACCGCCACTCGCGGAAGGCGCGGCTACGGGCTCCTTTTTAGGCAAATCCAAAATAATATCAAGGGGGATGGTGCCACCTAATTCGGCGTCGATCGTCTCCATGCCCTGATAAATTTCAGTGGTATCGTGGAAGTAGTCGATAAAACGGTTTTCCACTTTAAGCTGGGTAATCCCCCAGACGCTGAGCAGCAAGAGCCCTGTAGAGACCACGACCACGGTGCGACCATAGCGCTCAGTAGCCACGGCAAAGTAACGCGTAAATGCAGCGCTATCATCCGAACTACCCTTTTCTTCACGACGCTTCATGAGCATCATTACGCAGGGCATAACAATAAAGGTCAGCACCAGTGCCGACACTACACCAATGGTCATCATCCAACCAAAATCAATCACTGGTCGAATCCCACTAACAACCAATGACGCAAACGCCACCAAGGTCGTTAAGGTGGTGTACAAACAAGGCATCGCCATAATCGCGGTGGTCTGCGAGACCAGACTAAATTGGTCAGCCTCTGGCTGCGCCGCTGAATATTCTCGGTAGCGCACCACCAAATGAATCGTCACCGACAGGGTAATAATCAACAATAAGGCGACAAAGTTCGCAGATATAACCGTCAGTCGCCAGTCGAGAAAACTCAGCAGACCCAACATAAACACCACGTTCAATACGCAGGTTGACAGAGGGATCAGTACCCAGCGCAACTTACGAAAAATCACCGTTAACAAGACAACTATAAACAGTAATATCCCTGCGCCAAACACCTTCAAGTCGCTTTTAACAAAGGCGACCATGTCCACCGCAATCATCGGTACACCGCCGAGGAACACCGTGGCATCGCCGCGATAATCCTTAACAATATCCCGCGCCAGGGCGACTAACTCGGCCTGCCGCTCGTGGGCAAGAGCCGTATAATCGGCAAAGGTTTTCTCCAGCGCACCCAGCTCTGCCTGTTCGGCGGCACTGGCATTTTGAGCGGTTACTTTGGCGCGCAGTTCATCGCGCTGATTGAGCAGTTCGTAGAAACGCTCATCGCGCTTAATATTGACTTGTATTGCGGTGGTGTCGCCATCAGTACTGGTCAGTAGCGATTTGTATATTGGACTGGTAGAAAGCTCTTCACGCACCATATCCATATCGATGTCTGGCGCCGTGCTCAAGGTTGGAATCTCCCCAGCGGTGACTTGGCTCAGCGACACCCGCGGGCTCTCTAACAGCGGTACATCTAATATAGAAGTGACATTCGATATATTTGGCAGGGTCGCTAAACGATCGCGCAGCTCACCAAGGATTTTCAGCTGCTCTGGAGCAAATAATTCCTCCTTGGGTTGATAGGTCACGAGCAAAAAGTCTTCAGAGCCGTAGCGCTTACTGATCTCGCGGTAATATGCCAGCGACTCGTCGCCCTCCAACACCAGAGCGTCCGCAGACGCGTCGAGCTGCAAGCTGGGGATATAGCTTCCCAGCCAACCGACTAGCGCGAGTAAAATCGCCAAAACCCAAAATGCATTACGCAGTATTACGCGTTGATACACAGACAATAACATTGCACTCATAGTTGTCCCTTAAGCGTCATATATCGCCGGCTTACTCACTCCGGTCCTTTTTATAAAATCAGTTTTTATTCGCCCCAGCGCGGCACGAGGTCCTGCGCCACACCGAGATGATCCAAAATTCTTGCCACCACAAAATCAATCACATCAGCCACGCTCTGAGGCTTGCGATAAAACCCCGGCGAAGCGGGCATCATCGTTGCACCCATTTGCGTCAAACTGAGCATATGCTGCAAATGAATTGCCGATAAGGGCATTTCTCTGGGCACCAAAATAAGCTGGCGGCGCTCTTTGAGCGCAACATCTGCCGCGCGTTCAATTAAATTATTACTGGCCCCGCAGGCAATTGCCGAAAGCGTGCCGGTACTGGCCGGACATACCACCATCGAGCTTGGCGCACCACTGCCCGACGCCACCGCAGCCATCCAATCCTCGGGGCCGTGGACCTTAAGCTGTTCCGGGGTGCATTGAAACCGTTCGCACAAATACCGCAACAAGGCGGCGGGTTTGGCGGGCAAAGTCTCTTCGGTTTCGGTAGCTACCACCAGCAAGGCGGCTTTAGAAATCATAAAATGCACTTCGCACCCGGCCGCAAGCAGGCACTCCAGCAAGCGCAATCCATACTGCGCCCCAGAGGCACCAGTCATCGCTAGGGTTACCGACTTTTTCATTCTGGCTGCTCCCAGCGCTGCCGCAGCGCCGCTATAAGACGCTGATGCACACCGCCAAAGCCGCCATTACTCATAATAACCAAATGATCCCCCGCCACTAAGCTTGCGCTGAGCTCGGCAATAGTCTGCTCAAGATCGACACTTAAGCGTGCCGGTGTCGCGCTGCCAGCGATCACCGAATCCAAGGACCAGTTCAAGCCTGGCGGCTGATACCAAACAACCTCATCGGCGTGCGCAGTTGCCGGCGCCAAGCGATCCTTATAAATACCCATACGCATAGTATTAGAGCGCGGTTCTATCAAGGCGACAATTCTTCCCTCGCTCACCCGCCCACGCAAACCTTCTAAGGTTGTGGCTATCGCGGTGGGATGGTGCGCAAAGTCGTCGTAAACCGCAATACCCGCCACGGTGGCCAGCAACTCCATGCGCCGCTTTACACCCTGAAATTGATTTAAGGCCTCGATACCGTCTTTGGGCTGCACACCAATATGATGGGCCGCGGCCAAGGTCACCAAAGCATTGTTCACATTGTGCGCACCGGTGTGAGACCAATTTACTCGACCCTGCCCGATTCCTTTATAGAGCACTTCAAACTCCGAGAAATCAGCACTGAGCACCTTGGCCTGCCAATCAGCAGCTTGCCCAGCCTCGCTACTAACCCGCTCCACCTCACTCCAACAGCCCATATCCAACACATCATCCAAAGCCGGCTCACCCGCCGGAATAACAATACGACCAATGGCTGGCACAGTACGCACTAAATGATGAAACTGACGCTGAATAGCGGCTAAATCAGGAAAAATATCGGCGTGATCAAACTCTAAATTATTGAGAATCGCGGTGTAGGGCCGGTAATGAACGAATTTCGAGCGCTTATCGAAGAAAGCACTGTCGTATTCATCCGCCTCTATTACAAAAAAATCCGTTTCCCCTAGCCTTGCCGACAAGCCAAAATCAGCGGGCACCCCACCTATTAAGAATCCTGGCTGAAAGCCGCAATCTTCCAATACCCAAGCCAGCATACTGCTGGTGGTGGTTTTACCGTGGGTGCCCGCGCAGGCCAGCACCCAGCGACTTTGCAAGACATTGTCGCTCAACCACTGCGGGCCGGAGGTATAGGGAATGCCGCGATTCAACACGTGCTCAACCGCGGGGTTACCCCGCGACATAGCGTTACCGATAATCACGAGGTCTGGCTCAGGAGACAGATGCGACACCTCATAGCCTTCCATCAAGGTTATACCTTGGGACTCCAGCTGGGTGCTCATTGGCGGGTAAACATTGGCATCGGAGCCAGTCACGGTGTGACCCAGCTCGCGGGCAAGAATCGCAAGGCCACCCATAAAGGTGCCGCAAATCCCCAAAATATGAAGGTGCATAGATAAAAACGCCACACAGAAAAGTCTGTGTGGCATGGTATCACTGCTATGGCGCCAGCTCTACGCCGACGCACCGCATTGCGCGATTAGAAATTAGCGCTTAAGGTCAGCCACACTTTTTCAGTGTCCATCAAGCTCAAACCACCGCCATTAAACCCAGTGCTATCACCAGCACTGTAGCTCGCGTAGCGTAATTCAGCAGAATAAGGTCCCCAGCTCTTGGTAACCATGCCGCCAATTTCGGAACCGAGGTCACTATCACCGGCAGCATTATTTTGCTCAGACTCAAAGCTATGGTAGGCCAGCAACCAGTTCATACCCAGTGCCGCACCACCAACGGTGAAGTAGGTGTCGTTAATACCATCGCTGATATTACCCAGCCCCTTATTGAGGAACATATCCGTCCAGCCTTGGAATTTAAACAAGGTCGCCAACGGGGTAATGAAAAAACCATCTTTGTCCGCACCAAGCGCTTCATAACCAAGACCTAAGGTTAGCGGCGCCAATTTATAGCTGGCCTCAGCAAGCATATAGTCTGAGCTGTAATCGGCAGGATTTGCGCCAGCGCTTTCTTGGGTCGCATACTCTAAGTTATAGGCAAGATCACCCGCCACACCCTGCCAGCGAATACCGTAGGTATCGGTATCCATGCGTTTAAAGCCCGCAAAATTATCATCAGTCTCTAGCAAATAGACATAACCGGTCACCGTGCCAGCAGGCAGGGCGTAACTGGCATTCAATAAATGGGAATCCATCTCGGTATCACCCACCGCACTGGCTTCACCAAAAATCCGGTTTACATTAGAAATATGCGCGTAATTCAGTTTAAGATTTTCGATACTGCTATTGGCAATGGTAAACGCGTCATATGTCTGTTCGTTTTGACGCCAGCCAACATGACCAACAAAGCGATGATTATCATAGGTTAGGCGCTGACGACCATATTTAAATTCGCTATCCCAATTTTTGTAAGCAAGATAAACCTGATTCACTTCTGTGCCCACTGGGTCGGCAATCAGTGAGTCAGCAACATTGCCATTCACGCTGTCATTTGAGCCACCAGCAAAGTTGCTTACGTCGTCTAACTCAAGAAAACCGCTGAAGCCCTTAAGCCTATCAGTTTTAAAATTCACGCGGGTTTTTAGGGTTAGAGCATCACCCGTTTTGTTGCCACCCGCCGCCACATCTTCGGCAACCGACTCGTAGCGCAAACGCAAATTAACATGAGCTTCGCCCTTACTAAGCGCTTCCGTAAAACTCTCCGCAGCAAATGAAGTTTGCGCTGCAGCGCCAAATAAGCCTATAGAAATAGCCCAAGGCAATGATTTTCGTATCAACATATTGTATCTCGTTAAGGTAAATGTCGTTAGGCAGATGCACATCGCAAACAATGCTCGTCCCAATCAATTTGCGATAACAAGCAATTAGCAATCTACGAGCCAAAAAACAAAAAAACCGCAAAAAAATATAAAATACCCCTTATAAACAACAGCTTAATTATTATAAGTATTTTCCACTATATTAAATAAGCACCAAATAAAAGCAAAAATAAAATTGATTCTCAAGGTAGCGGTAGCAATAGGACGCATAACTGCACCAATATAAACCCCTAAAATATTCACAGCGATTCAGCCCTGCACCAAAAAAGCCCGAATTAACGCTACCATTTTGATCGACAAAAATATAAGCCGGCCAGGTCGTTGCACGATACGAGAAGGAATTAAATGGGGAAAAATTAGCCATTAGAAAGAATTTAAACAGCGAACTAGCAATGCAGAAAAACTAACGCAATGACAAACAAACACGAACAATGACCAGGATCAAATGACGGCCAAAGAGAACAATTACAATATGGATATCTTTAAGGCATATAGCTAATAGGATAGTTAGGATAGGTATAGCGAGGAACAGCCTTGGCCTCAAACTTTAGCAGCGCAACGCGTTGCAATAGTTTTGCCTTTAAGTCCGAATTAAAAAAGCTCGACGATACAATATTACAATCACTTACCGAACCATCGGCCTCTATCGTTAAGCTCACCACCACCGTTCCGGCTCGGATCGTACTGTCTTTGCGAGCAGCACGGTTAAATATCGCGAAGAACGCGGTTTTACTGCGATCGAAGGCAAGTTGAATCTCCTCCAAACTACGCGACGGCTCGACGCCAGCTACTGCACCGTCAGTACTCGCTCCTGCCGGTACCGAGCGCACCGAAACCCCAGCCAAGGCCTCAGTGCGATGACCACCAATCGCCGTACTATTCTGTTCGCCGCTAACACTGCGCTTACCATAGTCGCCATGACCAGCGCTAAGCTTACTCGCCGAAAGCAAGTCAGTGCTGGGCTCGACAAGCTCACTTTTTACTGCCCCGCGCTCCCTAAGACTTTTGTCGCTGATCACTACATCGCTGCTATTATCACGCAGTTGCGCCAATTGTTCGCTAAACGCCATCACTCCCGCTTTTGCCGCCGCGGCTTTGGCAGCAGCTTGACGCTGCGCGGCGGCGGCCGCTAGGGTTTGGGCTCTCTCCTGAGCGCTAATGGCCGGCACCGGATTAGCTGGCGCAGCTTTCTTGGCGCTTACCTTAGGCTTGCTAGCAACTTGGTGTTTGACTACAGGCGCAGCTTTTACGACCGGCTTTGGCTTCACTTTTGGCGCTGGCAGTAGCTCTAGAGCGTAGCTGGCCGCTGGCTTAATCGGCGGCGCTTCCGCAACCTCCACCTTCCAAAAAGCCGCAGCAATAAACATTAGCAGCAACAAGCTCACTATATTCAGTAAGACGTGTTTAAAACGCCGGTCGGCGGCTAATCCGATTCCCCAGTAGTCATTTCCCAAAACCACCTGGGCAGCTAGCTGCTTTTTCATACGCCGCCTCCCTGAGTAATCTCCCGCACCGCGAGGGAAACATGGTCAAAATTAGCGTCGACACAAGTAGCTAAAATTTTCTTTAACAAGCGATAGGGCGTATCGCGATCGGCCACTATATTAACGTCTTTGCCACTTCCCACGTTTTTCAATTCTTGGCCACCGCCATCACTCAGCTGATCAACGCCAGTGGTCCCAGTGAGGGGCGCCAACGCTGCCGCCAATAATGCTAGAACCCGCTGCTCGGATTGCAGCGCATCTTCCACACTCATTATGCGCTGTTCTTCCAGCATTATATCGCTGGCACTTACCGCTACCGTCACAGTGCGCTGCGCCTTCTCGGTAGCGAGCGAAGTGGGCAATTTTAAATTCTGATATTCCGGTATGACCTCAACTACCAGCGCATTCACCAGCAGGTAGAAAACCAAAATAGCAAATATATCTATGAGTGAAACCACATTGATAGCGACATCTCGGCCAGCGCGCTTCACTTCACGCTGGAGTTTTCGCTCTTGACGCTTGCTCATGGTGTTAGCTTAGCCTCCGCACTGCCTTGTGGCGCATCGCCCATCGAAATTAATGGAAACAGCGCACGGCTACCATCAACACCTAGCATTCCGGCTGGGTACTCACGACTGCTATCCATGACCGCAACAATATCTTCGTAGGCAATATTCTCCGCAATAAACAGGCTCAGATTCGATTCAGCTGGGTGATTTTTTTTCAAATCCACTAACAGCTCAGCCAATCGCTGGGTGTCGTATTTACCGGAAATTTTTGGCAGCGCTTTCTCTAGGCCTTCACTGCTTGAAATTTCAAGATGATTGTCAAATAGACTTATAGCTAACTGCAGCGAGGGCTTAGCACTGACCGCCGGCTGCTCACTTTGCGAGGGCAAGTTTAATTTGAGCGCATGTAATTTACTCGCAGAAATCGACGAGCCCACCAGCAAGAAAAAAACCAGCACCGCAAACACATCGATCATCGACACAATATTTAACTCGCCATCGGGGCGATGACGCAGCTTTCGCTTAAGACGCCGTATACGCCTTGAACTGCGCGGCCCCTGATCTGCGTCCGGCTCTATATCGAACATCGCGCTCATCTTTTGACCTCAGCGCTGCAGCGCTTTACTGCGGCTAATAACCGTTACAAACCGCGAGCAAGCCGACTCAAGGGTATCGACTAACTCACCGGCCTGACTTTGCAAATAGGCATGGGCAAAAAGTGAGGGTATCGCCACCATCAAACCAAATGCCGTGCAGCTCATGGCCTCGGAAATACCCGCCGATAGTAAATTTGCCTTTTCAACGGGGTCGGCAGTCCCCAGCGCACCGAAGGCACCGATCAAGCCCAACACCGTACCGAGCAAGCCCAGCAAGGTCGCAGCATTAGAAAACGTTGCCAGATAATGGGTCCTACGCTCAATAGCCGGCAGCAGTGCCATTAGCCCATCCTCAGTGGCAATTTCCACGTCGCTGCGACGACTGTCGATCCGTGCTTGCTCGAGCCCACAATTTAAAATATGGGCAACGGCAAGATGTGATTTAGCAATTAAGGCTTCGGCCTCGCTCATTTCGCCGGCACTCAACATAGGCCAGATCTTGGCCCAAAACCGGCGGTTATCACTAAGAGATTTTGTCAAAAAAACGAAGCGCTCAATGCTAATAGCGATGGCAAAAGCGAGCACCAGCGCTATTGGATACATAAAGTGGCCGCCGTTATTAAAGAACGTAATAAACGTCGAAATGGCTTCCATAATTCACCTCAAAAAATATCAAATTAAATTTTGTTTTACATGTGTACTGCCGCCAAACGTCTTCGCTACCAGTTATTGCGCTGGAGACGCCAATAACGATACGAGCGGCGTGCCTGATACCACTCAGCATAACGTTGAAACTCCTCAGCATTAATCACTTGCGGCCCTTCGTCTATTAACTGTGGCGGCCGATCTAAATCGCTCACCGGCTCTTCGCCCCAGGGCATCAAATACAAACCCACCGCAGCTTCATCGGTGCCGTGAATAGTTACACCCATTGCCGGCTCGGTACTGCTCGCGGTGCCAACAGCTAACTCGGCGCTTACTTGCAACGCCAATGTCATCGCAATTGTCGGCGCTATAAATAATAGTGATCTCATTAATTCACCTGCGACACATTCACCGCCACATAATCTGCGTTAGATTCGATATTATGAATCCAAGCACTCACTAAAATATTGTCACCGCCTGTAAGCGCCTGATAGCGGCGATAGTGCACCAGCGCTTGAGAGCTTTGCTTAAACGCAGTCTCGTAGAGAATACCTATATTCAAATGCGCGGCGGCGTAGTCATCGCGGACCGCCAACGCCTTGCCATACCAATCTAGCGCAGCGTCGTAACTGCCATTTTTACTGGTGATATAGCCCATCCAATTAAGCGCAGCGACATTATTAGGTGAGCGCTGCAATGCCCCTAAAAAATACTTCGCTGCTAACTCATACTGTTGCTGGCGAGCGGCCAAAATTCCCAAATTTGTCCACGGCCCAGTTGAGCGCGGATAGCTTTCACTCAGCGCCAAAAAAGCTTGGCTTGCGCCGGCGCTGTCACCGCTTTTCATTAGTGCCAGCGCGCGATCGAACTCAGCCGACGAAGGCGTGCCGATCTGCTTCGTTGATTTCACAGTCTGCGGCCCAGAGCTGCAGCCCGCGGCACAGAGCAATAGCAGCGCTGCGAGCAGTTTAGTAAAGTGAATCATAACTATCCTCCAGTTGAGGCTGCTTACCGTATTTGGCGGGCGCCAGTTCAATTAACGCTAAAAGGCTTTGCCGCATTCCCGCCGTCCACACCCCGTCCCGAACTCGCGCCACATTCACCTCAAAGGCACTAATTGCCTTCTCCTCAAAGGGGTAGGCCTGCTCCTCTAGCAAAAGGACGTACTCTTGCAGTACATCCCCGCGCAATTCCCGCGGTTTTTCCGACTCCATCAGTGCCTTAGCAAAGTCACGATACAAATTACCTAGTTCATAATCCGCCTTAGTGGTGATATCAGAAAAACCGTAAGCGGACGCCTGTGCCAAGCTATCGATAGCGGCTTGCATCGCCCGCTGCCTAAGCGCCAGGCTTTTAGCAATAGGCAGCTGCAACTTAGCGCTCTTAGCTCGGCGCACATCGATCATCGCGAGTTGCAAACTGGCATCCGCCGCTATTAATTGTGAAGCCTCGTTAGGCTCAGCAGCACGTTTGTCGGCAGTAACTATCTCTTTTAACCAGCGCTGATGAAGCTCGCTATTCGCTGGCGCCATCGCGGCCAAGCGCAACCGGAATTGCTGAGCATCTAACAAGGGCGCAGGAAACTGAGCAATATGTTTTTCTATTGCACGTCGAGCTTGCTCGCGTAATCCCGCTTGGTCGTAAAGTTTTGCCGCCATCAGACTAGCCTGGCGACGGGTTGCAAGAGGTTCACTATTGACCAAAGCCAAGTGGCCATACACCGCAGCAGCCAAAGCCGGTTGCGCCGACTTTTGATAGGTTTCAGCAAGTAGCTTATCTGCTTCAATTGCCATACGGTGATTGGGAAAGTTGCTGCGAAAACCTTGCAACACATCCGCCGCTTTTTTCCAGTTATTCACCACGTAAAACTGGCCGGCAGCATCAAAACTTGCATTGGCGCGTAATACCGTACTAGGGCTTAGCTCGGCGGCGCGCAAAAATGTATTTGCCGCAAGTGCATTTTCGCCGGAGCTCCTCAAGCCCTCCGCGCGACGATATACAGAGATAGCCAAACGCTCGCGGGCGAGATTTTGAAGCACCGGCTCCGCTACTACCATTGGCAATAAACGGTCGTAATAGATTTCAGCCTTATCAAATCTATTTTGTGCATAATAGGCGTCGGCGGTGATACTCAAAGCCTTAATTTGCAAACTCAAATCGACCCACTGCGCATTTTCGAGCAAGGGCTCAGCTATCGCTAATGCCTCCTGGTAACGCTGCATACCGTATAAATCTTCGGCGCTGGCCAACAGCACTCGGCTACGCTCTGGATGCTGTGGAAACGCCGCCGCCATTTGAATACTAGCGTCGATTACCGCTTGCTGGGCTTCATCACGCTCGGCATCCAGCGCGTCGTTTAACCAAGCGCGGTAGGATTTCACTGCGGCCAACGCAGCATCTGCTGGCTTGTTATAGCTCGCGAGATCATAGGCCACCGCAAGATATTGTTCCGCCGCAGCCTTGTGCTCACCGCTATCAAACAAGGCATCACCGTAACGCATGCTAGTTGTTGCAAAATTGGCATCAAGAGGAAACATTGCCAATGCCATGCGATAGCGTTCTGCCACTGCAGCAAAACGTTGCTGCAGTATATCGGCGTCACTGTCTTCTGCTCGTTGCGCCTCGGCATGACGAAATGCCAATACTTCCATGGTGTAATCACGTAGTAACTTACTAAGTTTAGTCAACGCTGCATCTGCCTCGCCCTCCACTGCAGAGGCAAGTATGGCGGTTGCGTAGCGTTCGATATAAACCTCTTGGGCGCTGATTTTAAGCCCCGTAAATCCACCGCGCTGATAAGCCGCAATCGCATTTTCGCTGTGACGCATTGCCAAATCATGCCGAGGGTAGGCGCCGACAAAAGCCTCGTAAACACTCGCCGCATCGGTATAGCGTTTCTTGTTCATCAGTAACTCGCCGAGACTGCTATACACCAGTGGGTAAAAATGATTGCTGGGCAACCCGGCAAAGTAAGCGTTAATATTATGACCTTTTGGTTTAGCTGCTAGCGCTAAACTTAGGCCTCGGACGGTATCCCGTAGCAACTCTGCGCTGGCGCTCGGCACAAAAGCCAGTAACTGCTCCATGGTCATCACTTCACTGCGTATTTTGAGCTGGCTTAAAATGGCAGTAAAACTGCTGACAGCAAGCTCTGGGTTACTCAATTGATACTGACTCCACGCATATTTATACTGAGCCATCTGCCAGTATGGCATCGTAGGGTCTTGCTTGATTAAACGCCCGTACTCCGCAGCCGCCTCTTGATAGCGCTTGCGCAAATACAGCATTTCAGCAGCGCGAAACAGGGCATCATTGGCGCGCTGCGAAGCCGGATACTCGTGCGCCAAATCCCGCAAGGTGTCGATTGCCAGTTCGCTGCGGCCTGATAATTCATAGGCGCGGGCCAACTGGTAGATAACATGATCTTTATTGGGATAATCGGGAAACTCGGCGATTAGTCGTTGATACAGCTCGGTCGCCGCGGCAACCTCCCGCATATTTATATTGCCATCTCGCTCCGCGCCTTCAATACGCAGGTCTGCAGAACGACGCAAGGCTTCGGCGCGCACACCAGATGCAGAAGCCAAGTTAAGAATTTTTTGGTAATGGTTTAAAGCCGCTGCTTCAACGCGTAGGGATTCCACCTCGGCGTCGTCAATTTTCTTAGCCGATACTTTACTCATAAATAAGCGCTCGGCACTCTGCCCGTTGCGCTCAAGCATGCTACCGATGGTTTGGCTCTCACCACGAGGCTGCAGCGCAGGCTGGCAAGCACTAAGCAACACACACATTCCAAACAGCACTGGCAGTGCACAAGCAGCTTGCAAAGCGCTCACTCTATTATAATCAACGAGTTTCATTTGCCAGCCTCCCCATCCCACACCACTTCGGTAAGCTGACGACGCGCGTTTTCATGGTTCCGCGCCATCGCAAAATTGGCCTCAGCCAAATAGCGTTCAGTGCGCTGGCGATGCTTATCAAGCTCGGCAATGGCGGCTCGCTCCAGCTTAAGCCCCCACTGTGCTTTTAATTTATCTAACGCGCCGAGAAGGGTGCTGCCTCCAGCCGCCGAACTTGCTGAGCCAACTTGCCCAACGCCACCTAACACTTCAACTATGCGACCAAGCTGACGGAACTCGCGCAGCGCAAAATGAAAACTGGAACTATCGAGTAACAAATCCAAATACGCACCCTGTCGATCAGCAGATAAATCGCACAACCAAATACCCCACCCATTGAGTTTGTCTTTATCGGCTGCGATCACCGCCTCCAGTAAGCCACCGCTGCGAACATCTTCTGCCGCTGATTCTAGAATCAACAAAGATTCCTGAAGTCGATTAACCGCAGACACATAATAGCTTTCCGCACGCGCTCCCTGCCCTGCCCAGTGCGACATCGCGTAAGGTAAAATTAATAACCCCTCTTGCACAGCGGGATCTAGGGGGTCGCGATTGATCAATTCCATCCACGGCACCATCGCCGCCTGTAAATCCTCTTCTTTTGCGCCCGACGCAATAGCCCACGCTCGCCGAAAGGGTGTGTGGCGACGCGCCCAAGCAATGTCGTCCTCGGAACCAGACCACAGATACGCCATATTCTTAGCCTTACGACCGGGCGCGCTAATATCGCTGTCGGCCAGAGCCTGCACAGCCGTCTGACGCGGACTCAGCAGCGCCCACCCCAACCCCACCAGTGCTTTATTGGCGTAAGGACTTAAACGCCGCACCTCGCTAAAATAATTCACGGCGCGCTCGCTATCGCCCTGCTGTAAAAAATAGAATCCGAGAGACAAATTAATTTTATCGCCAAGCAGAGCTTCATTACTGTTCTGCGCTGTGCCACTGCCATTACTCTCACGAATGGTGTAACTTAAAGCGTCAAGAATTGCGACACCTTCGGCAGCCTTACCACGATTAATTAACCCCACACCGCTATTAAATTTTTGATAAATATCGTCACTGGCGCGTGCACTGCTCGCTGGGTCACCAATATTCGCGAGCTCGCTGGGCAGTGCAGCTAAACCCAATTCGACTGCGCTCTGCTTTAATGTCTGCTGCAGGCGTGGCGAAAACTGCGCGACTTGCCCACCCTTTTTTACATAATACATAGCCTCGGCAAGGGCCTCGAAGGCGTAGTGACGCCGCGCATTAAAATAAACGGCACGCAGAAAAGGATTGCTATCACTATTTAATGCGGGATCTTCTTCGCCCCTGTCATGTAACAATATACTGGGCTTTTTCAGCCATTTTGCCATTCCTTCGCTAAGCAGCTCTAACTCTAACTGGGTATTTCCGGTAAGCGTTAAATCCTTTTCTATACGCGGAAATAAACGATCAGCGTTAGGACCGGCATCGCGATTTATAACTACAAATTTGGCTGCAATTTGATGGCTTCCTGGGGGCAAGCTAAGAGTGAGTAGTGGATGCACGCCGCCATCAAATAAAAGCCTTGATTCCAGCTCGCTGTACTTGTATTTAACGACTTCGCGACCGTCAACGCTAAGACTTACGGCCTGAATTTCAAAATTTTCCGCAAGGCGGGAAACATAAAAACGAATTTGATGAAGCTCCTCCTGTTTACTAGCTTCAGAGGCCAAACGCGCGCTGCTATAAAGATTTAGCGCCTCGACCTTTACCGAATCGGACTCACTTGCATACAGGGTCATCGGCAGCAGCAATATCGCCACGCACCAGCAAATTTTAGAAAGGCTTAACGCTAAAATTTTCACAAATAGCCCCAATTCGTTTTGCGTTAACTGCGCAGTGACAAAGCCTTATAGCCGATAAAGATCACACTGCCATCAACTTCCGTATGTAGGTATTGCAAGAGCCGCGCCAAAGAAATCGCTATTTTCGGATAAGAGGAATTGACTTAGTTTTTAAACGCAAATCACAACCGCAATGTGCTCTGCGCCACAAAAACCAGAATAAGGGATGAAGCATAGCGAAAATATAAGAGTAAATTTGCCCACATATAAATCAGAATGCACCATGAGCAAGCGCGACAGGATCAATTGCTCGCAATGAATTGCACTATAAAGACGCTAGGCTAAAGTCGCTAATAAGGTGCTTAACGCCTCAAGCTCCAGAGCAGACACAACAATAAGATAAAGGAAATTCCCTGCCATACCCGCAATGGATTGCGAGTGAGCAGCGGCTGAAAATTATCTTTGCTGTACACGGGGTTAGGGTGCTGAAGATCGTGAACAAACTCAGCGATATCGTTGTAACGCAATTCTGGACTAATACTCAGCGCTCGACTCAATGCAGCATCTAACCACAGCGGCACATGAGGATTATAATGACAGGCAGGTATATATTCTAAACGCGTAAATGCGGCGGTGGTGGTGCAGTTTTCTAAACGCCCCTGAAATGGGTGATGCCCCGTCAGCACCTCAAAAACAATAACCGCCAATGAGAACTGGTCGGCCTTGGCGCCTGGTTTACGCCCCAAAACATGCTCAGGAGCTGAGTACTGGGCCGTGCCCAATACTCGATCACGACTTATTGGCACTGCAATTTCAGCAAGGCCGGCCACGTAGCAAGAACCGAAGTCGATAATTTTAACCTGACCATCATCCCCCACGAGAATATTATCAGGTTTTATATCTTGATGAATCGTGTCGCGTCGATGCATCGCCTGTAAGCCCTTAGCAGCAGGCAATATAATATCTAGCATTTGCTTGCTAGAGGGCTTGGGGTTATCCCGCATCCACTGCCCCAAAGTTCGTCCCGGCGCAAATGCGGATAAGTAATAAAGACACGTCGGCGCCAACGGCGGGGCGATCACCGCAATGACATGCTCACTTTGAATTCGGCGCCCCACCCAACTCTCAAGAATAAAACGCTCAATATAGGCCGGATCGTCATTAAAGTTTGCCGACGGGGTTTTCATTACGTAATGTTGGTTTGCGGTCGCGTCAAAAACTTTGTAAAGCTGACTGCGCGGACTGGCGTGAATCTCTTCCTCAATAACCAATCCGTCTAACACCATGCCCACAGCCAGCGGCGGCGGAAACGGCAGCGCGGTTAATTTGCGGTAAACATCACCAGCATCCTCCAACGGTAGCGCATCAACTCGCAATAACTGGCAACTGAGATTATCGTCACTACCCGCCGCCAGCGCCTCATCAATCATCTGCTGACATATAGCGTCCAGATCTGCCGCTATAGTTATTGTGCCGATAAGTTCCTGTAAGTGCCCACTACTCAATACATCGTGAATGCCATCGGTGCTCAATAGAAATACATCACCTACCGCCACATCGGCCGCGCGATAGTCGACATCTAAATTAATATCCAAACCCATTGCGCGAGTTAAATACGACTTACCGCGACTGATAGGCATGGCGTGATCACGGGTAAGCTGCTCAAGGCAACCGTCCCGCAAACGGTAAATTCGGCTGTCGCCGACATGAAATAAATGCGCTGTTTGCGATTTAAAAATCGCAATGCTGAGCGTGGAAACATAGCCCTTTTCGGCCTGCAGATAATGCTGGCCTTGACCGTACAGCCAGCGATTCAATGCATTTAAAACCTGCTGTGCAGATCGCTTTACCGACCAAGAATCTGGGGTTGAGAAATAATCACTTAGAAAACCAGTTACGCAGGTTTCTGCCGCCTCCTTTCCGGCCTCTGCCGCGGACACGCCATCGGCAATAACTGCAACCGCGCCTTTGGTGGTTATTTGCTCATCCTTAGGTATACAAATACCCAAGCTATCTTCGTTAACCGGTTTTTGCCCAGCACTGCTGCGCTGGGCAATTGCCAACTTTAAACCACCGTCAAAGTGCATGTAACGTTCTCGAGGTATGAACCACAGTTATGCGCTTAACATACACTGTACTTTAACTAACTTCGATCAGCGCAACACTGCCATCGTCATTCAGTTCCGCGGTATGACCCTGAGGCTCTTCCATAAACTGCACAGCAACGAACACAAACGCTGCACAAGCGGCAATCACAAGGAAGAAGTCCGATGCGCTCACAAAGGACAATACTGTTAAAAAGATAACCGCCCCAACATTACCGTAAGCACCCGTCATTCCGGCAATTTGTCCAGTCATACTGCGTTTAACCAAGGGCACAATTGCAAATACTGCGCCTTCGCCGGCCTGCACAAAGAAAGAACAGCACATGGTCGAAACCACCGCCACCCAAATTGTCCAAGTCGAATCTATATTGCTCAGCACCATATAGCCCGCCGCTAAGCCAGCGACCAAAATAGACAGCGATTTGCGGCGACCAAACTTATCCGACAAATAACCGCCGCCGGGACGCGCCACCAAGTTCATAAACGCAAAGCCCGAGGCCAACATTCCGGCAGCCACTGCACTCAGTTCAAAGGTTTCCATAAAGAATAAAGGCAGCATGGACACCACTGCCAACTCAGAACCAAAAGTCACAAAATAGGCCACATTCAAGATCGCGACCTGTTTAAACTTGTACTGCTGCATCTCTGGAATTGCGACATTGTTTAACAAGTCGCTATTTACCCGCAGAATCTGACTAACTTGCACTACAAATAAAACCGCCAAGACCACATATAACGCCATTGATGCCGTGCTATTCAGCATTCCCAAATTCACTGGCGACAACTTCCACGTCAATGTCGCCAGCGCCAAATACATAGGCACGCACATAACAATGTAGAAGATCAGATCGCGCTTGCTACTCACAACCAAACCGCCAGATTTTTTGGGTTTAAAGTAAGTAGAACCCTTCGGGGTATTGCGAGCGCGCCAATAAAAGAACACGCCGTAGATAGAGGCAATTACGCCGGTAGAAGCAATCGCGTAGCGCCAGCCATCTGGACCACCAAAGTACAAGGCCAAGGTCGGCAGAGCCATTGCTGCTGCCGCCGAGCCAAAGTTACCCCAGCCGCCGTAAACCCCTTCAGCCAAGCCTACTTGACGCGCCGGAAACCACTCACCCACTAAGCGAATACCGATAACAAAACCAGCACCGATAAAGCCCATTAAGAAGCGCAACAAGGCAATCGCTTCGTAGCTGTTAGCAAAGGCAAAGGCAACACATACCATGCCGCCAAGCACCAAAAGGGCGCTATAGACGATGCGCGGCCCGAAACGATCCACCAACATACCAATAATAACGCGGGCGGGAATGGTGAGCGCCACATTAAGGATCATCAGCGCCTTAACCTGCTGATTAGTCAGATCAAATGCTTCTTTTATAGAGGACAGCATCGGTGCAAAGTTAAACCACACCACAAAGCTGAGGAAAAAGGCAAACCAACTTAAGTGAAGTAATCGTATTTTCTCTTGCTTGAGATCAAGCACATTTAAAGTCGAGGAAGACATTAATAGCTCCATAATGGCCATTTGTAAGTATTGTTCTCATGAGAGCAAGGCCTGTGCCAAACATATACGTCAAAATTAGCCATCATCCTAAGGCACTGTTTAGAAAGATTTATTTTTATTTCTTTACACCCAAAGCTGTATTTTTGCATCATTTTAGTGCGCCTAACGACAGGATTAAGACCTCCTATTCCGCACCAACACCGAGCATTGCGCCCCAACAAATCCCCCTTCGAGTAATTCCATAAACCCCAAAATTGCACCACAAGGACGCATAAATCCGAAATAACATTTATAAATCAACACCTTAATTTCCACCAAAAACAGTGGCACAGCTTTTGCTATCTATTTAAGCAATATCCATCCGCAGCACCGGCCGCCAAATAGATAGCCACCGCGCAAAGTATCAAAGGAAGTAACCATGACAGACAAACAACGCCTACTTATTATTGGTAACGGCCCGGTTGGCCACCAATTCATCGAGTCTATTATTGAAAGCGGTCGAGGCGAGCAATTTGCGATCACGGTTATTGGCGAAGAACCTCGCCCAGCCTATGACCGCGTACACCTCACCGCGTGGTTTGAAACCCGCGAAGCCGCCTCGCTCAATATGGTTAAAGACGGCTTCTACAGCGACAACAATATTACCGCCCTCACCCACGAAAAAGTCATTGCTATAGATCGCGCGGCGCAAATCGTTAGCACCGACAAGGGCGAACAATACCCCTACGACAAATTGATTCTGGCGACCGGCTCATTCCCCTTTGTGCCGCCAGTACCCGGCCACGACCGCAAAAATTGCTTTGTTTACCGCACCATTGAGGATTTAGAAGCGATTACTGCCGCTGCGGCCAATGCCAAAGTTGGCGCCGTTGTTGGTGGCGGCTTACTTGGCCTCGAGGCCGCTAAAGCAATAATGGACTTAGGGCTAAAAACCCACGTTATCGAATTTGCCCCCCGCCTCATGGCCGTACAGGTCGATGAAGGCGGCGGCGCCCTATTGCGCCGCAAAATTGAAGACTTGGGCGTGTCAGTCCACACCCAAAAGAACACCCAGCAAATTATTGATGGTGATGACTGCGTTCACAAGCTCCAATTCGCTGACGGCGCCGAACTAGAAACCGATATATTGGTTTTCTCAGCAGGTATTCGCCCCCAAGACGCTCTAGCCCGACAGTGTGAGCTCGAGGTTGGCGAGCGCGGCGGAATTGTTATTGATAACGCCTGTTTAACCTCGGACCCAGCCATTTACGCCATTGGCGAGTGCGCGTTGTGGGGCGGCCGCATTTACGGCTTGATTGCACCTGGCTGGGATATGGCACGAGTAGCCGCCGACCACGTACTGGGCGGCGTCGAAGAAAAAGCTTTTACTGGCGCAGACATGAGCACCAAGCTCAAGCTCATGGGTGTTGACGTTGCCTCGATTGGCGACGCCCACGCCACCACCCCCGACGCCAAGTGCTACACCTTTATCGACGAGAAAGCCGAAGTCTATAAAAAGATTGTGGTCAGCAGCGACGGCCAACACCTGCTGGGCTGCGTGCTGATTGGCGAGGCCAATGACTACGGCACCCTACTTCAATTTGCCTTAAACAAAATCACTCTGCCGGAACAACCCGAGAGCATGATTTTGCCAAGCCTAGACGGCAGTGCTGGCGTGGGCTTGGGTGTAGACGCCCTGCCCGATGTTGCGCAAATTTGTTCTTGTAACAATGTAAGTAAAGGCGATTTATGCGCGGCGGTTCAGGGCGGCGCGATGACGGTTGGCGATCTTAAAGCCTGTACCAAAGCAGCAACCACCTGCGGCGGCTGTACTGCCCTCGTCGGCCAAGTGCTGAACGCCGAATTGACTAAAATGGGCGTTGAGGTGAACACCGACCTCTGCGAGCATTTTCCTTACACTCGCCAAGAAATTTTCCACCTCGTCAAAGTTGGCCAAATCAAATCCTTTGCCGAGCTTTTAGAGAAGCATGGCAGCGGCCACGGCTGTGAAATATGCAAGCCTACCGCCGCCTCTGTCATGGCATCGTGTTGGAATGACTATATTCTTGAGCCCAAACTCGCCGGCCTGCAAGACACCAACGACCGCTACTTGGCTAATATGCAGAAAAACGGCACCTACTCGGTAGTGCCGCGCATGGCCGGCGGTGAAGTCACCCCAGACGGCTTGATTGCGGTTGGCCAAGTAGCCAAAAAGTACAATCTCTATACCAAGATTACCGGCGGCCAGCGCGTAGATTTGTTCGGCGCCACCCTCGACCAGCTGCCCAAAATTTGGAGCGAATTGATCGACGCCGGTTTTGAATCTGGCCACGCCTACGGTAAATCTTTGCGCACCGTAAAATCTTGCGTAGGTTCCACTTGGTGCCGTTACGGCGTGCAAGACAGCGTTGGCAAAGCCATTGATTTAGAGAACCGCTACAAGGGCCTGCGCTCGCCACACAAACTCAAAATGGCGGTATCGGGCTGTACGCGCGAATGTGCCGAGGCGCAGAGCAAAGACGTGGGTGTGATCGCTACTGAGAAAGGCTGGAACCTCTACCTCTGCGGTAACGGTGGCATGAAGCCCCGCCACGCCGATTTATTTGCCTCGGATATCGACACCGACACCATGGTAAAATACATCGACCGTTTCCTGATGTTCTACGTGCGCACTGCCGATCGCTTGCAGCGCACCTCGGTGTGGATGGAAAACCTCGAAGGCGGCTTAGATTACCTGCGCAAAGTCATTATTGACGACTCACTGGGTATTTGCGCAGAGCTAGAGGCAGACATGGCCAACGTCGTTGACACCTATCAGTGCGAGTGGAAAACCACCATCGAGAACCCCGAGAAGGTGAAACACTTCCGCAGCTTTATCAATGCTGACAAAACCGACAAAGAAATTGTCTTTATTCAGGAGCGCGGTCAAATTCGCCCCGCCACTGAGGCCGAAAAAACCGCCGACAAAGACTTAATCGCGGTCGCCTAAACACACAATACCTGAGCCGCACCGCACGTGCGACTCAGCACAATAGATTTATACGAGGAACACCCAATGTCTTGGACTACTGTTTGCCGTCTTGACGAAATTCTACCCAATGCAGGCGTAGCGGCACTAATTAACGAAACCCAAGTGGCAATATTTCGAGTCGACGATAAAATTTATGCACTGGCCAACAAAGACCCTTTCAGCAATGCCAATGTGTTGTCGCGGGGAATTGTCGGCAGTATTCAAGGCACATTGGTCGTCGCCTCGCCCATTTACAAACAACACTTTAGCCTTGAGGCCGGCAACTGCCTAGAGGACGACAGCATATCAGTCCCCTGCTACCAAGCTCGCACCGAAGGCGATTTGGTTCAGGTTCAAGTAAATAGCTGAGCGCCGTATCCGCGTGCTTAGCGACATCAGTTAGTCTCCCCCCTCGTCGGTTGCTACCTTGGTAGTAGCCGACCTTTTTCCTCTTTGGTAATCAGCCTCTACAGGGTTTATAATCGGCACAGATTTATCAACCCCAACCTTAAGAAATGGAAGCCCTTCATGAGCTACACGCAAATTCCGGCCGGCAAAGACCTGCCTAACGATATCTTCGTTGCCATCGAAATTCCTGCTAACAGCAGCCCAATTAAATACGAAATCGACAAAGACTATGATGCGCTGATGGTCGATCGTTTTATGGCGACCCCCATGTTTTACCCTGCCAACTATGGCTATATCCCCAACACCCTGTCTGAAGACGGCGACGCGCTAGACGTACTGGTTGTAACCCCTTACCCAGTAGTGCCCGGCTCAGTCATTCGCGCCCGCCCTATCGGCATCCTCAATATGAGCGATGAAGCTGGTAAAGACGCCAAGCTGTTGGCCGTACCCCACGACAAGCTGTCGGTTCTCTACAAAGATGTGAAAGAGCCTTCAGATCTTCCACCACTACTGATTCAGCAAATTGAACACTTCTTTGAAAACTACAAAGACCTAGAGAAAGGCAAATGGGTAAAAATTGATGGCTGGGCAGGCAGTGAAGAAGCCCGCGCAGAAGTTATGAAAGCCGCTGCTGCCTACAAAGGCTAAGCTGTGCAACGGGGCCTGACGGCCCCGTTATTCCCACCTTAAAAAACTCCTTTACTCACCACAGCTTCCCCAAACAAGCCTGCGTAAAATTCGCAGCGAAAAAATCCTTTCGCGGCATCAATCTTATTCGCAGCAGCAAATACTAACGCAATACTCAGAAACAAAAACAGAGCCATAAGGCTCCGTTTAAGTGCATAACGAGGCGTTTAAAAGCCCCGCAAATTAGCGAATTATTAACCTACCTTTGGCATCGCCTTTAACAAACGATGATAAAGTTTAGAATTCTTGTGTATAGATTTATGCTTAGAATAAGCCTCAACTGCCTTATGCCAAGCGTCATCACTGCCGTGGGCATTGAGCGAAAAACTGGTACACACGGTTTTCTTCTCAACTTTTGAGGCCACACCAACCTGAAAAATTGGCGTTAAATTACCGCTTTTTTCAGTTTTCAATAAGTAACTGATACCACGCACCGTGCCATCACTTTTAAAGCAGCGATCTTCTTTGGTTTCTTCAAGATAGCGACGCTGCTCCGCAGCCAATACCGCATCGCGATCCATAGCCTGCTTTTCAACTTCGCTCTTTTGTTTGCCTTCCAGTCGCGCGCCTTCATTTTTCAGCGAGAAATACTCTTGGTATAACTTACCCGCTACTGTACGGCGAACCCGAAAGCCGTAAAACGCTTTATTATCTAATAGTTTAACGCTCACAAGCACCTCGCTTAAAAATTTTCGCGACCTCTATAGCTCACAATATAACAGATGTAATCTAATAATACTGATTCGATTAAGCTGCAATATTAGGCTTCGTCATTGATATATTGATCCATATTTAATGCCGGCAAATCAGCAGATAAAGCACCAACCTGCTTTGCTGGCACCCCTGCCACTGTCGAATGGGGCGCGACGTGATTCAACACCACACTGCCGGCGGCAATTTTAGCGCCCTCGCCCACCACAATATTACCCAGTACTTTTGCACCGGCGCTTATCAGTACGCCGTCGCAAATATGCGGGTGCCGAGGCCCTGGGCCACTGCCACAACCACCCAAGGTGACCGAGTGCAACATAGACACATTGTCACCAACTACCGCGGTTTCACCGATAACAAGGCCGGTGGCATGATCGACCATTACCCCGCAGCCAATCACTGCCGCAGGATGAATATCCACATCGAAGACGCTGGCAATCCTATTTTGCAAAAATAATGCCAGCGACTCCCGACCCTGAACCCACAGCCAGTGCGCAATGCGATAGGCCTGAATCGCCTGAAAACCCTTAAAATACAAAAAGGGCATACCGTAGTGATCACAAGCGGGATCGCGGTCGAAGTGCGCGCGAATATCCATAGCCGCCGAGTCCACAATAGTCGGATCACTAATAAAGGCGCCGTTAAATACATCGCGAATCAACATCGCGGGAACCGAATCACAACCTAGCTTAGAGGCAATATGAAAACTCAAAGCATCAGCGAAACTGGCGTGATTTAAAATGCTGGCATGATAAAAGCTGGCCAGCACCGGCTCATTGCGGCCGTAATCCCTTGCTTCTTTAGTCATGGCAAGCCACAAATCGTTCACTGCTGCACTCATACCAACTTCCTAGTCGTTAATTCCGCCACATACTTCGCCGGGTAACATGAACTCGGCACCGCCACATAGCGCGAATAAATAGCATCTAACACTGTCAGTACGGTTTCTTGCAAGGCAAAATCCTGCTCCGCCGCCACTGCCGCCGCCAATAACTTAACACTGAGAGTCAGTTCGCATTTCACGGACAGCGGCGCGTAACTCAAATGCCAACGCTCAGGTGCAATACCGCCGCGGTCAGCATTATAGGGGCGGAAAAAACCGTGGCCACCACCGCTAACAAACTGCCGATCAAGCCACTGATGCATGGCGCCAAACACGCCGTCGTCAGCTACTTCTTGAGGGCTGAGCTGCACCGCGTAATCATCGGCAACCGCCGCCGCATCGTAAACATCAATATCACAACCCCAATGATGCCGCGACGCGCCTGGCAAGGCCGACCAACGCAAAATAGCATGGACCAGCTCCTCCTGGCTCAGCAGGCTAATATCCAGCGCGCAACCAGCGCTATCCAGCACCGCACGCTGGCCTCGGGCTTTGGCGTTCCAAATAGCCCGCTGGCGATCGAAACTGCGATAGCCGCTAACCACCCGCAAATCAAAACCGGCCGTCGCGGCATCGGCTTGCAGAGCCGACAGCGGCGCAACAATGTCGCGATGCACTGCAGCGCCGGCAAACGAGGTGATGGCGGAATTATCACGACCTAAAACGAAATCGGCGCTTACCGTTGGGCTATTCATGGGCGCATACTATTCAAGCTGTTTAAGGTGTTAGAGCTTCGTGGCATCATACTAACGCCTATTGGTCTGAGTTTAAATTCTGGAGTAGTAATACGTGGACGAGTCCTCACCACACGAAAAAAAAATCGCCCTTGCCCTCGGCAGTGGCTCCGCTCGCGGCATGGCCCATATTGGTGTGATTCAGCGCCTGAGCGAGCTCGGCATTAAGCCCGACATTCTTTGCGGCACCTCCGTAGGTTCTATTATTGCCGCATGCTACCTCACCGGGAAACTCGACCATTTCGAACATTGGATTCAATCACTTAGCACCACCCAAGTGCTACACTATATGAGCGTTAGCTTGGGCGCTACCGGCGGCGTGGCCCACGCCACCCGCTTGATCGATTTTTTCGAGCGCGAGTACGGCAACCCCAACATTGAAGATTTAAGCCAACCCTTTGCCGCGGTGGCGACCGACTTACTGCGCGGCCGCGAGGTATGGTTACAACGCGGCCCGCTGTGGGACGCAGTGCGCGCCTCAATGGCCATACCCGGCATTTTAACCCCTGTAGCCTTTCGTAACTCTTGGCTGGTTGACGGCGGCTTGGTGAATCCCGTGCCGGTATCGGTATGCCGCGCACTAGGTGCCGATATTATTATTGGCGTCGATCTCAACAGCGACCTGGTCGGCCGCCAAAAAGTCATAAGCAACGCCAAAGCACCCAGCTCAGAAGAGGTCGCCGAAGAGGAGGAAGCCGAAGAAGAGCTGCCAATCTTTGAAGAGAGCGACGAAGAAGACGAACAAGACCCCTTTCTCGGTGCGGCCTTTAGCCGTTTTGCGGCATCAGTAAAAGAGGCCGCCAGTAATTTTCGCACCAATGAGGGCGAGAAAAAGCCCGAGCCGCCAGGTACCATTGCGGTAATGATGAGCGCCATCAATATCATGCAGGACCGAATCACCCGCAGCCGACTTGCCGGCGAACCGGCCGATATCATGCTGTGGCCACGACTCGGTCATATCGGCTTAATGGAATTTAGCTGCGCCGCTGAAGCCATTCAGGAAGGCCGCGACTCCGTTGACCGAATGCTACCCGCCATTCGCCACGCCTTTAAAAGCGAAGGTGATGACCGCCTTATTGAGCCACCCACCGCCGACTAAGCTGCGATAATTACCCGAACCGGCTCATACTGCGGTAACTCGGGTTTCTTACAAGCAATAAATGAACACCACACTATATGCGTATTCTTGGCCACATAAACGATATTGCCGACCCAGGCTCCAAGGGCTTTAAATTTGCCGACCAGAGTTTTTTTGCCGTGCGCCTGCACGGCAAGGTTTATGTTTACCGCAATCGCTGCCCTCACCTAGGCATTGAACTCAATTGGCAAGAAAATCAATTTCTCGATTACGACGACTCGCTCATTCAATGCGCGACTCATGGCGCACTATTTATTATCGAAAACGGCAGCTGTGTCGCGGGTCCCTGCGTGGGCAAAACACTGGAAGCGGTCCCATTTACAATAAATGAAGGCGTACTAACCCTCACCGAGCTCGCCCCCGAATAGATTCGCTAAACAGATACCGGTAACGCAGAACCAAGGGTCATATGCGCATTACTGATCTCGGCTTTATAAGCGAACACATCCAAACCCGCCGCCACCGCCGCCCGTAAATTGCGGGCGTAATCGGGGTCAATATCCGCCGCTGACGTCACCCGCGCTATACCCTCGTGCAATACTGCAAAGAGCAGTACCACTCGGGCGCCGCAGTCGCGCAGAGCAAGTAAATCTTCAATATGGCGGCTGGCGCGCTTACTCACCGCGTCAGGAAACGCCCCCAAGCCACCCCCGCAATCTAAGGTCACCGACTTCACCTCAACATAGCACTCTGGCAAATCTGCGGTCGCGGCGGCGTAAAGGTCAATACGGCTACCCGTCGGCAGCTTTTTCTCCCGCTGCCAACTGGGGTAGCCAACCAAGGGCCTAATCCGGTCATCAGCCAATGCTTCATCTGCCAAGGTATTGGCCAGCGCCGAGTGGATACACACTTTATCCCCTGCTTCGGTTTCTAGCAGCTCCCAGGTCATACTGTATTTGCGCTTAGGATTATCACTAACCGACAACCACACTCGGCTATCCGGCTCCGCGCACCCCGTCATGGCACCGGTATTTGGGCAATGCACCGTCACTTCCGTACCGTCGTCTAACACCACATCTGCCAAAAAGCGCTTATAACGTCTAAGTAAATATCCGCTTTGCAATTCACCCGACCACTGCACTTACACCTCCTCAAATTACTGTAAATTGGCGCTACGCGAAGGCATTCACCCCACGTTTGACGCAGCTTCCAGCCTAAACATGGTATCGTAGATTTACTGACATTCGCGCCAGCACAGGATCATTCGCCGTCACCATGATTAAGAAATCGCTACTCACTCTAGGCTTACTTATTTTTCTTGCCATCGCCACCGTTGCGACGGTGCTTATACAACCGCAATTGCTGCGCGGACTGATCAATAGCAGCGCCCAGCGCTTTGCCGGACTCGAAGTGGAAATCACCGATATCCGCTCCCAGCTCGCGCCATTGCGCTTCGAGATTGACGGCATCAATATCCGCAATCCCCAGTGGCCCCGCCCAGCCCTACTCAGCCTAGCGAACATCACCATTAGCCTCACCGAAAACCCCTTTGGCAAGGAGCCCTTCTGGACGCTTAACGCCGACGCACTGAGCATTCGCGTAGAACAAAACGAGGCTGGTGAGTTTAACTGGCTCAGCCCCGAACTGATCGCCAACACCAGCTCGCAAAACCCCGAGCCAGAAGTCGACACCGGCTTGCCAATGCTGCCCGGCGACTTCAACTTTAATCGCATTGGCATCAAAAATATCAATCTATTCTGGCGCGACAAAACTGGCGCAGAGCGCAGTATTTATCTACCAAAAATTAGCGGTGAACGCATCGAAGCTGGTAATGGCGATTTCTATATTGGCCTAGACTACCAAAAACAGCACTTTGAACTCAGCAGCGGTATCACCCTCTTCGACCCAAAAAGCGGCGTGCTCGCCTACACCCTCGCCCTCAAGCATAAAGACGTAGACCTCAGCAGCGAAGGCAAGCTGGTCCTCAGCCCCAATTTGGCCGGTAGCGAGCTGAAATTCGCCATAGATTTACGCGAGGCCGCCAATCTGGCCAGCCTCGCCGGCAGCGAAGTACCGGCCATTCCCAAAATTCACCTCGCCAGCAAGCTCGCCATCACCCCGAACTACGAATTCAGCAATATTGTTCTCAAACTGAACAAAGACGAAATTCGCGGCGCAGCCACTATTAACGCCAACACTTCAGCGCTTGTCGCTAGCCTATCGGCCAAACAGCTCGACGTAGATCAGCTGCTGCCCAGCAAGCCCGACGAGGCTACATCACTGCCAGCCACCCCCGCTACACCAGCACAAGCGGAGGAAGAATCCCCCATCGACTGGCAGTGGCTAGCCGATACCGATCTTAAACTCGATTTAAATATTGCTACCTTAAAGGCCACTGGATGGCAGCTAGACGCCTTAAAGAGCAATATTGCGATCAAAGAAAATATCAAAATCAGCCTCAAAGCCGACAAAATCACCGAGCTGGCCACCCAGCGTGAGATCAACCAATTCAACGCCGACATTGCACTACAAGCCTTGGCTAAAACTACCGAGGCGGCAGATTTGGCCCTGCAGCTAAACCTCAGTCAGCAAAATCTTACGGTCAAGGCCGAGGGCAAAATCAATGTAAATGGCATCGCCGGCACCGAACTCGACATTCAAGCCGAAGCCGAGAACAGCAAGGCGCTATGGTTATTGGCACAACTACCCTGGCAGGAGGCCGGCGCGGTAACAATTAATGCCAAGCTACATGCCCAAGCTACTAGCTACGCCGCCAAAGGCGAGGCCAGCATGGGCAAGCAGAATGCCGAGTTTGACCTACACTTTAGCCCTGCCGCCGACACCCAGCTAGCCGAACTAAAGGGCAGCCTTGGGCTCAAACGAATCGACCTCGCCTTTCTCAATCCGCCCAGCCAAGCCAATGCGACCACCCCCGCCGTAAAACCGATTACAAAGGGCAAAAAACTCATCAGTAAAGACCCCATCGATCTTAATGCGCTGCAAACCCTGAATGCCGATATCAGCCTTGCACTGGACGATATCGACACCGGCTATGCATTTATTCGCAAGGCCAACCTCAAGCCTAGCTTGCAGGGCGGTGTTTTAAACTTAAAAAATACCACCATTAATTTTGCTGGCGGCGATGCCAAAATACGCCTCAAGCTCGACAGTAGTAAGACCATTCCCAGCCTAGCACTCAGGCTCAGCGTCGATGCAGAGGACTACGGTAAGCTCGGCCTCGACAAAGCAGCCGGCATTACCAACGGCAAGGGCGGCATTCGCTTAAATATTAATAGTCAGGGCGCCAGCCCACACCTCCTCGCCGCCAACATGAACGGTAAGCTCGACGTTAAAATTACTGACTTGGTCGCCCAAGGCAATGCCCTTAATCTGATCGGCTCCGACGTGCTCAGCGAAACCATAGATAAGATCAACCCCTTTTCCGAACGCAAAACCAGCACCGACATCGAATGTATTGCGGTTCACTTTGAAGGCAAAAACGGTAAATTTATCAGCGACGACGGCATCGCCCTAGAAACGGCGCAAACCAAAATCATCGGCACAGGGAATGTTGATCTCGGTAAGGAACAACTGCTGTTTGGTGTTTCTCCCATTGCCCGCACTGGCGTAGGTATAAATGTTGGAGCCGCAGCAGGCTTGATTAGACTTGGCGGCACATTTAGTAAACCCAAAATTGTCGCCGACCCATCCGGCATGTTCACCTCTGGACTCTCTACCGGCGCCGCAATTTACACTGGCGGTTTATCGCTCTTAGCCCAAGGCTTACTCAAGCGCGCCATTTACGCTGGCAGCTCCTGCGACGGCGCGATTGACGAAATACCAACCGTAGATGAATTGCCCGAGGAGTTGCTTAAGCCACCACTGCCAGCGACGGCAGTTAATACAGAGAGCGAGCCAGCAAACCAATCCGTCGCCCCCCAAAACTGAGCACAGCCAGATTGGTCACACTATTTGCTAAGGCACACCACCTTAAATCCGTCGACCTCAATTAACACCTCGGCCTTGGCAAACAAGGCCGCAGCCTTGCGCTCTAAAGGAATAAACTGATTCACCACAAACAGCGCCCGACCATGACACCCCAGCAAAGCATGCGCCGCGCCAATAAATTGATCGGTTAGCGATCCCGCAACCGCAAACCCTTTATGAAATGGCGGGTTACACAGCACTGCATCAAAGGGGCCTGTCAGCCCCGCCGCGCAATCAGCTAATTCAATTTGCGCGCTAATAGTGTTTACCTCACAATTTTTACGGGCCGCCAATAACGCCGTGGCATTATTGTCGGTGAGTAGCCAACGGCTTTCCGGTAACTGCGCTGCAGCCATCACCGCAATGTAACCATAGCCGCAACCGAGATCGACCAAACTCGCTGGCGGCGACTTAAATCCAGCCAAAAACACCGGTAACTGCTCAACGAGCAGCGCGCTACCGCGATCAATTTTCTGCCAGCCAAACACCCCCGGCTTGCTATACAAACTAGGCGACTGGGCAATTTCTTGTATTTGGGTATAGTCGCTATCGGGCAGTACTCCGCTAGGTTCATGACACTTGCTGATACTAGCAATATACGCCGCCCCACCGTGCTTCTTAATCTCGGCGGTGGCGCCAACCAACGCCGCGGCCTTTTTAGCGTAATTGTGCAGGCCATCATTCTTATGCCCAGCCAATAACAAACTGCCGCCCACACTCAGCACTGATAGGGCCTGATTAATTAAATAGTGAACAAGG
Source organism: Zhongshania guokunii (assembly GCF_040892635.1). NCBI lineage: Bacteria > Pseudomonadati > Pseudomonadota > Gammaproteobacteria > Cellvibrionales > Spongiibacteraceae > Zhongshania > Zhongshania guokunii. The sequence continues at coordinate 95,596 of NZ_JBFRYA010000010.1, read as the reverse complement.
GCCTTTTCCTTAGACACCCGATAGCACACCGTACTCGGCGACGGCGCAGCTGACGGCATCACAAAATCGCCAAGCTCCACGGGATATCCCGCTGCACTTAGCTGCTCGGCAATATCACAGCGATTGCTAAAACTGCACCAATCGGCGCGCACTGCAGGCAAGGGCATCGCTGCCACATGCTCGTCGGCAAACCACCACAAGGGAGTTTGCACAGCGGGAAACTGCTGATACAAGGCCATCAATGCAGTGTCTTGCGCCGCAGTATTTGTTTGGTCAGTGTTCATTCGTCTTGGTATCTCTTGGTGAGGGGCGCAGGCTAATCACGCGCACGCTAGGTTTGCACACTCGCTACTTCGTCTGCAGTTAAATAACGGTACTCACCTTCGGCTAAATCGGCGTCTAGGCTAATTTCACCTATCGCCTCACGGTGCAAACTCGTCACTGCATTACCCTCAGCACCAAACATCCGCTTAACCTGATGATAGCGACCTTCACAGATTTTTAGCCGCGCCACACACTCGCCCAAAATATCTAACTCTGCGGGCAATGTGCGAGCTTTGTCGTCTTTCAAGAAGACGCCGCGACTAAAATGCACCTGCGTCTGCTCGGTAATCACCTCAGCGGTTTCCACGTAATAGCTTTTCCAACACTGCCGCTGGGGCGATGTTACCGCATGCGACCAAGCGCCATCGTCAGTGAGTAAGACTAAACCCGTGGTATCAATATCGAGGCGGCCAGCCACGTGCAAGCGCTCAGGGTTATCCTCATCCATTAAATCCAACACGGTCTGATGGCGGCGATCCCGCGCGGCGCATATAAACCCTCGGGGCTTATTCAACATAATGTAGCGAGGTCCAACGGCCCGCAGCGGATGACCGTTTAAATTCACTTCGGCATCCACCGCAATACTCTGTGCGGGATCACGTACCACAATGCCACCGACCGTAATCTCGCCAGATTTAATCAGTTTCTTAGCATCGCTGCGGGAGTAATCCGTAACGCTGGCCAAATAGCGGTCTAGCCGCACAGGTTTATTACTGATTTTACTCACAAATACCGCCCCCTTAACAAGGACCGTATTGTCGGGCAAGTGCACTTAGGCATCAAGCAAGTCGTAACAATAGACCGGCGACCTGCGACAAAACTCAATTTACCCTCGGTTTATCACTATTTTTGAACATTCTAGCTGACCGTAAATTAGGGACTGGCTCTGAGTCGCAGCACTCTATTTACGACCGCTAGGGAAGGACAATTCACATGGCCATAGATGACGCTTTAAAGTTGTAGCAAACCATGACGGTACGCCTATAGCGGGGCAGGCCGAACCGTGGAAGATACTCATCGTTGGTGATGAGAAAGCTGTTCACGCAGTCACCAACCTCAGCTTAGAAAAATTAAACGTACTAGGCCGACCATTGCACCTTATCCATGCGTATAGCGGCAGGAAGTTAGTGGACGCCATCGCCGTATTACTTGAGCCAGAGCGCAATGAACACCAACTGCTGATAGCCGCAGCTATAGGGAAAAATCAAAACATAGAAGGCCAAGAGACCGGTGCCTGCTTACCTCCATTCGTGGTATCCCGCATTCGGGAGGCGCTCCAACAAGATGACGCGCCGTTTGGCGACGGCTATTTCTCGGCGAGTTTTAGCTCTCGCCACGGACTCCGACACCTTGTCAATTTAAGCTGCAATCGCAACTTTAACGTCGCCGACCAAAAATTAATCGACTTATTTTGTCCAATGTCGCAATCGCCTTCGACACCCTCAGTACGCGACGAGTTTACAAAGACCCCTGACCAATGGAAGCTGTTATTGAATATTTCCGTAAACAGCGCGGCATTGAAAGCACACTCACTTGAGCTATATCGAAGAAAAGAGGCGAACCCAGCCTCTTTTTATTTTCCCGTAACAAACAGCAACTACCCTTTTAAACCCCGCGTCCACTCAAAACGAATAACAAGCTAGCACATAGATTGACTACAGTTTTCACTCCACCCCCTAAAACAAGGCTACAACACGCATTACACCACCTAAAACCCAACCCACTAATACACTATCAAAAACCTTCAGTCACAATATAAAAATATTTAACATACATAACATTATGATTTATATAATTTTTTTAAATTCTAGTGCACACTATTAAAAACTAATGCACATAAATGTAGATTTATGTAGCATTTTTAGGGTACAAATTAGCTGTGGCAGCAAGGATCGCTTCCTAGCCGCCGCGAGGGTAATTTCTAAAACTATGGAGAGAACAAGAAATGAAAAAAAATATATCTACGATCGCTAAGATGCTTATTGGCAGCGCGACATTAATGTCTGGCATGGCCAGCGCTGGATTACTGAGCACGGTAGCCGAAACCCTTAGCAACCAATCAGTAGATCGCACCATTAGCGTAGAGAAATGCGTTGAATTACCAGCGTCAGACAGCTATTTCGCCGGCGTCGCCACCCCACTAACAGGCCCAATTGGCATTGACCTGCCTAGCACCGGCGCTGTTACCGTGTGTGCAGTTACCAGCTGCGACGTCTCTGGTGGCGTGGAAATGACTCCCATGGCACCGTCATTTAGCGACTGCGACCTCGGCTATTCCGTGTCTGGTAGCGGAGAAGGTTCTTGCGTAACCACTGTTAGCGTTAAAACCATACTTGGCGAGAAAACCCTGCACGCAAGCCGCAGCGTTTCAGAAGACGGCTACCCACTGTTTCCGCTAGAAGTCTGCCTAGCGAAAACTTCGGACTAATGCCCACCGGCCTCCGCACCGCGGAGGCCTTCGCCCATCACTCAAAGAGCGCACATCAGCAGGGCATAAGACACAAAACACACGCGCATTCAAAGTAGGATTTACTAGACAAGATTAGATTGGCCAAGCGCCTTTTTAGACGCCCACAAAAAAGGAGCCACGCAGGCCCCTTTTTTATTCGTGCTAGTGAAAAGCAGTATTACTCTGCCTCTGCACCCGCTTTCACGCTGGCATCAACCTTAACATTGGTCAGGCTGCGCAAAGCGCTTTTCTTCTCTTCAACATTTGCTTTCATATTCGCCTTGGCTTCAGCGCGAGCCTCGGCCCGAGCCTCTGCGTCAGCTTCAGCTTGCGCTTCGCGCTCTGCTTTACGCGCTTTTGCAGCGGCTTTTTCTTCTTCACGCTTGGCTTTCGCTTCTTCGCGCTTAGCTGCTGCAGCTGCTTTTTTCTCTTCCGCAGCCGCCATCATCGCTTCGCTTTTAGCAGAGCCGTCAGCCTTCATTTTTGCCGCTTTTTCGTCAATATTGGTATCAACATTAACATTGGCTTCTACTTTCGCATCCGCTTTTGCGTCTGCCTTCTCTTCGGCTTTAGCGCTTCCGCCTAAACCTAGCTTGCTAAAAAAACCACCCTCAGCCAACACGCTGCCGCTCAAGCCAATCATGCTAACAGCCAAAACTAATGCTTTGATTTTCATTGTTGTTAATCTCCAAATTCACGTAGTCGTGCTAATGTCATACTCGATGAGTGGACCCATTGTAGGGCAGCACAGCATTCAAACAAGCCTTGGATAGCGTAATTTTCACCGCAACTTTTTGCAGCTACCCAGGTCACCGTTCAGCTTAGAGCAAGCTTATGACATTAATGCTCACGAGTAGAACGGAAGCGAACCTCGGGGTGCCGCTCCTCAGTTAAAGCCAGGTTCACCCGCGTTGGCGCCAGATACGTTAAATGGCCACCACCGTCAATAGCGAGATTTTCAGCACACTTGCGCTTAAATTCCTCAAACTTTTTCGGGTCGTCACACTCCACCCAGCGGGCGGTATAAACATTAACCGGCTCGTACATCGCCTCAACTTTATACTCATCTTTAAGACGGTAACTCACCACCTCAAACTGCAAATTACCCACCGCCCCCACGATCAGATCACTATTGCGCTGGGGCATAAACACCTGGGTCGAGCCCTCTTCCGACAATTGCTGCAAACCTTTCTGTAATTGCTTGGCCTTCATGGGGTCTTTCAGACGAATACGGCGAAACAGCTCCGGCGCAAAATGCGGAATACCGGTAAATTTAAAGGACTCACCCGATGAGAAGGTGTCGCCGATCTGGATGGTGCCGTGATTGTGCAGGCCGATAATATCGCCCGACACCGCCTCTTCAACCAGCTCGCGATCACCAGCGAGAAAACTCACTGCATCGACAATTTTTACGTCTTTACCAAGACGCACATGGCGCATTTTCATACCCTTGGTATAAGTGCCCGAGCAAATACGCATAAAGGCTATACGGTCACGGTGTTTGGGATCCATATTGGCTTGAATCTTAAACACAAAGCCCGAGAAAACATCTTCTTTTGCGCTAACCTCGCGGGTATCGGTAGGCCGATCTAGGGGTTCCGGTGACCACTCCACAAAACCGTCGAGCATCTCCCGCACACCGAAATTAGACAGCGCCGTTCCAAAAAACACTGGCGTCTGCTTGCCCGCCAAGTAGGCCTCGCGATCAAAGAAGTGACTAGCACCCCGCACCAGTTCGATTTCCTCAAGGAAATTTTCATACTCATCGTCGAGCAAGGTGCGTGCAGCGTCTGTATCCAAGCCATCAATACGAATATCCTCGGCGACCACCGAGCCTTTGCCTGGCTGAAACACATGAATAGTGTCGGTATACATATTGTATACCCCCTTAAAATCCCGCCCCATGCCAATTGGCCAGTTGATCGGCGCCGCGGCAATACCAAGCACGCTTTCAACTTCATCTAACAATTCGATGGGGTCGCGAATATCGCGATCCATCTTGTTGACGAAGCCCAAAATAGGCGTGTCGCGCAGGCGGCAAACATTCATCAATTTTATGGTTCGGTCTTCGACACCCTTGGCGCCGTCAATAATCATTAGCGCCGAATCCACCGCCGTCAAGGTGCGGTAAGTATCTTCAGAGAAATCTTCGTGCCCGGGGGTATCAAGCAAATTGACGATGCGACCTTTATAGGGAAACTGCATCACCGAGGACGTAACCGATATACCCCGCTCCTTTTCCAGACTCATCCAGTCCGAGGTTGCCGCTCGGTCATTCTTCTTGCCCTTCACGGTGCCCGCCACCTGAATCAACTGCCCCAATAGGATCAGCTTCTCGGTAATGGTCGTTTTACCGGCATCGGGGTGCGAGATGATGGCAAAGGTGCGACGCTTGGCCACTTCCTGCTGAAAGGTGATATCTGACATGGAATTCGGTCTTCTGGCTGAACAGGTTTGGGACAATACACAGACAAAAATTCGGCCGCGTATATAAGAGGCGAGAGTTTAAAGGACTTGGGCAGGGCTTGCACTATTCTGCGTATCAACAAGCTCTAATTAGGCAAGCCAAGAAATACCACAAATTGGCGCCAAAACCCCGCCAGTAGTGGCATTCCGTCGCAGCTAGGGTATACCGCTATAGCGCAAAACAGGCTTTTCCCGTAAGCTGCACGCCCGCTGTCATCACGACACCGGCCATCACGCCGCGACGCGCGACATTATGAGATGATAGATTTTATGAGCTTTACCTCCCTGGGCTTATCCGCCCCGATACTTTCCGCGGTAACCGAAAAAGGTTACGACACCCCTTCAGCCATTCAAGCCCAAGCCATTCCCGCCGTATTGGAAGGCCGAGATGTAATGGCTGCAGCACAAACCGGCACAGGCAAAACCGCTGGGTTTACCCTTCCGATACTGGAATTACTGTCTCGTGGTCAGCGCGCCAATGCCAACCAAGCCCGCGCCCTTATTCTCACACCAACCCGTGAGCTCGCTGCCCAGATTGGCGAAAGTGTGGCCACCTACGGCAAGAACCTGCCACTGCGCTCCACCGTGGTATTTGGTGGCGTTAAAATCAACCCACAAATGATTAAGCTGCGCCGTGGCGTCGACATTCTGGTAGCCACCCCTGGCCGCCTGCTCGACCTATACAATCAGAATGCCGTGAAATTTGATCAGCTCGAAATACTGGTGCTAGACGAAGCCGACCGCATGCTCGACATGGGCTTTATTCACGACATCCGTAAAATTCTCGCGGTATTGCCCAAGCGCCGGCAGAACCTGATGTTTTCTGCTACCTTCTCCGGTGAAATTCGCACTTTAGCCAAAGGCTTAGTGAATAACCCCGTCGAAATTTCGGTAAGCCCAGAGGTCACCACCGCCAAATCGGTTACCCAGAGCATTTATCCAGTAGACAAAAAGCAAAAGCCCGCCCTGCTAACTCACTTGATTAACACCAATGACTGGCAGCAGGTGCTAATTTTCTCCAAGACCAAGCACGGAGCCAACCGTCTTGCGGCTCACCTGGAAAGCGCTGGCATCAAAGCTGCCGCCATTCACGGCAATAAAAGTCAGGGCGCACGTACCCGCGCACTTGCCGAGTTTAAAAATGGTGACGTGCGAGCACTGGTCGCCACCGACATAGCCGCGCGAGGCCTAGACATCGACCAGCTGCCACAGGTCGTCAACTTCGACCTACCCAATGTGCCCGAAGACTATGTTCACCGCATTGGCCGTACTGGCCGCGCCGGCGCGACTGGCCACGCAGTATCGCTGGTTAGCTCGGATGAATTTAAATTATTGTCTGACATTGAGCGACTGATAAAGGAGGTTCTGCCACGGGAAATTCTCGCTGATTTTGAACCCACTCATCCGCTCCAGGAGTCGCGCCTAGGCAATAGCGCACCCGCCCGTAGCCACCGCCCAAGAGTAGAACACCGCGATGGCCAACGGCCATCAGCAAAACCTGCGGCCCGTCGCGGCGGCCGCCCCAGCGGCAACAGCAATCGCGGACGCCCTTCGGCGCCCAAGGTATAAACTTTCGCCAGATAGAAGCCCCTCAATAGCGCTTCGCAAATAATGCAAAAAGCCCACTACATTCAGTGGGCTTTTTGCATTCAAGACTGCGCCTCAAACGACTTTTCACTGAAACATGGAAAACAACTGCGGTAGGTCGGGTCGCTAGAGAGAACTTAAGCGCGACTATCTAACAATGTAAGCGGCTGGCGCTCAACCGAGCTGCTATGCGCCGAGTACAGGCTACTCAAGCGCTGAGCCTTAATATCTACCGGCACAGCCGTGTCAATATCGCTGCTCGAGGCCAAACTGCGATCTATTGCCGACGCTAACTTCTGGCCTTTAGTCTGTTCAGCACCCTCTTCTGACGACCCTGTCGCTAATTCCCGACGCGCCTCCGCCTCAATACGCGACGCCTCAGCAGCTACTTGGCGATCTTGGCTACTCGGTTTAGCCGGCGCGAGCGCCGCCTGCTTAACAATCTGCATCTTATCGATGGTGGCCTGCGGGCTTGCCGCGCGCGCAATATCAATACTCACCTCGCCATTCACCGCATAGGTATTGCCATCTGGCCCACGCTTAAACTCATAACTTGGCGAACCCGCATAACGGCCACCCGCAGCAGAGTGCGCCAATTCATGACTGTGAACCTCCCGATCCCGCGCAGCTAACTCCCTAACTTCAGCTTGAATCTGCTGTTGCTCCGCTTTACTAAGCGATGCCTCAACCCCGGCCTTTGTGTCAGTCTCGGTTTGCGCCGCTTCGGCGTCCGCAGACTGGCTCAGAGCCAAGCCTGCTTCCGACGCATCTACATCCGAACCACCGAGCAAACCATTGGCTATCGCATCTTTAACCCGATACACCACACCCTCATCGCCTTGCTCAGCTTCGGCAATATACAAACGCGGCGCTGCCAGTATCGCCAAGCGAGCGGGCGAAACTCCGCTTTCAGCAAATATAGACAGATTGGGATCGGATTTTATCAGCCCGCGAGTACGGCTTTCGCTCTCCGCAGGGGCATTAACTGGACGGGATTCGGGGCTTTTAAGCGGCGCGAGAGCTTGCGCGCCCGCTGCAGGCGACGAGCGCAACCGAACACCATCCACCGCATTTGCGTACGGACGGTTTATCGAAGCAATAGAGGAAGTGGAAATAGGGTCCACTGTAGCGCACCGAGAGCTGATTAAAATTTGATCTAATTTTAGCCGATTTCACAGAATAAGCCAGCAAAACAGCCTGCCCGCTACCACAACAGACACTTTACGGACTCGAATCTAATATTAAGCGACTCGCACGCAAAATCCACTTTCAGACGGCAATACTCCTCACCTACAATAGCGCGCTAAATTTTCTGGTCTCAAACAAGGTCTTAGCCCAATGTTAGAAAAAGCTTTTGAGCGCTTACTCTACTCCGCCCGCTGGTTACTAGCGCCAATCTACCTCGGCCTGAGTTTTGCCCTATTGGCGTTGGCCATCAAATTCTTCGAAGAAATATTTCACGTCATACCCCATATCTTCGAAACCTCTGAAATGGACTTAGTACTGCTGGTACTATCCCTAATCGATATATCGCTAGTCGGCGGCCTACTAGTGATGGTCATGTTCTCTGGCTACGAGAACTTTGTCTCCCAAATTGATCTGGAAGACAACGACCACAAACTAAACTGGCTGGGCAAACTCGATACCGGCAGTTTAAAGAACAAAGTCGCCGCCTCCATCGTTGCTATTTCATCTATTCACTTACTTAAGATTTTTATGAATGCTGACAAAATCGACAACGACAAACTACTGTGGTACGTGGTTATTCATTTAACCTTTGTGGTTTCGGCTTTTGCAATGGGCATGTTAGATAAATTAACGCGACACGGCCATTAAAGGGATTGAACAACAAAAAGCCTAGCACCAGGTCTAGGCTTTTCACTTACTGCCTACTCAAACAAGCTCAGCCTTTTCCGCCAAACTCGTTAATATCCAAAGCGAAGCTTTTACCGTCCGTTGCCACCAAACCAACGCCCTGTATATGTTTATAACGTACCGCTTCTAACTCCACATCTGCGCCAATAATATTGACGATATAGCCGCTTTCAGCCAAATCGATAATAGTAGTGCGACACTCAGGCTTACGAATAAATTCGGTTTTCTTCTCATCGTAAATAAAAACAAAGCCTTCTATTCTGCATAGGGAGTTTGTCGCAGCCATAACCATCCCGACAAAATGGCGACGCGTAGACTTTTCATGCAGAGAGCGATACATAACATGCAGCTTTTCACCGGTTTTTATTACCATTTAACTCCCTCCACTTAATTCTTATTCGGGTCCCGACAAATAATCACCATCCGGCATTACTTTAGCAGACCTATTTTCAAGCAACCAAGCTTATGCTCAACCAACAACTTAGCAATCCGGAAAAAACCAATTTCCGCAAAAGTGCCAAAAAAACACCCCCACTTAGCGGTATTTTAATTAGCTAAATTACTACGCTTTTCCGCTTGCCGCAGCCGCTGTGGGCGGCGAATTCGCCACATAGCTATGCCGCTGGCAATCAACATCACCGGACTAAAACCCAACACCGCCCAGATTAACCGGCTCCAGTTGCCAGCAAAATCGCCAAAGTGCAGGCGTCGAAAACTGTTTTTCATTTGAGCAGTGACGCTAGATTCACGAATGTCGCGCAAGCCGGAAAAATCTCCGGTTTGAGCATCGTAGCGAATAGAATTGGCGAATTCACTATAGAGTGGGTTTTGCCCGCTCACCCCGCCCAAAATATTAATAGCATAACCCGGCTTGCTCGGCAGCGAGATAAAGCTCGGCGCGAAGTCCACAAGGCGCCCCTGACTTTCCCTTAGCAGGGCATCTATCGACAGCGTTGGATTATATAAACGCTCGCCAACAATATAGGGGGCTGACAGCATAACTGGCTTAGCCAAACTATAGCTGAGCTGGTTTATATTCCAGTACGCGCCGGTAAATCCCAGCACCAACAATACCGGCGTGGCCACAACACCGAGCAGTTTATGGAGGTCGCCAAAATAAATAATCGGCCGCGCGCGATAGCGGAAGGTAAATAGCACCTTCCAAAATTTACGATGCAGGATCATGCCGATAAGGGCTTGTATGCAGAGCAGCACTGCGACGACCGCGCACAACAATAGACCAATATCACCCGCCAAAAAGGTGTAATGGAACTCGCGCACAAGGTCAGTGACATAATATTTAGGAGGGCTGGGATCCGATAAAATTTTAGCGCGGTATTGATCAACAAACAGCGACGACCACTCGCTACCGCCGTGAGCCATCACATAAACAAGATCGGCTCGACCTGGGTCTGCAAATAACTGCCAGCCGGTGACTTCATACGCTGGGTAAGCTTGGTTAAATGCGTGCAGCAATACATCAAAGGACTGACGCGCCTCGCCCACTGCAGCTACACGCACGCGTTCAGGCATTAGCAGCGCATCGATCTCATGCTTATATACCAGCACACTGCCGCTCAAGCTAATGAGTAATAGCGGCGCGCAGATCAACAGGGCGAGTAGCCGGTGCAGCTTAAATAAGACTTTATTCATCAACGGGGAAGGAATCTGAGGGCTAGATCACGGCTTTAAATCGAAGGGGAAATCAGGCAGCTTATGCGCCGCCTGCCACCCAACAAACCATTAACCGCGAATACGGCGCACTCTAAAGTTACGCCCCTTGAGCTGGCCTTCGCTTAATTTACGCAGCGCGTCAGTGGCCACATCATTACGTACAGCCACATAAGCGGTATTGTCGAATACGTGGATTTTACCCACGTCGGTGCCAGCTATGCCGTCGGCACCCGTTAACGCACCAACGATATCGCCGGGGCGAATCTTTTGCTTTTTTCCGCCATCGATCTGCAGGCAAGCCATTGGCGGCTTGAAAGTGGGCTTATCCAAGTAATTCACCTGGGGCAGCGCCTCGGGCACAATTTTATTACCGCGCATTTCTTCTATACGGGCAATTTTGGCACTTTCACGCTCGGTATACAGGCTACAGGCAATACCTTTGCCGCCAGCGCGGCCGGTACGGCCAATGCGGTGAATATGCACTTCGGCGTCGCGGGCAATGTGGTAGTTAATCACCGCGTCGAGGGCGTCTATGTCTAAGCCCCGCGCCGCAACATCGGTAGCCACGAGAATCGAGACGCTTTTATTGGCAAAGCGCACCAAGGTTTGATCCCGCATTTTTTGATCTAAGTCGCCGTGCAAGGCTTGCACGCTAAAACCCGCCTCGCGAAGATCGTCGCACACCTGCTGGGTTTCGTGGCGGGTATTACAAAATATAACGGTGGAGTCTGGGCGGTAGCGCAGCAGCAGTAATTTGACGGCGACAATACGCTGGGTATTGTCGGCCACTTTGAAAAAGTGCTGAGCGATGCTTTCGTTATCGTGGGTAGATTCCACTTTAACCAGTAGCGGCCGCTGCATGATACGGGTGGCCACGTCCTGAATTTCGTCAGGGTAAGTTGCGCTAAACAGCAGGGTCTGCCGCTCTTTAGGGATATAGCCAATGATGGTATCGAGGGCGTCTTGAAAACCCATTTCCAACATACGGTCGGCTTCGTCCAACACCAAGGTGTTTACATTATCTAATTTGAGGGTGCCTTTGCGCACATGCTCTTCTATACGACCAGGAGTGCCAACCACAATATGGGCGCCATGTTCTAGGGAGCCAACCTGCGGACCAAAGGGCATGCCTCCACACAGCGTTAACACCTTAATATTATGAATAGTACGCGCTAACTTACGCAGCTCTTTAGCGACCTGATCGGCCAATTCACGAGTCGGGCACAACACCAAAGACTGCACATAAAACTTTTTGACATCTAATTTTTGTAACTGGGTAAGACCGAAGACAGCGGTTTTTCCCGAACCGGTTTTGCCCTGTGCAATAACGTCTTTGCCATGGAGTGTGTGCGGCAAAGCCTTGGCCTGAATGGGGGTCATCTCGGTATAACCGAGCGAGCTCAGGTTTTGCAATAGCGAGGGGTTTAGCGGAAGGGTAGAAAATTCTAGCTGACTCACAATGTGTATCCTGTAATACCGCCAGAAAAATGCGCGGCGGTGGCGCGGTGAAACCGGATGTTAAATAGCGTTGCTGAAATGAAAAAAGGGCAAGACCCGTAGGTCCTGCCCCTTTAGCATTCAATCCACAAGGGTTTGAAGCTGGCCGCTGCCCGAGGGCGCGGCCACATAGCAAATTACAGTGCTACGATGTTCTCTGCCTGAGGACCTTTCTGGCCCTGAGTAACAGTGAACTGAACGCGCTGGCCTTCAACCAAAGTTTTGAAGCCTGAACCAGAGATAGCGCTGAAGTGAGCGAAAACGTCTGGGCCAGATTCTTGCTCGATGAAGCCAAAGCCTTTAGATTCGTTGAACCATTTTACTGTGCCAGTAGTAGTAGACATAATTTTATTCCTGAAATATTCAAAGGTAATTTTTGATCTGAAATCAGATCGATTAGGCTGGAAGTGATTCTATTACTTATGAAGTACAGGACGAAAACTACAGACAGGACTTCGAAATGGTGTACATAAATATAGGTCGAACTTTCTAGCTGCGATTGAGTATATACAGATTTCAGGCCGTGTCTACCCCCTATTACTACCAATTTACAGCGCGCAGCCGCAATAAAGCGCCGTATTTAGTGCGCGACACGCCACAACGCTAACAATAAGGATTTTCGTGCCCAGGCCGCGCAGCCCCATCCATTTTACTTAGTTAAGAGTCACTAGCACTGCAAGCGGCACTCAGCCAGCGAGTCCTCGTCGAGATAGGTTATAGACGCAGTATTAAAGTTAAGGTCTACAAATAAGCGGCAGTAATACTCGCCGTGGCGCCAAGCCATATCCACGCTGGAATCATTGGAGTAATTCAGCTCAAAATGACCATCGAAGGCGGGGTAATTGCTCCTAAAACGCATCAAGGCCAGTAATCGCTGCACCACCGGCTGTGCTATTGCCTCGTCAATTTCGGGCAAGCTGTAAAAATGGCGATTGATGTCGCGCAGCTCGCCAGTCTCCTCCATCAGCTCAATATCATTGCAACCGGCAAGCAGGCCCACGTAATACACTTGGGGAATACCCGGCGAGAAAAACTGAATCGCCCGCGCCGCCAAGTAGGCGTCGTCGTTACGCATTAATGCGTCGTAGAACGTACAGGTTAGCTGGTAGATAGCACCAACGCTGTGAATATTCGCCGCCGAACGCCGCAAAATTGGATCGGCGCTACGGGCGGAGATATTGTCGATTAAGGCCCGAATTTTATCCTCGGGCAGCACGCCCTCCACATCGGGAATACATATGCCATCATGGGTATCTAATACCGTCACCATATTCCGCGGGCACATCCGCAGCCAGTTTTTAAGGTAGACGCTATTGGCATCTAATAAAGAGAACAGTAAGAGTGGCGGCAGGGCAAAACCATAGGGGTGCATATTGCGACGGCTAATCGCGTACTGATAGCTGCTGTGGTCGTGAACCTCGGGCAGCACTTCGGCGCCGTGGAGCTGAGCCACGCCATTGATCCAATCCAGATTACGGTACACATCTGGCTCCACCAAAAAGCAACTGGTGCCGATGCGCTTAGTGGTATAACCAAAAGCGTCTAAGCGAAATAGTTTTACCCCGCGCTGCGCCAAAAAGCCGATGTAGTTTTCCATCAGCTGAAAGGTCAATTCAGACTCGTAATTCAGATCAATTTGATGCTCGGTAAACGTACACCACACGCGACCGGTGCCGCCGCTGGCAAACTCAACACGCCGAAACGGCTCCTTCTCTTTGCGAATATGAATTTTAGCGAGGTCGTCTGGCGAAATATCACCAAACTTTTCCACGTGCACAAACATATCGGCGTATTGGGAATCGTAGCCCTTGGCAACAAAGTCTTTAAACTCTTCAGACTCATCGGAAATATGGTTTACCGTAACGTCGCAACACAAATCGTATTTAGAAGAAATACGCTCAATATCGTCCCAGTCGCCGTAATCGGGATCGACTTCTTTGTGGGTTAGCGGCGAAAAGCCCGCGTCGGCATTCGAGGGAAAAAACGGCAATATATGCACGCCGCCAATGGCCTCCGACAAGTGCTTTTCAATAACCGCGTGTAAGTCTTTTAGATTGTCGCCCATGCGATTGGGGTAACAGATCATTTGTACCGCATTGCGTAAGGCCATCATTACTCCTTTGCGTGCTACTTTGCTTTGCTATTACTGCGCGATCTTAAACTACGCAGCTCTCATCACTGCACTGCGCCTCGGCGTCATCGCTGCGACAGGCTTCCACCGCGGCCATAAACTCCGCCCCCCATAATTTGATGTCGTTGTAGCACACCACATCAAAGGCTTCGCGCATGCGACTGCGAGCCTCATCGCGTTTTAAGGTCAGCGCCAAATAACAGGTTTGCACCAGCTCTTTGGGATCGTGGGGGTTGGCCAGTATGGGCCCGCGCAGCTCCGCCGCGGCACCGGCAAACTCCGACAGCACCAACACCCCAGAGCCCTCGGTCATGCCTTGGGTGGCAATGTATTCCTTGGCCACCAAATTTAAACCATCGCGCAGTGGGGTAATCCACATCACATCTGCCATGCTGTAGTAGGCCACCAACTCTTCAAAGGGCAGACTGCGGAAGAAAAATTGCAAGGGGCTCCAGCCCACTTGAGCAAAACGCCCGTTTATACGCCCCACCGCCTGCTCAATTTGCACTTGCAGCTTGCGATAGATGGTCATCTCTTTGTCGGCTGGCACACAGACCATGATCAAGGTTACTTTGCCGTGTAAGTCGGGGTGCTGCTCGAGCAAAGTTTCATAGGCAGTAAGCTGTTCAATAACGCCCTTGGTGTAATCCAAGCGCCCCACCGACAAAACCATACGAGTGCCGCTCAACTCCTCGCGCAATTCATTCATGCGCTGTTGCACCGACTTTTTCGCCAATGCCGCCCGCACCCTATCCAAATCCAAACCCACCGGATGGGCGCCAAGACCAATACGGCGCTCGTTAACTTGTATTTCGGTGGTCATTTCATCTAGGCCCATGGCGCAGCCATAGGTTAAAAAGCGCGGTGCGCAATTCATTTTCTGGGTGACTTCGAGCGGCATTACGCCGCGGGCAACATCAACAAAATTTTCGGCCTGGCGAGGAATATGAAAGCCGATATAGTCGCACTGTAATAAACTGCCAATAATTTCGCGGCGCCAAGGCAGTACATTAAACACATCTGCCGACGGGAAATAAGTGTGATGAAAAAAGGCAATAACAAGGTCGGGGCGTATCTCACGCAGAAACGCCGGCACCATCCACAAATTGTAATCGTGAATCCACACCACCGCGTTTTCTGCTGCTTCTGCGGCGGCGCGCTCGGCAAATTGCTTATTTACTTTTAAAAACACCTGCCAGTGATCGTCGCGAAAAACCGCGCGCTCCCAGAAGGTGTGCAAGGTTGGCCAGAAGGCTTCCTTGGAAAATTTCTTATAAAAAATATCAACATCTTTTTTACTTAAGGGCACCCGCGCCGCAAGCAGGCGCGGATACAAATCGGTATCGACTTCGGTGTGAATTTGAAATGTGCCGTGACGCGGATCGTGTATCGACCACGCGATCCACGACCCCGCGCGACCGTCGCCAAAAAAGCTTAGCAAGGTCGGCAATATGCCATTGGGTGAGGTTGGCCGGCGCCGAATCAGCTCGCCGTTTTCAATCAACTCTTCATAGGGAAGGCGGTGATAGACCATCACCAATTCAGACTTTCCCGGCACCAATACCTCGCGCTGTTCAGCCTCCATCCCCGCCAAACCAAGAAAGCCAAAATGCTCTATGGCCTGCAAAATTCCGCCGCAGCCAGGCGCCGAGGCATGCAAAACTCTGGCCCGATTCTCGGTGTTTTCCAATAGCGCAAGTTCAGACTCACCCACGCACACGCCGATAAAGTCATGTTCATACATCGACAGGTCGTTAAGGGTATCCCCCGCCACTAACACCATCTCGTCGCTGAGGCCTAGATGCCCAACCAGTGCTCGCAAAGTCGAACCCTTGTTTACGCCCTTTGGCAAAATATCTAAATACAAATCTGCCGAGTACAACAGGTCGCAATCCAAGCCCGCAACTGCCACCTCAAGTTCAGCGTTTACTGCGCCCGCCGCACAAAAAAACGACACCCGCCGCTCCTGCGGAACATCTTGGCGCTGCAGGTTGGGAATATGTGCAACCGCTTGTTCAACCACATGTTCACCAGGCCAATATTGATCTATATCGGACTGTAAAGGTTGAATAGCCTGCTGGGTGCGACCGTCTACTACCGTGCAGCCCACATCGCAAATAATATAATCTGGCTGGGGAATGGTTGGATCAGCCAATAAGGGCAGCACCGATTCCAAACCGCGACCGGTGACAAAGGCCAGCTTAATTTCCGGATGTGCCGTAATTAGCTGATAGAGTTTTAGGCGACTCTCACTGTCGCCGGCAAGAAAAGTACCGTCTAAATCTGTTGCTAAAAGCATGTTCAAATTCCTGCGTCGTGACGCAGGGTCCAGCTCCCACCAGACCCCGGGTGCTGTTACAAAAAACATAACCAAGCCAACACGACGACAGCCGCAACGCTGCGTCAACACAAAAAAGGGGAACACCAAAAATGCACGTATTTTGCTGCGACTGTGGCCGCCGTGTTTTTCCTTTCAACTAAGTCGATGCATGATCCGTGCCTTACCGAAATCACCTAGGCCACCGAAAAGAGCGCAGACGCTCTTTAGCAGGGCCTTTCAGCTAATTTCCAGCATATTGAAAAATAAGATAAAAGAAAGAAACGACATAATTTTTTGCACCATTAAATGCCGTGCGCACCAACATAGAATCCCTCTGCGCGCCGTAAAGCAACAAAAATATAAATTTGCAAAAACAGTATTTGCCAGCCTGTAACAGCTGTGCGACAGTAAAAGCATAATGGCAAATTACTGGACTGATACAATCGCCACCGCGCAGCAGCTGCGCCGCGACTTACACGCCCACCCCGAGCTTAGCTGGCACGAGGTTCGCACCGCTGAAACCGTACGCAATACCCTAAACCAACTCGGCATTTCTTGGCAGGCCTGCGCTGGCACCGGCACCATCGCCAGACTCGCGCCACCAAACAGCAATTTTAAAAATTTAAATCTAGCGCCCAAACATATTGCTTTGCGCGGCGATATCGACGCACTGCCAATTACCGAGCAAACATCTAAGCCGTGGACATCCCAACACCCCGCCTGCATGCACGCCTGCGGTCACGACGGTCACACCGCGACTTTATTGGCTACCGCACAGTGGCTTAAACACCACGAGCAACAATTAGCTGGGCCAGTAAGCTTATTATTTCAACCGGCAGAAGAAGGCGGCCACGGCGCCCGCGAAATGATTAACGAAGGTGCCCTCGACGGCATTGACGAAATTTACGGTTGGCATAACTGGCCGGCGATAGGCTTTGGAAAATTGCTCTGCCCCGACGGCATTGTGATGTGCGGCAACGGCACATTTACCATTACCGTAATGGGTAAAGGTGGCCACGCCAGCCAACCTGAGCTGTGTCGCGACCCCGTGCTCGCCGCCAGCGCGATCACCTTAGCACTGCAACAAATCACGAGCCGCCGTTTGGCACCCCAGCAAGCCGCCGTGCTGAGCGTCACCTCAATTATGGCCGACAGCGGCCCCACCATTACTCCGCAAACTGCCAAACTCAGTGGCAGCATCCGCGTGCCAGACCAGCAAACCCGCGATCACATATGTCAGCTTATTACTGAAATAAGCCAACACACCGCACACAGCTATGGCGTTGAATGCAGTGTAGAAATTACTCCGCGCTACAACGCAACCATCAATCACGCGGTGCAAGCTCAGCATGTGCGTAGCCTGTGGGCGGAACAATATGGCTTTACCGCCATCGAAGCCCATGTCGCCACGCCAATAATGGCCTCTGAAGACTTTAGTTATTACTTGCGGGAAATACCCGGCGCCTTTGCATTGATCGGCGCCGACGACGGCGAAGATCACGACTCACCCTGTCACAGCCCGCATTACGATTTTAATGACAAGCTCATTCCATTGGTTACAACTCTTTTCTCACGCCTGTGTGGCGTGACAACGCCCGAAAAACCTGCACCAACCATCTAAAGATAGAACGCCACCGCAACACGGGTGGAAATATTCAAAAGAAGGAGTACGCATGAGTATTTTTGAGCAACGTGAATCGGATATCCGCGCCTATTGCAGGGTTTATCCCGTGGTTTTCGACAAGGCCAGCAACGCCCGCCAAACCGACGAAGACGGTAAACAATATATCGACTTCTTCGCTGGCGCTGGGGTTTTAAACTTTGGTCACAACAACCCCCACATGAAAAAGGCCATGATTGCCTATCTGGAATCAGATGGCGTCACCCACAGCCTAGACATGCACACCACGGCTAAACGCAGCTTTATGGAGCGCTTTGTTAAGACCATTCTTGAACCCCGCAAGATGGATCACAAAATGCAATTTATGGGCCCCACTGGCACTAACGCCGTTGAGGCTGCCTTAAAAATTGCCCGTCGCGCCACGGGTCGGCAAGAGATTGTTGCCTTTACTCACGGTTTTCACGGCATGACCCTCGGTTCACTGGCCTGCACCGCCAATAGCTATTTTCGCGGCGCCGCAGGTGTGCCTTTAAATCACGTTAGTCACCACGCCTTTGGCAATATGGCAGTACTGCAGCAATTGCGCGACTACTACGCCGACACGTCCAGCGGCATTGCGCCACCAGCGGCCTTTATGGTGGAAACCATACAAGCAGAGGGCGGGGTAAATGTTGCTAGTAAAGAGTGGTTACAAGGCCTAGCCAAGCTCGCCAAAGATGTCGGCTCGCTACTTATTATCGACGACATTCAAGTGGGCTGCGGGCGCACCGGCTCCTACTTTAGCTTTGACGATATGGGAATCGACCCCGACGTAATCTGTCTTGCCAAGGGTGTGGGCGGCATGGGCACACCCATGGCGCTGAACCTAGTTAAACCCGAAATAGACAAACACTGGTCACCCGGCGAGCACACCGGCACCTTTCGCGGCCAGTCACTGAGCTTTGTCGCTGGCGCCGAGGCACTGGCTTACTTCGAAAGCCCAGAATTAATGCTGGAGGTTCAGGCCAAGGGCGAGATTATCGCCAATGCCCTGCAAGGTTTAGCGAAGCGTTTTACGCCAATTGAAATACGCGGCAAGGGCATGATCTACGGCTTGGATGTGGGCAGTGGCGAAAACGCCAAAGCCATTGTCGACGCCTGCTTCAAAGCAGGCTTGCTCATTGCCAGCTGCGGCACCGGCGGGCGCGTCGTAAAACTGATTCCACCGCTGACCATTCCCAACGACGATCTGCGCATCGGCCTCGACACCCTGATTCAAGTTACCAGCTCAGTAATGGAGGCCACCGCATGAAACAGCGCGACGACATGACCTTCCCCATAGAGGAGTACCAGCGGCGACTGGCAGATTTACGCGAGCGTATTGCCCTGCGCCACCTGGATGCGGTGGTGATCTCTGACCCAGAAAACATAATGTACCTCACCGACTATCAAACCACCGGCTACTCCTTTTTTCAGGCACTGGTGGTACCCCTAGACGATGAGCCTTTTATGATTACCCGGGCAATGGAAGAGTCCAATATCTTCGCCCGCACTTGGGTAGAGCGCACGCGCCCCTACCCCGACACCGGCGATGCCATTCAAATGTTGGTCGACGCCCTGCGCGAATTTGGCTTGGCCAACAAGCGTATCGGCTACGAGCGCAATAGTTATTTTTTCCCCGCCTACCAGCAAGACCGCATCCACACCACACTGACCGAAGCCAAATTACTCGACTGCTTTGGTATTGTTGAGCAGGGCCGAATCTGCAAATCACCGGTAGAAATTCAGCTAATGCGCAAGGCGGCTGCGGCTACTGAAGCCGGTATGCAAGCGGGTATCGACGCCTGTATGCCTGGGGTGACCGAAAACGAAATTGGCGCCGCCATTAGCGCCGCGATGTTCCGCGCCGGCGGCGAACCCCCAGCGGTAATGCCCTATGTTACCTCGGGGCCGCGAACCATGATTGGCCACGCCACCTGGGAGGGACGCACGGTATTGCCCGGCGAGCACGTATTTTTAGAAGTCGGTGGCTGCTATCGCCGCTACCACACCGCCATGATGCGCACCGTGGTGCTCGGCGAGTTAAGCGAGTCTATGCACCACGCCCAAGAGCGCATGAAACACGCCCTGCACATGGTTCACAAACAGGTGCAACCGGGCATGACCGTGTCGGATGCCGACAATCTAGTGCGCAATATCATTTCCGAAAACAACTGTGGCGCGCGGCTTATTACCCGTTCGGGTTATTCGATTGGCATTGCCTTTCCCCCCAGCTGGGACGAGGGCTATATCGTCAGCCTCAAACAGGGTGAATCCACCGTACTGCAAGAGGGCATGACCTTTCATATTATTCCGTGGATGTGGGGTGTCGACGGCGACAAAACCTGCGGTATTTCAGATTCCATCTATATTACCGACAAGGGCTGCGAATCTTTTTTCACTATGAACCAAGACTTCACCGTAAAAAAGGACGCCCCCGAACCCGCCCTGCTGGAGTTTGACGAGGCGCGGAAAGCCAAAACGCAAAAATCCCAAAAGGTTCAAAATATCGAATCTGGCGAACGTCCCTAAGGAGCTGAGTATGCTAATAGCGACAAATCCCTGCACCGGCAAAATCATTGCAGAAACGCCGGGCCTCAACAGCGTGCAACTTCACGAGCGTATCGGCGATGCCTTTCGCGCCGCCGACAGCTGGCAAGCCACCGCCATTGCCGAGCGCGCAGAAGTACTGCGCGCCGTTGCCACTGAATTGCGCGCGCAAAAAAACCATCTCGCTAAATTGATGTGTGCAGAGATGGGCAAGCCGATGAAAGAAGGCCTTGCCGAGGTTGAAAAATCGGCGGGCTGCGCCGACTACTATGCCGAACACGCAGCTGAGTATTTAGCGCCACAAACCCTGCCCTCCGATGCGTCCATAAGCTATATTTGCCATCCACCGCTCGGCACCTTATTGGGTATATTGCCGTGGAATGCGCCGCTGTGGCTGGCCTTTCGCTATATGGCACCAGCGCTCATGGCGGGCAATACCTGCGTAATGAAACACGACCCCAATGTGCCCGCCTGCGCCGAAGCCATCGCCAAAGTGTTTAAAGACGCCGGCGCTCCCGCCAATATCATGGTTAACCTGCCCATCGATAATGACGCCATTGAAACTGCAATTCGCGACCCCCGCATTGCCGCCGTGTCGTTTACCGGCTCCGGCACCGCAGGTCGCAAAGTGGCCGCCATTGCCGGCTCAGAGATTAAACCCACAGTATTAGAATTGGGCGGCTCAGACCCTTGCATTGTGCTTGCCGACGCCGACTTAAACGCCGCCGCCGACACTGCCGTGCTGTCGCGCATGATAAACGCCGGACAATCCTGCATTGCCGCCAAACGTATTATTGTTGAAAACAGTATTTACGACGAGTTTGTCACCATGCTCAAAACCCGCATGGCCAAACTTAAAATGGGCGACCCCATGCACGACGACACCGACATTGGCCCCATCGCCAGAGACGATCTACGTCAGAACCTACACCGCCAGGTAACAGAGAGTATTGAAGCTGGCGCCAAGTGCCTGCTCGGCGGTGAAATGCCTAACAGCCCTGGCTTTTTCTATCCGCCCACCCTGCTCATCGATGTTACCGAGAACATGTGCGCCTTTCGCGAAGAAACCTTCGGTCCGGTAATGGCCGTTATTCGCGCGGCAGACATTGAAGAAGCCATACAGCTCGCCAATGAAACCCCCTACGGTCTCGGCGCTGCAATTTGGAGTGGTAATGCTGAGCTAGCCGCCAAAACTGCCGAGCGTCTAGAGGCCGGCCAAGTGGCGATAAACGGCATTGTTAAAACCGACTCGCGACTGCCCAGCGGTGGCATAAAAGGGTCGGGCTACGGCCGCGAACTCGGCCCCCACGGTATTAAGGAGTTTGTGAATACCAAGCAGGTTTGGGTAAAGTAAAAGCAAGCTCGTCGATTTGATAGATGATGGCGGCAAACGCTGTCATCTATCCTTGCGCAAACCCCTAGCCAGTTAGAATGGCCTATTTAAACTCAACAGCAAATTACTCGGCGTCGCGCTCAGCGGCTGCCGCTCTCTCCGCTTTAGAAATATAGCGCGGCTTATTGCTAGGCTGATTTTTGGCATTGGCTTTTTTGATCTTGGCGTTTAAGACCTTGTTCATTTTCTTTTTGCGGTTCATAGCAACCCCTAAACATATACAGCGCAAATAATAACTCGACTTCACGGCGTCAGTGCAACCTCGCGACGCGCCAGTCATTGAGCTAAATCGGCAATAACCTAGGCGCCGCCATCATACGTTGAATTGCGGCAAAGCCAAAGTTACAACGCACACCAACCAAGGAATTTAAGGCCACACCCACATCAAAATCCATCGCGCCGAAAAACCAACAAACCCCAGCACATGACTGGGGTTTGTTGGCACGCTGCGGAGCCTTGTCGCCCCGCATTTACTGCACGTTAAGGCTAAATTTAATAAGGCACCTTCTGGAACAAGACATCGGTTATCTGAACGGTACCAGCACTGCGCTGATCAAAGGCCAGATGGATATTTCTGAGTTTGCTCATATCAATTTGCGCATCATATATTGCCTGTGCATCTAAGCGGAAGGGCACCATATTAATCACCGTCTTAGCTCCGGTATCCCGCGCGGCCACAGTTAAGCCTGGCGGAAAATACAGCGCGTCGGTAAAGTCACTGGCCAGCAAGCTCACCGAAACACCGTTAATATCCGTTAGGGTCAAAGTAAAATCCTGACCTAGCGCATTCTCTGGCGTCACGCTCACCCCCATGCGCAGGGTAAGAAAGTCGGAACCGGTAGCGTCTATCCCTCCAGCAGGCAGGGCGTAATTTATAGTCGCATCTGAGCCAAGGTAATTACCGAATATCTGCGGTGCTTTCGAAATGGTTGACGGCGATGGGCAGCTATCTTCATTAAAGCCCAAGATATCTTCCAAACTACCACCGTTTGGCGCACACCAGCCTGTGAAATTAAAGCCCGAAAGCGTATTAGCCAAACCAAATTCATTGGTGCTTAACGAAGCATCCGTCAAGGTTGTGTCCACCACAATCAAGTTTTCCTTAGACTGGTGGAAAGACATATGCAAACGCTCGTCGCAGGTGTCGAACCCTTCTGGACAAGCGCTGACCGGTGCTCGCTCAACACCACCCCAATAGCCAGCGTATTGACCTTCGCCACCAACAAACAGCCGCAGAAAGCTGGCAATCAAAAACTCGCCATGACGCTTCTGATCGTTCCTAGAATACCGACCAGAGACTGGCGACGCTTCGGTGCAGTATGGATCAAAGCCATTTAAGATTGCGTCATCGCTAAACCAAAAATCGTTGTAGTAATTATGGTTGGCGCCCATCGACGTCACCATAAACTGGGGCTGCGATACATCCTCGGCGTTGTAACGAATATTGTCGTACATATACACGCCATGCAGGGTCGATACATCGCCGTCGCAATAGGGCGACAAAGTGACCCACGCGGTGTTTAAGGGCAATTCAGAATCAAAATCGGTAGGCGCCAAAGAGAACACCGCCTTGATTTCGTGGGGCAAATCAAACTGTGAAGTGCTGCGGAACTGAGGATCTTGGTTATAAGTAATCGCCTTAGCAACACCATTACCACCACGAGAATGGCCCATTAAACCAATGCGCGACAAATCTAAATTACCGTAAAGCGAGCTTAAATCAGTGCCGGCACTGTCTTGAGCGTAAATAGACGTCGCGTTGTCGTTAATGTCGCGGAGTATATCCAAGTGATGCAATATCAGTTCGGCCCGCGCGGTAATACCCTGATCGTTCGAGCCCGAGTCCTGGGCATTAATGTCGTTCACATCAATAGAAATCACCACGTAACCGTTAGACGCCATAGTCTCGGCTATATAGTCATACCCCTTATCGGAGCGGATTGGCACCAAGCCATTAGCCTCGCAATCGGTACCTGAACTTTCGTCACCGCTAGCATCGCCAGTGGTGGAACACGTGGAATGCCGCCCATGCTGAAACAAAATAATAGGAAAGCCACCAACTGGCGCCGGCATATCGACAGTCACCAAGGGATAATGAATTACGCCCAACACATCAATGGGATCAGCAAACGCCGACACGCTACTGCCATCGGCATCGTTAATATCTTTCGTGGCTAGCACCGGTAAATATTTAAAATCGATAGCGCCGGAAATGGTATAGGCGCCAATCGTATCGGCATCTGCCGCAGTTGCATTAAACCGCTCGGGGGCACCTTTAGGCTCATCATCGCCAGTATCCCCACCTGAGTCTCCACCGGTATCACCGCCTGTGTCTCCACCGGTATCACCGCCTGTGTCTCCACCGGTATCACCGCCTGTATCTCCACCTGTGTCGCCACCGGTATCACCGCCTGTGTCTCCACCTGTGTCGCCACTGGTATCACCGCCCGTATCTCCACCTGTATCTCCACCTGTGTCGCCACTGGTATCACCGCCCGTATCACCGCCTGTGTCGCCACTGGTATCACCGCCCGTGTCTCCACCTGTATCTCCACCTGTATCTCCACCTGTATCTCCACCTGTATCTCCACCTGTATCTCCACCTGTATCTCCACCTGTGTCTCCACCTGTGTCTCCACCTGTGTCGCCACTGGTATCACCGCCCGTGTCTCCACCGGTATCACCACCTGTATCGCCGCCATTATCAATATTCTGATTAGGCGCCGATGTTGACGCGGAGCTGCCCCCTCCGCAGGCCGAAATACTTGTCACTAAACACGTGGCAAAAATGATTTTAAAAATCAGGCTAGATTTACTGCTCGGTCGAAGTGGTGTCATAAAAATTTCCCTACAGCTTAAAAGGAATTAGCCACTGGTTTTGGCTAAACAATACATATCACTGCGGGGGTATTGCAGAATCGATGCCACGGCGTCGAAAGCGACACTAAATCACACAATTACGTGACCGAGTTGGCAAGCAAGCATCTAACGACCAAGTTTAGCGCACAACAAAGAAGCAAAATTCAAGCCTGCGACCCAAATGTGATCACTGAAAACAAGCGCAAGAAATTAGTCGCTTTAATCACCACCTAGTCAAACTCAGGCCCCAAAAAGCGGGTAGCGGCGCTTATCTCGTTAGCCACGCATTTGTAGTAAACTCAGCCCACAGACTAATGCCGACAGCGCTAAGGACTCCAAATTGAAAAGTAAACTTCCCGAGGTTGGCACCACCATATTTTCAGTGATGTCGACCATGGCTAACGAATGTGGCGCCATCAACCTGTCGCAAGGCTTTCCCGATTTCACACCCAACAAGTACCTGCTAGACCGGCTTAGCCACCACGCCCACAGCGGCAAAAACCAATACGCGCCCATGAACGGCATTCCCGAGTTGCGCCAAGCCATCGCCACACTCACCCAAGAATGCTACGGCCGCGCCATAAACCCAGACACCGAAATAACCCTCGCCTCCGGCGCCACCGAAGCTTTGTTTGTTGCCATTCAAGCCGTGGTTAATCCCGGCGATGAAGTAATTCTCCTCGACCCCGCCTACGACAGCTACGCGCCAGCCGTGACCTTGGCTGGGGGTATATGCACGCACATCAGCCTAATGCCACCGAGCTACCAGCCAGATTGGCAGCAAATTGAGGCGGCAGTGTCAGCCAAAACGCGGCTGATTATCGTTAATAGCCCTCACAACCCCACCGCCACCGTATTTAGTGACGATGACTGGCTGGCCCTCGCCAACTTAGCCGAAAAACACGAGCTATTCGTGATTAGCGACGAGGTTTACGAGCACATTGTCTTCGACCAAGCCCGCAATAGCGCCCACCGCTACCCAGCTCTTTTCGACCGCACCTTTGTAATCTCATCTTTTGGCAAAACCTTTCACGCCACCGGCTGGAAACTTGGTTACTGCATTGCCCCGCCAGCCTTGAGCGTAGAATTTCGAAAAATACACCAGTTCGTCACTTTCACCAGCTTTACACCGGCCCAGTACGCAGTGGCCGATATGCTCAATAAATACAGCGACGAGGTTCACGGCCTTGGAGATTTTTACCGCAGCAAACGCGACTGTTTTATTAACGCCATGCAGGCAT
Source organism: Zhongshania guokunii (assembly GCF_040892635.1). Classification (NCBI taxonomy): domain Bacteria; kingdom Pseudomonadati; phylum Pseudomonadota; class Gammaproteobacteria; order Cellvibrionales; family Spongiibacteraceae; genus Zhongshania; species Zhongshania guokunii. The sequence goes on along the minus strand of NZ_JBFRYA010000010.1, from coordinate 69,591 downwards.
CGCGCTTTAGCATGTTGCCCAGCGCCGGCACTTATTTTGCCCTTGCCGACTACAGCGCCATTAGCGACAAGAGCGACGTAGACTTTTGCGAAGAGCTCACCCGCGAACACGGCGTAGCCGCCATTCCGCTGTCGGTATTTTATAAAGCCCCACCGAATAGCCGCATCATCCGCTTCTGTTTTGCCAAGCGCGAAGAAACGCTATTAGACGCCGCCACCAAACTCTGCGCCCTGTAATTAAACGACTATAGAAAGAAGCACTAAGATGAAAATAGCAGCGCTACAATCGCCCCTGTACTGGCAAGACCGCGAAGCCAACCTCGCCTACTTCAGCGACCTTATTGACAGTCTTGGAGAAGTTGACCTACTTGTCTTACCTGAAATGTTCACCACCGGCTTCTCTATGGCGCCAGAACAGATTGCCGAACCAGCAGACGGCCCAAGCCTGCGCTGGCTGCGCGACATGAGCCAGCAACACAATATCGCCATTACAGGCTCCGTTGCCGTTGAAGAAAATGGCAACTACTACAACCGCCTCTACTGGGTAAGCCCAGAGGGCGAAAACCACTACGACAAACACCACCTATTTCGCATGGCCGGCGAGCACAAGCACTACACCGCGGGCAACGAGCGCAAAATAATCGAATACCGAGGCTTCCGTCTGTGTCTGCAAGTCTGCTACGACCTGCGCTTTCCTGTGTTCTGCCGCAATCGCAATGACTACGACGTACTGATCTTTGTCGCCAACTGGCCAGAACCCCGCCGCCACGCGTGGTCGTCCTTACTCACTGCACGCGCTATCGAAAACCAAAGCTACGTTATTGGCGTGAACCGTGTCGGTGAAGACGGCAACGGCATAAACTACAGCGGCGACAGCGTCATACTCGACTACCTAGGCCAGCCGCTGGCGCAAACCACCGCCCATACACCCGCTATACTTACAGCGGAATTGTCCCTGCCAGAATTGCAGAGCTTTAGGGAAAAGTTTCCGGCGCACTTAGATGCGGATGAGTTTGAGTTACGCAAGGGATAGTAGAACGACGAATATCTGACATAAAGGCATTCGCTGCGCTCAAGCAAAGCTTGCGGTCACAGACCTAATAAAATAACAAAGTCGCTTACTCTCCTCATAAGTAAAACCGCCAGATATACCAACTCAAAAAATTAATTAAAGAAAAATATAAGAATCACAAAAATATTCCTCACTCACTATTGCACATCTATTTAAATCTAATTATTGTTAATGGGAAGTGAGTAGGCATGAGAGTTCGCTCACTACTAAATAAGCTTCTCGGTAGCTACTGACAACAGCTTAATTACTCGTAGACAAACCTAACAGCTTCTGATGGATGTAGAAGCAACCATCAATCTATTTAGGATAATTATATGCCGCTCAAAGGACTGACGTTATGCGCGTTTTTAGTACTTTTATCTGCTTGCAATCAGAAATTTATTTCCGTTGACCAGAATGACCTTTGTGAAGTTAGCGGCTGGCAAAAGGATGTTACCGCCAGCTCCTGTAAAGAAGGACAAAAAATCGTATTCCTACCAAATTCCTTTGGAAACGAACAACTTCCCGTTATTTTTGCAGCAGTTAATTGCGACCATCGATTTAGCATCGCATTAACCAACGGTGGCGTATCTTGTATTTATATGCCGCTTAAAGCTGATGCGGTCAAAAAAGAAGATAGCTAGCGCAACATTCTCAGCCACTTGAATAACTTAGGGTGTTATGTGAAAAGGATACTGATATCGGCCGCAGCAGTCATAACAATATCCGCATGCTCGCCCGCCCAAGTAGCCGTGGGCATAAACCCTGGAGGTGACTTCAAAAGCTTTTTCGACAGAGATCAAGGCTATAAGTACTACCCTCTTGAACCCCATAGAATAACTACTCGTCATTACTTTACGCTAGCAAGATCCCCTATATACCTAGATATTACGTTTCTAAAAATCGGCACTACTTTAGAATATGAAAAACGTGTTTGCGTCCCTGAAGAGCAAGTTTCACACGCAATGCTACCGGCAAGCGAGGCAAGATATATTCGCATGAAAATGCCCTATATGGGGACCGGCTCCGGCGCAATTGTATTTGATGAAAATGGGAACCTACAGAGTGTCGCTGTAGGCAGTGACACTACAGCTGCACCAAAAGCCGTTGCCGACGTTGTCGCAACTGCAATCCCTTATTACGCAGCGCTAAAAGCATTTAGCGCCATACTTAACCCGGTAAATGAAATTTCAGAAATTCCCAATGAATTAATAAATGCGATTAATTTTAGGAAACGTAAAATTGAAAATTTAGACATTGACCCACTTCTGCAATACAAATTGAAAGAGTATATTTTCGACTCGCGCCTCAACGCAGAGCAATTGAAAGTCAAATACTGCGTACCAGGAAAAGTAGAACAAAAAATCGCTCGACGTATTACAAGAGCTCCAAGCATTGCTGAAGAGAACAGCATAAACCATACGAAATAGGCAGCCTTTTAATACAAGAATGCCCCGCGTGCATCGGCAACTCAGCCAATTCCTGTTGAAATCGAGAATAAATAAGCTCCGCGACCCAACAACACCCAACCCACTGGCACACATCTTGAATGGTTTATATACCTACAATAAACCAACAGGGGTATGTACATGAACCGTGAGGAATTAAGCGAAACCATCGTGCTGGCGAAGCAAGCAAAAAGCCTTACATGGGAAGCGATTGCCGATGAGCTTGGCGTAGGTAAAGTATGGCTAACATCCGCATGCCTAGGCATGAACAGCATGCCCGAGGCGCCCGCAGATAAGTTGTGCGCATTACTCGAATTACCGCCCGAGGCCAAGGCGACTTTGATGAGCTATCCGACTAAAACTTGGGGCTGGGATGTTCCGCAAGATCCGCTTATTTATCGCCTTTATGAAATCGTTGGCGTTTATGGCGATACTTTGAAAGAGGTTATTCAAGAGCAGTTCGGTGACGGAATTATGAGCGCCATTGATTTTTCGATGGATGTCGATAAAGAAGAGAACCCCAAAGGCGACAGGGTTGTAATCACAATGAACGGAAAATTTTTGCCCTACAAAAGCTGGTAAAGCTGCTGCACTGCGTAAAGTGGCGTCAGCCACTTTACGCTCTCACACCCTCAATCAATCTCCTAGTATTACTAGCGTATATTTTGAATCACAATCAAGGCCAGTAAGGCCGCCGATATAACTTGCCAAAACAATACGGGGTTGCGCTCGATAATTGGCGGTTTAGCCCTATTTAAATAGCGACTATTGGGGTTTTGTAAATCGTAAACAAATTCCGAGACTTCTTGGTAACGCTTTTCGGGCTGGATCTGAAGCGCTTGGGAAATTGCGTAGTCTACCCAGCCAGGTAAATCGGCGCGCACTAAGGCCAAGGGCTTATATGCCAATCTTGCCTGCGCCTGCCGAGTAGTCGCACGGCAGACTTCGTTACCGTAGGGCAATTCGCCGCATAGCATTTGGTAGACAATTACCCCCAGTGAAAATATGTCTGAGCGGCTACTGCCGTCAAAATCTAAAAAATACTCTGGCGCGGAATACTGCATAGTGCCGACCACCCCGAGATTACGACGGCAGGTTTCGGCAAGTCCCGCGACTTTAGCCGCGCCAAAATCGATGATTTTTACGGTGCCCGCACTGTCGATCATAATGTTCTGGGGGCGCAAATCTTGGTGTACTATTTCAAGGCGGTGCAAAGCCCGAAGGCCGTTAGCGATTTGTTCAACAATACCGCGCACCTCATTTATGGTGGGCGTAGGATTGTCTAGCATCCATTGGAAAAGGCTTTTACCGTCGACAAATTCCGTTACCGTATAAATATAGCGCTGACTGGAATGGGGAGCTATGGAGCGTAACACATTAACGCTGTCGATACGCCGCCCTATCCAATCTTCCAATAACATGGTTTCTAGATGTTCGCGATTGTCCCGGGTTTCGGCTGCTGGAGTTTTAATAACCACGTTCTCGCCGCTCAGGGTATCTGCAGCCAAAAACACATGACTTCGACTGCTAATATGCAGCTCACGGATTATGGTGTAACCCTCAAAGCTCTGCCGCGGCGCCAATATTGGCGGCGAACTCAAATTTTCTAATAATTGGCGAACCTCATCGCGCTGCTTATCTGGCACCTCCTCTATACGCACAATTTGCAGCGTTAAGTTATCTGGGCTGTCGGCTTTTAATGCCTCGTCCACCAGTTGGGCAGCAAGGGCATCTAAACCTCCCTCATTGGTATTTATCGCTTGGGCAATTGCCTTGTCGGACACGTATTCATAGACGCCATCGGTCGCCAATACATAGGTGTCGCCTGGCTCTATTGGGAGTTCGAGGTGATCCACTTCCAGTCGCGACTGCATTCCCAGTGCGCGGGACAAATAACTCACGTCCGCCGACACCACCCGCCGGTGATCTTGGCTTAATAGTTCTAAGCTGCCGCCAAGCACTCGGTACACCCGAGTATCACCGCAGTGAAAAACATAGGCGGTATTCGACTTAAAAACCACGGCACTAAAGGTGCAGATATAGCCTTTGTCTTTATCAAGACGATAGGGACTGTTTTGAGTTTGTGCATAAAGCCAGGCGTTGCTCGCCGCCAAGACTTTTAAGGCCGAGGTTTTAACTGACCAGGCGTCGCTGGTGCAGTAATAGTCACTTAAAAAGGTTTTTACCGCGGTCTCACTCGCCACTTGGCTTACTTGACTACTGCTAATGCCATCGGCAATCGCGACCGCAATACCCTTGGCACTAAGTTGCGCGTCAGTAGGGATCAGCAGGCCATGAAAATCCTGATTCACTGGCTTTCGCCCAGCGTCAGAACACTGGCCCACAGAAACTTTTAGCAACTTAGCTTTCATACAAAAGCCCCGCGTTGTTAGACGCGGGGAGCTCCAGTTAATAAATGGTGGTGGTTAACCCAGTTTACGCTCTGGACTAGTTCTAACATGAGTCAGGTAAAGCGGTAAACCAACCAGCAAGAAACCACCAGCAAGATTCCCTAATACCGTAGGAATTTCATTCCAGAACAAATAGTCAGCAATAGTAAATTCGCCACCCATAATCATCGAAAAGGGGAACAGGAACATATTCACAATTGAGTGCTCAAAGCCCATATAAAAGAACAACATAATTGGCATCCACATCGCCGCCATTTTGCTAGAGGCAGAGGTGGAGATCATTGCGCCAACGACGCCCATAGACACCATCCAGTTACAGAGCATGCCGCGAATAAAGATCGTAAACCAGCCACCCTCGCCATGGGCCTTGTAACCAAGGGTCCGCGACTCACCAATACTGCCAACCTTAGCGGCCAAAGCGCCGCCGTCAGTGTTATAACCATAGGTCAGAATAAAGGAAGCAAAGAAGGCAACCGACAAGGCCCCAGCGAAATTGCCAATAAACACCAGACCCCAATTACGCAACATTTGCTTTACGGTACAGCCCGCGCGCTTATCAATAATAGCTAAAGGCACAAGGGTAAATACTCCGGTGAGTAGGTCGAATTTCATCAGGTACAGCATGATAAAACCAACGGGAAACAGCAGCGCCCCTACCAGCGGATTGCCCGTTTTGACGGTGACCGTTATCGCAAAAAAGGCCGCAAGTGCCAAAATAGCGCCCGCCATATAGGCCCTTACCAAAGTATCTCTAGCGGACATGAAAATTTTAGATTCGCCAGCGTCAACCATCTTTGTCGCAAATTCATTAGGTTCGATATAAGCCACTGAGTACTTCCTCGCGCAAGTTTTTGTTAAAGGTGACCTAGCAAATAACAAACCAACTCCTACACAAATCACTAATAGATTGTTTTAAAACGGGAAATTTGAAACAAAATACGCGCCCAAAGTTATAAGCACCAAAATAGCGCGCCACTACTCTCGCCAAAAAAACATGAACCACAATAGCGCGCACAATTTAAGTGCACCAACAATGCCCAGTGAAGCCTTAGAGGGCAGCACGTCGCTGCCAATATTCACCGCTAGCAATTAGAGCTGCTCCTTAAAATAGTCCACCGCGACCTTAATCTTAGGAACCGTGTATTGGGGCTGTTGATAGAGCATATAAATGCTACCGGCTGGGTGTTGGGCGTTGGTCGACACTGTTTCTAGCAGCGGCACCCACACTAATCGACCACTGGCGATTTCTTCTTCAACACTCCAGCTCGGCAACATCGCCAAGCCCTGGTCGCTTAACAGCGCTTGGCGAATAACACGAATGCTATTGCTGACTTGCGCGGTAGTAATATCTAGCCGCTGCCATGCGCCCCGCTGCTCCACATGCCAGTGCCAAATTTGCGCGGGGCTGCGATACAGCAGCGCGCGGTGATGACTCAACTCGGCAATGGTTTGCGGCATACCGTATTTATTCACATAAGACCGCGAGGCGCACAGGCGGTGAGTATTATCCACTAGGCGATGGGCAATGATCCGACCATCGGGTTCGCTGCCGCCGCGAATGGCAATATCGATGCCGTCGCGCTGAAGATCGGCGGTGTGATTAGACAGCTCGAGATCAATTACTATTTGCGGGTAACGCGATTGAAACGCTTCCAGTAAGGGCAGCAGTCGAACTTCGCCATAATAGGGGAGCGCGCTGATACGCAGTACCCCAGACGGCGCGTTTTGATAATTGCCTACCCGGCCCTCTGCGCGGTCGATAGCCGCCAGTATGTCTTTGGACTCATTGAGATAAATTTTGCCAATTTCAGTAAGTCCAACATGGCGGGTACTGCGCTTGAGCAGCGCTGCACCCAGCTCAGACTCCAACGCTTGTATGCTGCGCGACACCGTGGAGACCGGCACATTGGCAAGTTTGGCCGCAGCACTAAAACTGCCCACTTCGGCTATACAGCAGAGGTGGTGCATGGCTTTTAGCTTGTCCATTATTGTGATTCCAGCAAAAGTATTTCGTAATATTAGCTGATTATCTTCAGTTTTTGGGAAAGTATACTAGGCACCTTGTGATACAACGTGTTAATCGACTTCTTTGAGGTAGCCATATGGACACCAGAGCTTTATTCACGCCATTCGAACTCGGCCAGCTTAAACTCGCCAACCGCACAGTGATGGCGCCAATGACCCGCGGTTTTTCGCCCAATGGCGTACCCACCGATGACGTCGCGGAGTACTACCGCAAACGTGCCGAAGGCGGTGTGGGCTTAATCATCACCGAAGGCACGCTAATTAATCATCCCGCCGCCACCGACAATACCAGCCATCCGTCCTTTTTTGGCGAAGAGGCGCTGGCCGGCTGGAAAAAAGTGGTTGATGCCGTTCACTCCGTTGGCGGTAAAATTGTGCCGCAAATATGGCATGTAGGCTCTACGCGCGGCGCGGGCACCGGCCCAGTACCCAGCGCGCCAAGTGCGTCACCCTCTGGTTTGGTCGCTAAAGGCAAAAAAGTGTTTGAAGCGCTCACAGTTGCAGAAATTGAAGATTTGGTAGCGGCGTATGCACAAGCGGCATTTGACGCCAAGCAAATCGGTTTTGATGGTGTTGAAATCCACGCTGCCCACGGCTATTTGATTGATCAGTTTTTCTGGGCAGACACCAATGTGCGCACCGACAAATACGGTGGCAGCTTAGCGGCACGCGGCCAATTTGCCGTTGAGATCGTCAAAGCCATACGTGAAAAAGTAGGGGAAGGCTTTCCGATTTTGTTCCGCTGGTCGCAGTGGAAACAGCAAGACTACACGGCCCGTTTAACAAATACCCCAGAACAGCTCGCCGAGTTTTTAAAACCTTTAAGCGATGCTGGCGTGGATATTTTTCACTGCAGCCAACGCCGATTCTGGGAGCCAGAGTTTGAAGGCTCTGAGTTGAATTTAGCAGGCTGGACTAAAAAAATTACCGGCAAACCCACCATTAGTGTTGGCAGTGTGGGCCTAGACCAAGAGTTTACGTCGGCCTTTCGCGGCGAAGGCGCAGGTGTTGCCAATATCGATAATTTGCTCGAAAAAATGGACCGCAATGAATTTGACCTAATTGCGATTGGCCGCGCTTTACTCGCCAACGCCGACTGGGTAAACAAGATCCAAAATGCGCAAATCGATCAGATCAAGCCCTTCACCATCCAAAACGTCGGCCAGCTAAGCTAGCCAGTACCAAGCCCCGCACGCTAGCGGGCGGGGCTGATCCTATAAGCCACTCGGCGATCTCGCTAGCAAACTCATCACTGTTCAAACCCGCCCCTTTATATGTATTTTTAATGTTTATTATGTGTTTAGGTAAGCAACAGCTTAATTCAGCTAGACCCTACCCAAAGTGGTGTGAACATGAATAATAAAATTATTGGTATTGTGCTCGTGGTTGGCGGTGTTGCTTTGGCGTTGTGGGGTTATAACATCTATGATTCTGCGAGCGCGCAAATAGGCCGCGCATTAAATGGCGACACGCCTATAGAGGCTTGGGCCGGTATGGTTGGCGGCGTGATCAGTGTGTTAGTGGGTATCACCAAACTGAAATAAGCCATAGCCTAGACGCCTAACTGTTCTCCAGCGCAAAGTTTCACAACTTCTCTCTGCCGGCTATTCAGCGTAGACTGCTGGCCTCCTAATAAAACACGAACTTGTGGCAATAAAACCCAAGCCTATGACCAAGCGCGATAATAGCGAGGATTTCCGCACCCTCTTTCTCAAGGACATCCCCTTGTTAGATGTACGTGCGCCGGTGGAATTCAATAAAGGTGCCTTTCCCTGCGCCACTAATATTCCACTGCTCGACGATGAGCAGCGGCATGTTATTGGCACCCGCTATAAAGAGCAGGGCCAAGATGCCGCCATTGCGCTGGGTTGGCAGCTTGCCACCCCCGCCATTCAAGCCCAGCGTATTGCCGACTGGACCCACTATGTTCAGCAATACCCCGAGGGCTACTTATATTGTTTTCGCGGTGGTTTACGCTCCAATCTCAGTAAAAAGCTCATTGCCGAAGCGGGTATTGATTACCCCTTAATCACCGGTGGCTACAAAGCCATGCGCCGCTTTTTAATTGATGAGCTAGACGCAAACAGCCTGGCGCTGCGTCAGCCCGAGTCACCGCTGGTGTTGATTGCAGGCCGCACCGGCAGCGGCAAAACGCGGCTTATTCAGCGCATTGCCCGCAGTTTTGATTTAGAGGGCTTCGCCAATCATCGCGGCTCAGCCTTTGGCCGTCAGCTTAAACCTCAGCCCGCCCAGATCGATTTTGAAAACACCTTGAGTATTGCGGTTTTAAAGCTGCGCGACGCCCACCCCCAGTCGCCACTGTTCACCGAAGACGAGGGCCATATGATTGGCTCGGTGACCCTGCCACTTGAGCTGCAGGCCACCATGCAACAGGCGCCGCTGGCCGTATTGGAAACCCCGCTAGAGGAGCGAATCGACATCGCTCTTGAGGAATACGTGCTTAGCGCGCGGCCTGAATACATCCAAGCCTATGGCGAAGAGCTGGGCAGCGAGAAATTCCGCGAGCAAATTCTTGGCAACCTCAACCGTATTCGCAAACGTCTCGGCGGTGACCGCCACAAATCGCTAACGGCTATATTCAGCGCCGCGCTCAGCGAGTTTGAAAACACCGGCAATGCCGATAGCTTTCGCCCCGGCATAGAAGTATTACTAAGCAATTACTACGACCCCATGTACGACTACCAACAAAGCCGTCGCGATGGCCGCGAGATTTTTCGCGGCAACAAAGATGAGATCGTGGCCTGGACGCGGAGTTACACACCGACATAATTCCCCGTTACTCACTCTCTACAGGAGAATCCCGTGCGGTTATTGACTGTTTTAACAGCGCTGCTCGTCTCAAGTTCGATTAGTCTTAGCGCCCTTGCTGAGACCTTTAGTTTTACGGCTATTCCAGATCAAGACGAGTCGCGTCTGCAGGAACGCTTTGGCAAGGTTGCGGCGTATTTAGAGAAAGAACTGGGCGTAAAAGTAAAATACGTGCCGGTCAAAAGCTACGCCGCAGCGGTAACCGCGTTTCGCAACAACCAAGTACAGCTCGCTTGGTTTGGCGGCTTGTCTGGGGTACAGGCGCGGGAACTCGTGGCGGGCAGTGAAGCGATTGCTCAAGGCTATGAAGATCAATTTTTTGTTACTTATCTTATTGCCAATAAGCGCAGCGGCCTGAGCAAGTCAGACAAATTTCCTGCGGGCATCGCTAACAAGACATTCACCTTCGGCGCCAAGGGTTCTACCTCCGGCCGCCTAATGCCAGAGTTTTATATTCGCGAGCATTTCAAAAAATCCCCAGAGCAAGTATTTACACGGGTGGGTTTTTCAGACGACCACAGCCGCACCATTGCGCTAGTACAGTCTGGCGCCTATGAACTTGGCGCGGTCAATTACAAAGTGTGGGAAGACGAACTCACCGCGGGCATTATCGACCCCAGTCAGGTAAGCGTTATTTGGCAAACCCCCAGCTACCCAGATTATCAGTGGAGTATTCGCGGTGACGTGGACGCGCGCTGGGGCGCGGGCTTTAAGGCCAAAGTTAAACAGACCTTATTGAATATTAGCGACGCCGAGATTCTGGCTGCGTTCCCCCGCCAATCTTTTGTAGAAGCCACTAACGACGACTATCAGCCGATCAAAGACACCGCCATTGCTATTGGTTTGATGGATGCCGAATAAGGCCAAACCAGCCATGTTCGAACTTCACAAAATAAGCTTAAAGTACCGGGAGCAGACGGTACTCAAAGACGCCTCGCTGACTATTCGCCAAGGCGAAAGCGTGGCATTGGTCGGCCCCTCCGGGGCGGGCAAGTCTACTCTGCTTAAACATTTGCGCAGCCTGCAAGCGGCCAAGGTCGCTTGGTGCCCGCAACATGCGGGGCTGGTGCCCATGCTCAGCGCCTATCACAATATGTATATGGGCGGTCTCGGCCGCCACTCCGCGCTCTATAATCTCGCTAATTTGCTGCGCCCCCTCGCTGGGCCAAAGGCCGAATTGCAGGCTTTGGCGCAAAGCCTAGCGCTGGACGCCGAACTGTACAGCCGAGTAGACGAACTCTCTGGCGGCCAGCAGCAACGCGTGGCCATTGGCCGCGCCCTGTATCAGCAGCAGACCATTTTTATTGGCGACGAACCAGTATCGGCAGTCGACGCCATACAGGCAGACAAAATGCTCAGCCTGATCAGCCAGCGCCATCAAACAATTGTGCTCGCCCTACACGATACTCAACAAGCACTGCGCGTTTGCCAGCGGATTATCGGCTTAAAAGACGGCGCCATTGCCTTTGACTTGCCGAGTGCGCAGGTAACATCCGAGCAACTAGCTGCGCTGTATCAAGCGTAATGAACGTTAAGACTCGCCCCCACAACAATACCCGACTTAAATTAAGTTTATGGCTGGCCCTGACCGGCTTTATCGCCCTGCTGTTTGCCGACATCGACATTCACCGCGCCAGCCCCGGCCAAGAATTACTGCGCATGGGCCAGGGCCTAATGGCGCCCAATTTTTGGTCTTTTCGCGAAATTGCCAGCAGCGCCTTTAACACCCTCGCCTTTGCCCTGCAGGGTATGGCGCTGGCCAGCGCCGCGGGGTTTGTACTGGCGCTGCTGTATCGCCATCCCTTGGTGCGCGGCTTTTGCGCTTTTATACGCGCGATTCATGAATTGTTTTGGGCGCTGATTTTTATTCAATTATTTGGGCTATCGCCGCTCACGGGTTTGCTCGCCATTGCCATTCCCTATGCCGGCACCCTAGCAAAAATTTACGGTGAATTATTTGAAGAGACTGAGGCCGCACCGCGCAACAACCTATTACAGAGCGCAGGGCTCAGCGCCTTTTTCTACACCACCTTGCCACTAGCGTGGCGGCCACTGCTGCAATACACCAGCTACCGCTTTGAGTGCGCCATTCGCTCGAGTATTGTTTTAGGTTTTGTTGGCCTGCCCACCCTCGGCTACCATTTAGAAACTGCACTGGGCAATGGCCAGTATAATGACGCCGCCGCGCTGTTATATGTGCTGCTGGCCATTGTGCTTAGCCTGCGCTGGTGGCTTAAAAAAGCGCTGCTACCAGTGTATTTAATTGCCGCACTTATTTATTTGCCGCCCACCGCGCATTTCAGCTGGGCAAATATTGCGCGTTTTCTTAGCGAAGATATTATTCCTGCGCCACTGCGCAATAAAACGAATATTGATTATGTCGCCGTGTTCGACTGGTTGGCGATGCTGTGGCAACAACAAATTTTACCGGGCGTGACCAGTACCTTAATCCTCAGCCAAATCGCCCTACTGCTCACCGCCATACTCAGTCTAGTGTGGTTCCCGCTTAATTCACGGCAGTTTTTTAGCCCGCTAAAACGCAGCCTAGGCGATGGCTTTTTAATTATTGCCCGCACCCTGCCCGAGTATTTACTGGCCTTTATCGGCCTGTTGTTATTGGGGCCATCGATGCTGCCCGCCATACTCGCGCTGGGTTTTCACAACGGGGCGATCATTGCCCATTTGCTGGGGCGCTACAGCGGCGAGTTAGTGTTACGCGAGGATGCCTGCACCGGCATCAATCGCTACAGCTATGAAATACTGCCGCGAGTTTATCGCCAATTTCTGGCCTTTTTACTCTACCGCTGGGAGGTCATTATGCGCGAGACAGCCATTCTCGGTATGCTCGGTATTGGCACCTTGGGCTTTTATATTGACTCGGCCTTTGAAGAGTTTCGTTTTGATCGAGCGCTGCTCTTGATTCTCTGCGCCGCTATACTGAATATTATCGCCGATATGTTCACCCGCACGTTGCGCCAGCGATTGCATCTGCGACCGTCCCCTGAGACCCTGTAGGCCACCATCAATAAAAGCCGATAACAATACATGAGCATGGCAATCCCCCCCGCAGTGAACTATCGCGACCTCGTGCTTATCGGCGGCGGCCACGCCCATGCCCAAGTCATAAAAATGTGGGGCATGCAGCCGCTGGCTGGCGTGCGGCTCACCGTGATCTCGCCGCAGGTGCAAACCCCTTACTCGGGTATGTTGCCGGGTCTGGTTGCCGGTCACTATCAATTTGACGACGCCCATATCGACTTAATGCGGCTCTGCCAATTTGCCGGTGCGCGCTTTATACAGGCCAGCGTGGTGGCTATTGATCTCGAGCAAAAACAGCTGCTGCTAACCGACAAAGACCGTCCGTCCATTGGCTTCGATCTGCTGTCGATCAATAGCGGTATAACACCAGATTTGAGCATTGCCGGAGCCGAGCAATTCGCCACGCCGGTGAAACCGATCAGTGATTTTTATCCCCGCTGGCAACACACTCTTGAAACGCTGCGCAAAGCAAGAACACCCGCAGCCATCAGTGTGGTCGGTGGCGGCGCTGCGGGTGTTGAATTAATACTGGCCATGCAACAGGCCATTAACCAATACCCAGAGATTGTTGCGCCCAACTATCACTTGCTGTACTCCAGCGCCGAGTTACTCAAAGCCTACCCCCAGCGTATCCGCAAGCTCGTGAACACCGCCTTACAGAACAAGGGCATTCAACTGCACGCCGAGGCCAAGGTCGTCAATATCGCCGACCAGCGCATAGATATTGCGGGGGCAGATGATGGCCAAAATAAAAACTATTCATTGCACAGCGAGCATATTTTTTGGTGTACCAATGCCAAAGCCGCCGACTGGCCAAAACGCTCCGGCCTTGCCTGCGACGCCAAGGGCTTTATCGCGATTAACGACAGCCTGCAATCACTCAGTCACGACTTTGTATTTGCCGCTGGCGATACCGCCCAACAAGTGAATCACCCCCGCCCTGCTGCTGGCGTGTTCGCGGTGCGCCAAGGCCCAGTATTATTCGCTAATTTGCAGCGCAAGCTATTGGGCCAGCCCTTAAAGCAACATCGTCCGCAAAAAGACTTTTTAAGCATTTTGGCCTTGGGCGGAAAAACCGCCATTGCCCACCGGCCCTTATGGCCGACACTGAGCGGCGACTGGGTGTGGCGCTGGAAAGACAACATTGATCGCCGCTTTATGGCCATGTTTAGCGAACTCCGCATGAGCACTAATCAGCCTAGGACGCAGCTTGTCGACTTCTTCATTAGCGGCGACGAAACCCCGAGCGATACACTGGCAATGCGCTGCGGTGGTTGTGGCGCCAAGGTCGGCGCCAGCACCCTAAGCAAAGTGATTAAGCAGTTAAGCCCTGTGCAGCGCGACGATATCGCCTGGGGCCTAGACGCTCCCGACGACGCCGCCGCTATCTGGATAAATCAAGATCAGAACACGGCGCCACAATTGCTATTACAAAGCGTTGATCATTTTCGGGCCTTTATCGACGAGCCGTATTTACTCGGTCAAATTGCCGCCCAGCACGCCTTAAGTGATTTGTTTGCCATGAACGCCCAGCCCCAAAGCGCAATGGCCATCGCCAGCCTGCCCTTTGCTGGCGACAAAATAACCGAACGCGATTTACTGCAATTAATGAGTGGCGCGGTAAAAGTGCTTAACGACAATCAGTGCAGCCTGACCGGCGGCCACACCAGCGAAGCCGCCGAACTCAGCATTGGATTTGTGGTAAACGGATTGGCCGCGCAAGACGCGGTACTCACCAAAGCAGACTTGCATGAGAACGAGGTGCTAATACTGAGCCAAGCCCTTGGCACCGGCACTTTGTTTGCAGCCCACGGCCAATTGCAGGCTCAGGGCAAATGGTTGGAAGGCGCCTTGGCCGCCATGCTCAGCAGTAACCGCAGCGCGGGCAAGATATTCCACGATCACCGCGCCACCGCCTGTACCGATGTAACTGGCTTTGGTTTGCTCGGCCACTTAGTTGAAATGTTAAAGCCCAGCGGCCTGTCTGCCCAGCTAAAGCTCGGCAGCATCCCCGCCCTAGACGGCGCGCTGGCGTGTTTAGCAAATGGCATAAGCAGCAGCTTACAGGCTCAAAATCAGCGGATTGGCGCTGCCGTCAAAAATGCTGAGGCCTGGCGCAGCCACCCGGTATACCCATTGTTATTCGACCCCCAAACTTCGGGCGGTCTGTTGGCCAGCGTGCCACAAGCTCGCGCAGCGGCCTGCGTACAGGCCTTGCGCGAGGCTGGTTACCCTGCGGCGTGCATTATTGGTGGTGTCTATCGAGATGAGGAAACGACAAGCGCCATTGAACTAACAGCGTAATTCAATGGCGTTAAAGAGCGGACTTTACAAAAATCCGAGCACCAAAAATAGCAGCAGGCCAACACTGCACAACACCAAAGTTTGACGCCGATAGGCCGCGCTCATTAAGCCCAAGTAGAGGCCGCTGATCATAATAATAATGAGGCCCAGTGCAAACGCCGTCTCAAACCACTTATACCAGCGCGGGCCGTGGCCCATGTGTAACTCCATCAGCGCCGCCTGCCAGTTTGGCGATACCGTCGTAATCGCCACACCGTCGGCTTGCTGGCTTAAACGATAATGTTCACGACTGCTTGGCCGCGTTGAGAATTCACCGCCTCTGCCCTTCACGTATTCAAAGCGCGCATCTACGCCGAGACTTTGCAGCGCCGTGCGCACATCACTGCTTAAACTGGGGCTGTTGGCATCAAGCTTAAGGCCACTCACATAGCCCAATTCGGTACTGGTCATCACCTCTTTAACACCCAGCAAGTGCAAGCCACCCGATACCGCCATGATAATGACCATAGGCGCAAAAAAAGCAGCGAGGTACAAATGAATAGAAACTAACAAACGGCGAGACATACGCTAAATCCTTTAATTACAAATACCTTGAAGTCGATTTGTATTAGACACAGCCCAGCCTACTATCCCTCGGTGAAATATTCATTAAGGTGCGTACTGCCAGCCTACGCTCACGGTGTTTTGCATTTCCATTTGCGGGCCGTCTAATTCTTGATAGATGGGTACGCCGTATTCCAAGGCCAAACGATGATTTTTTAGGGCACCGGCGCGGAATAAATAATTGGCGCTAATGAGTAGCTCGCTGCGTTCGCCACCCTGCGCGCGAGTGTCGGCGGTAGGCACCATCATGGGATTTAAGTCGGGGTCGGCGCCGTGAATATCGGCCCAGCTGCTGTGCTTTATACGCAGCCCACCACTCAGTGCGGACGACCAGCTTCGCGCCAGCCACGCGCTTAGCTCATAGCGATTGCCCAAGCGGTAATCATTGTCATTTTCACCGCTGCGCAAGGTTGCCAGCGCCTGTGCCCCCCAGTTGTATTGGGCTGAATAGGCTTGATACGTTACGCCCGGTTTTAAATCATAGGTGCCAGAACCCAATTGCATACCGTAGGGCAGCTTCGCATTGGCCATCGCTGGCGTGTCGTCGCGCTCATCAATTGAGCCGGTCGGTAGGCTGACACCGAAATTTAAATGCACGCCAGCCGATTTATCTGCGGCTTGATAGACACTCAGCAGAGCGGCTAGCGATACGTCGCCAACACCATCGGTTTCGGTCGTAAATTCCGCGCCCATGCGGCTGCGGAGATCCATACTTTTATTTAGCAGCGGCAGCATCGCCATAAGGGTAAGGGTATCGCTTGGCGCATACATTGCACCCAGCATATGCATTTCCATGGTCATTTTAAGCGGCGCCACCATATACGGGCCGGGGTTCATCATGGTACCGGTAATTTCGGCAGGGGAAATCGAATTACTGCCGTCTAAATTGCCATCCATTTCCATACGCATATAACGGTAGGAGAACATCCACTCCCCAGTGTTATGCACGTGGTCGCCCATCACGCCGAGTGGCGCGTGACGAATCGCGCCGCTGGCCAGTGCCGGTTGGGCAATTTGATTTTGGTCTGCACCTTGATGGGCAAGAACCGGCGCGGCGGCTAGTAACGACAGAGTAAAAGCAAGCTTGCGCATAATAGCGTCCTATCTAGGTTGGGCGGGGTTACGGCAAATTTAGCGAAAACGCAGTCTAACAAGGGAGCTTAGCTGTGGCCTGCGACACTTTGTCGCAGCGCCTGCCCGCAGTTGCCGCGTAAACGCTATACTGGCGTCTTTATTCTTATTGATGCGGGGAGCAACATTGAATCCCAATACCGCTAATTTGCGCGGCCTATGCCTAATTCGCAGCCTGGTGATTGCCGGTCAATTTGGCGCAGTGTTGTATGCCGAAAGCCAGCTCGGCTGGATGCTGCCCTACGTCACCTTAAAACTGCTATTGAGTGCACTTTCTGGCTTTGCGGTATTCAGTTGGTGGCGCAGCTATCAAAGCTGGCCAGTGACCGACGTCGAATTATTCATTCACTTATGCATAGACACCCTTGGCTTCAGCGCGGTTTTGTATTTTTCGGGTGGCGCGAACAATCCGTTTATCTCTTATTTATTGGTGCCCTTGTGTATCTCTGCCGCAACCCTGCCCTGGGCTTATACCTGGCTACTGGGCGCGATCGGCTTTGGCGCCTACAGCTTGCTGCTGTTTAATTTTATTCCGCTAGAGGCCGTCGCGCCCAATCAACACCAACACGGCGGCGCGCCAAACACTCATATTTTAGGGATGTGGGCCAATTTTTTGGTGAGCACGGTACTTATCACTTACTTTGTTTTTAAGATGGCGCACAGCCTGCGCCTGCGGGAAGCTGAATTGGCCAGCAGCCGAGAGCACCGCCTGCAAGACGAGCAGCTTCTGGCCGTGGCCAGCCTTGCTGCTGGTACCGCCCACGAGCTAGGCACACCACTCTCAACGATGAAAGTAGTGCTGGAAGATTTAACAGAACAAGATTTTGATACCGAGACCCGTGCCGACCTCGCCACCCTCGGCCAGCAACTCGATCACTGCCGCGATATTCTCACCAATCTCGTTAGCACGGCGAGAGACCTCAGTGCAGACAACACAGTAACCACCCCCGCGCCCCAGTATTTAGCCCTGCTCCAGGAGCGCTGGCAGGTACTGCGGCCAGATTGCGATTTGCACAGTTCACTAAGCCCCGCGCTTTGCAATATAACGCTGAAACTTGATGGCACGGTGAGCCAGGCTATTTTAAATTTACTCAGTAACGGCGCCGACACCAGCACCGACGACCTGCGTTTAGACGTGTTGGAGCAGGATCACTGTATTATTTTTGCCATCAGCGATCGCGGCCCAGGCCTGAGTACTGAGCAGGCGGCGATGATGAGCAAGGCCTTTGTCAGCAGCAAAGGCAAAGGCCGAGGGCTAGGACTCTTTTTGAGCAATGCCACGGCCATTCGCTACGGTGGTGAGCTGCGCTGGCGGCGTCGCGACGGTGGCGGCAGCCGTGTGGAATTGTGTTTACCAATTGCCAAGGTATGCCCGTGAACAATAATGAAAAAATATTGCTGGTCGACGATGACCAGAGTTTCTGCGCCTCACTACGCCGATCACTAGAGCGTCGAGGCTATACGGTAAATGTCGCCCACAGTGTCGACGATGCAATTACTCTGTGCGAGCAATTCACACCCGAAATGGCGGTTGTCGATTTAAAATTAGAGACCAGCTCCGGCCTTAATTTAATACCCGTGTTACGCCAGCGCTTTCCCAATATAAAAATGCTGATGCTCACCGGCTATTCGAGCATTGCGACCACGGTTGAAGCGATTAAGCTCGGCGCCGATAACTATTTACAGAAACCGGCAAGCACCACCGAGATACTAGCGGCATTGGAAGATCAAACCAGCCCAGCCAGCACGAGCGACGCCGAGCTCAGCCCACCCTCCTTAGACCGTATAGAGTGGGAGCATATTCAGCGCGTGCTAGCGGAAAACGCGGGAAATATTTCAGAAACTGCACGCCAACTCGGCATGCACCGTCGCACCTTACAACGTAAATTACAAAAGCGACCCGCCAAAAAATAAGGCCATCACCCACAGCGGGTGATGGCCTCATCTAGACACTTGTTAGCCAAAAATCAGTCGGTGCTTGCACCGGAGTTCAGCTCTAAAATACGCACGTTACCACTCTTGGCATTCGCCACACCAAGGTAGGCTTTGCTATCGATAAAGAAGGTAGTAATGCCATCGGCACCCTCATCTCCTGTTACTGCACCGAAATTGCGGTTGTTCACGTACTGAACAAACTGCACACCCAGCGGTGAGGTTATATCGTAAATTGCGATACCACCGGCGCGCTGCAAGCTAACAAAGGCGTAAATCCGGTTCAGGCTAGACACCAATACGATACTTTTGGGTCCGGCACCATTACTGGTGCTGGAGGTATCAGCATCGTTAAATTCAGCACCTAAACTGGCGTTAGTGATCTGCGCCAGTTCGGCGCCAGAATCAAACATCAGCTGGCCTTGCTCATTCCAAATCGAGAATGAGCGCGCACCAAAGGCAGTGATTTCGTCGATATCACCGTCGTTGTCGGTATCACCGTCTTCGCTACTAACCTTGAGGCTACCCAGAGCACTTGGGTCTGCCGCATCGGCTGCACTTGGATTGCTATTATCCACTGGAATTTGATTCGCATTAACTTGCTCATTATACGCCGAGTAAGTGCGCGGACTACCTTCGTTGGCGGTAACAAAATAGTTCTTGTTGCCAAAGCGATAGGTGGAAATACCATCTGGCTGATACAAGCCGTAAACACCAGGCCAAGTGCGGATATCGGCAGCGTTGTCGCTTTTCACATCTAACTCATTGCCGATCACACCAAAGTCTTTGCGGCCCAGGGCAATAATGCGGTCGATAGTATTGTCGGCAAGATTGATCACTGCCACTGCGTTGTTTTCTTGGAGACTCACAAACAGCTTGGTATTGGCTAAGCTCACAGCGATATGCTCGGGCTCAAGGTCTTGTGCAACACTGGCGCTCGGGCCGCGCACGCGCACCGCCGCAGGCAATTCACCGGCGCGGCTGCCACCAATATTAAAATCGCTAAAGCCAATATCAGTTACTACGCCAGACTCGACGCCGCTACTGATATCAATAATTGAAACACTGCCTTCGGGGTCAACACTGTAGTCATCGCTTGGCACACCTTCATTGGCTACCACGATGCGATTAAGCACTAAGTCGAAAATGGCCATCTTAGGCGCGGCGCCAACCTCAAAGGTGGTCACTAGGCTCAGATCAGAAAGCAGATACACCGCGACGATGCCCTTTTCCTGAGGGTTAACATTGTCTAGCGCCACCGCGACGTATGCACCGCCAACGGTTACCCACTTCGGTTCTCCAAGACTGATGCCCGCGGCGGTTGCTGCAGCAGCAAGATCAAGGCTGGCTGGACTAGCTAATACTGGGCTCAGTGGCTCGGTAATATCGAGAATATCAACGGCGTCACTTTGGGCATTCACTACAAACAAGCGTTTGTTGGTGGAGTCGGCCGCCACTACCTTGGCTGCACCCATATCGTAAGTCGCGCCACTAGCGGTAAAAGAAGACGACTTTGCGTAGTCTAAATAGGGCTCTATTGGCGCCGTTGCAGTAACCACAAAAGCGCCAATCGGCAGCACTTTAGCAACACTGCTAACACCGCCAATACCGTAGTTATTGTCATTCAATACCACGCCAAAATTAGCATCGAGCAGCGCGAAGCCTTCAATGTTTTCAGCCAGTGGATCGATACCGGCAGGTAGCGGCATGGTCAGCGAGTCGAAGCCCAGCTGCTTGGTAATAAACTTGATATTCGCCGGTGCGGTCTGCTCTTCCAAACTTGGGCTAGTGGTAGTGGAGTCCCAAACACCATCTAGAATATTGGTGGCATTAGCCAAATTCAAACGGTAGAACTTGCTAACAGTTTTGGCCTGTTCAACTACCACCAGGTAGTCTTCATCCAGCGCAATAGCTTCGTTGATGGTAACTTCGCTCTGAGCTACAAAATCGCCATTACCGTCTAGATCACCGTCGCCAGTAGATTTAATACCGAAGCGCGAGGGTGAATCCAACTGGTAAAGAAACTCGCCAGCCATTGCGTTCGCACTGCCGTCTGAGTTCAGTTCAAGCTTGCCAACACGTACAATGCGCGAATCGGCAGCGGCACCTTCGGGATTATCCAAAGCACTTTGCATAAAGAAATACAGGTATTTATTGTCTGGGCTTATCGCCAGCGCCTCAATACCGCGATCCACTTTACGCTTGGCGAAAATAGCGGGAATGATGCTATCGCTAACTGGGTAGTCTGCCGCGCCATTGGGATCATTGGTAAAATCGTTACCCATGCCAGCAGGTACCTGACGATCCAGTACTTCACCGGTGCTGCTAACGAGCAATAAGCTCGGGCCATTCTCTTCGGCAACCCAAAAACTGCCATTACTGAGCTGAACCAGTGCCTCTGGATCGACGCCTT
The DNA here is from genome assembly GCF_040892635.1 of Zhongshania guokunii. Classification (NCBI taxonomy): domain Bacteria; kingdom Pseudomonadati; phylum Pseudomonadota; class Gammaproteobacteria; order Cellvibrionales; family Spongiibacteraceae; genus Zhongshania; species Zhongshania guokunii. The sequence continues at coordinate 48,406 of NZ_JBFRYA010000010.1, read as the reverse complement.
TGGCGCTGGGTAGCAATTCGACGCCTTCATTGTCGTAGGCTTTTTCAATGCGCGCACCGGTCAAGTTATTTGGCAGACCATTAAGCGCGCTACCGCTGCTATCGGTGAGGGTAATCACCTCGGTTTGCTCAAGCTTTAAACCAGCGCCAATGCCGCTTAGTTTCCATTTAATAATCTGTGGCGCGTAATCTTTCACTGCAAAGATAGAGCCGGCATTGCCATCACAGAAATTGGCAAGCCCCGTTACGCTGCTACTGTCTGCACAAGGAATTGTCGGGCCGCGATCGGTAATGGTGTAGAACACATTATTCGAGGCGTTTAGCGGCCGAAACGCGCCACTGCCCACGGCGAGAGAGAGGTTAACATTATTGCCAACCGCGAGGCCTTTCGAAAAGGTCACGCTGGCCAAGCTTTGATCGACATTGAACTGCCGTGAGTTGGGTTCGGTGCCCCTGAATCCGCTATTATTGCTGCTGCCGCTACAGGCGGCAGTGGCAGCGATGCCGATGGCGAGCGACAGCGCCCAGAATTTACGTCCGTACATCTGCGGTTCAAAAATCATCAATAGCATCCCAATTTACAAATTCAGGCCAGCGCCAACACGCATACCGGCGTTTTGACAGTGCAGCTGCGAGTGTAAATCAGGCACCGTCACGAAAATTATTTAACTTGAAAAATGTCTTTAAAATCAAAAAAGGGGCTGTGACGGCCCCTTTTTTACAACGAATAAATTACAGCTGAGAGCGGCCTTTATTCGCGGCAATACGCAAGCGCAGGGCATTTAGCTTAATAAAGCCTTCTGCATCTTTTTGGTTATACGCACCAGCGTCGTCTTCGAAGGTGGCAATTTTCTCATCAAAGAGCGAATTGTCAGACTTGCGACCCACTACGACCACATTTCCTTTATAGAGTTTCAAGCGTACCACGCCGTTAACAAAACCCTGTGACTCATCTATGGCCGCCTGTAGCATACGGCGTTCTGGGCTGAACCAATAGCCGTTATAGATGAGTTTTGCGTAGCGAGGCATTAATTCATCTTTTAGATGAGCCGCTTCACGATCTAAAGTAATAGACTCAATGGCGCGGTGAGCGCGTAGCATAATAGTACCGCCTGGGGTTTCGTAACAGCCCCGCGACTTCATGCCCACATAGCGGTTTTCGACCAAGTCCAAACGGCCAATACCGTTGTCGCCGCCGATTTTATTTAGCGTAGCCAGCATAGTAGCAGGGCTGAGCGCCTCGCCATTCAATGTTACTGGGTCGCCATTTTCATAGCCAATTTCGATATAGGTCGGGGTATCTGGCGCTGCTTCAGGGCTAACTGACCAACGCCACATGTCTTCTTCTGGCTCCCAGTATGGGTCTTCCAGATTGCCGCCCTCGTAAGAGATATGCAGCAGGTTGGCATCCATGGAGTAAGGGGATTTTTTCTTCTTGCCAGCAAAATCCACAGGAATATTGCGCTCTGCGCAATAGGCCATCAAGGTTTCGCGGGAGGTCAGATCCCACTCGCGCCAGGGCGCAATCACTTTAATGCCGGGCTTCAGAGAATAAGCGCCCAACTCAAAGCGAACTTGGTCATTACCCTTACCAGTGGCGCCGTGAGAGATCGCATCGGCACCAGTTTCATTGGCAATTTCAATTAAGCGCTTGGCGATAAGCGGGCGGGCAATCGAGGTGCCCAGCAAATATTCGCCTTCGTAAATCGCATTGGCGCGGAACATGGGGTAAACGAAATCGCGAACATATTCTTCGCGCAGATCGTCGATGTAAATTTCTTGAACGCCCAGCGCCTTGGCTTTAGCGCGTGCTGGCTCTACTTCTTCGCCCTGACCGATATCGGCGGTAAAGGTGACCACTTCACATTTGTAGGTATCTTGCAGCCATCTGACAATCACTGAGGTGTCTAGGCCACCTGAATAAGCCAACACTACTTTATTGATATCCGACATTTAACACTCCGCTGAAGCCCCCGCAAAACGCTGTGCCTGCGGGATTAAAAAAAGACCGCCATTTTAGCGGTCTTTGCCCCGCTACGCCATGCCAGCTTGCCTTTGGACGCCATATCGCGAAAAAAGCGGTAAAGCTATTGAAATGAGTGGCCTCTGGGCTATTGACGACAAGGCCATCACTGGAAAAAAATAGCGCAAATTCCACATTGCGACGGAAGCCCCCCACGCCGTGCTAGAGATTAATGCTGTTTCCCGTAGCTTCGGCGATTTTGTCGCGCTCAATAAAGTCAGTTTGCACATCCAAGCAGGGGAGTTTTTCACCCTATTGGGCCCGTCTGGCTGCGGCAAAACCACTTTATTGCGCATGATTGCCGGCTTTGACCAAGCCGACAGCGGTCAAATTTTGCTCGATGGCAAATCCCTCTGCGCCCTGCCGCCAGAAAAAAGGCCGATACACACGGTATTTCAAAGCTACGCGCTCTTCCCGCACATGACCGTGGCGGAGAATATCGCCTTTCCGCTGCGCATGGCCAAAATGAACAAGACCGAAATTGCCCACCGCGTGACGGAAGTGCTCAACGATGTGCGCCTGCCAGACAAAGCCAGTCACTATCCCGACGCCCTATCTGGCGGCCAAAAGCAGCGCATTGCCATTGCCCGCGCGCTAGTCAACCGGCCAAGGCTGTTGCTCTTAGACGAACCGCTGTCGGCACTAGATGCCAAATTGCGGGAACAGATGCAAATCGAGCTGATTAACCTGCAAAAGGATGTCGGCATCACCTTTGTGTACGTAACCCACGACCAAGGCGAGGCGCTGGCTTTGTCGCACCGCATTGCGGTAATGAACAAGGGCGAGATCAGTCAGATCGACGAACCCTCGGTGCTCTACAGCTGCCCCGACAATCGCTTTGTGGCGGACTTTATTGGCCAGTGCAATATTCTCGACGCCACAGTGGTCGGCGGCGATGAGCACAAAGTGAACATCACCATCGCGGGCCTCGGCGAAATCTCCGCCACCGCCAATCCAGAAATCAATTTTAAGCCTGGCGACAATTGCGCACTAACACTGCGGCCGGAAAAAATTCGCCTCGCCGCCACCCTGGAGGCAGACTCCGATGAAGTTCTGTTCAGCGGCAAGGTCCACGACATGCTGTATTTAGGTGACGTGACCGTCTACATCATTGAACTCGCCAACGGTGTGTTGATCGAGGCAATGCTGGCTAACGATGCCCCCGGCCGCACTCGGCTGTTCGACACCGGCGACGCCGTACAAATAGCCTGGCGTATCAATGCCGGCCACTTGGTTCCATAAGCCTGTGCAAACCTTAATGAACCGCGCCGAACGCCTTCGCAATAATCTGATGGCCCTGCCACCCGGCCTCTATTTACTGCTCTTTTTTGCCGTACCCAGCTTGATGATGCTGTTTGCCTCATTTCGCTACCCCGGCGAATACGGCGGCTTGGCGCCGTGGTATTACATGGAAGACGGACAATTCAGCCTCGATTTCACCCTCGAGAACTGGCTGCGCCTGTTCGAGTCGGGCATCTACCTCGGCCTACTTTTTAAATCCCTAGGTTATGCGCTGCTGACCACGCTTATCTGCACTCTCATGGCCTACCCCTTAGCACTGATGATTGCCCGCAGCCAAAAGCGGTTTAGGGATTTGCTGCTGCTCTTAGTTATTCTGCCATTTTGGAGTAATTTCTTGGTGCGCATTTATGCGTGGATGATCATATTCAGCCCCCAGGGCGCGCTGACCATCGGCCTTAACCATGTCACTACCGCACTCGGTCTCGAGCCAATTAGCTTAATGTTCAGCAGTACTGCCGTGGTTACCTGCCTTGTGTATGTACATCTGCCCTTTATGATTTTGCCGCTGTACGCCAACCTTGAGAAACACGACAGCCGCTTGCTCGACGCCGCTCAAGACCTCGGCGCCAATCGATTTCAGTGCTTTTGGCTTATCACGTGGCCGCAATCATTGCCGGGCATTTATGCCGGTGCGATTTTGGTTTTTATTCCCTCGCTGGGCATATTTGCCATCCCCGACCTACTCGGCGGCACCAACGGCATTATGATTGGCAATGTTATTAAGCAGCAGTTTGTCGAGTCTCGAGACTGGCCCTTCGGTAGCGTATTATCCCTCGTGCTTACCGGCATCACCCTGTTATTGGTATTGCTTGCCGCGAAGCTCGGTAAAACTGGGGGGGCCAACAATGGCAAATAACCGGCCCAGTAAAGCTCTATTCAGCGCAGGATTTTTGGTTTACTTATTCCTCTACATTCCGCTCGCGGTGGTCGTAATTTTTTCTTTTAACGACTCCAAGCTCAATGCCGAGTGGGTGGGATTTACCTGGAAATGGTATGAAAAACTCATTCACAACGAGGATATTCTGCGCGCGGCGGGCAACTCCCTGATCATCGCCGTCATTAGCGCAGTCATAGCCACAGTGCTCGGCACCTTAGCGGGGCTCGCCATGCACCGTGGTCGCCAAAAATGGCTGCCGGCACTCGTGCTCGGCCCCATTGCCATGCCCGATATTTTAATCGGTGTAAGCCTGCTGCTAATGTTTATTCTGCTCAATGTAAGCTTGGGAGCGGTGTCGATCATTCTCGCTCACGTCAGCTTTTGTATTGGTTTTGTGGCACTGGCAGTGCAGTCACGTTTGGCGGGTATGGATCAAAGTTTAATTGAAGCGGCCCGAGACCTCGGCGCCAGTCCTTGGCAAAGTTTTCGACTCATCAGCCTACCCCTGCTGACGCCCGGTATTATCGCCGGCGCGATGATGGCCTTCACATTATCTATTGACGATTTTGTAATTACATTCTTTACTGCCGGAGTAGGCAGCTCAACCTTGCCACTGGAGATCTATTCAATGGTTAAAATTGCTGTGACTCCTGAAGTAAACGCCGTATCAACCCTGTTGATGTTGGTCACCCTGACCTTGATTACCCTACTGTCCAAAATATCGCCTACTGTGTTGCGGCAATAAGCCCTGCACTCCCACAACCCCACCCCTTTAAAAGGACGCTACCGTGAAAAAGTTACTGTGCTGTTTTGTGCTGTGCCTTTCGCAATTTGCTATGGCCGATAAGGCCCTACACCTGTTCAATTGGAACGACTATATCGCCGAGGAAACCGTCGCCCGCTTTGAGGCCTTGTGCGGCTGCAAAGTGGTACAGGATTATTTTTCCGCCACCGAGGAAATGATGGCCAAACTGCTGGCCGGTGGTGGCGACTACGACGTGGTTATTCCCACCCAAAACGCAGTGGAAGCGCTGATTAAGCAAGGTTTCCTGCTGCCACTAGAAAAAGCCAAGCTTGGCAATATTGGCAATAGCGCGGCGGGCTATATGAACAAAGCCTACGATCCAGACAATGTCTACTCGCTGCCCTACGCCTTTACCACCACCTTGGTTGGCTATAACGAAAACAAAATTGCCGAGCTGGGCATCGACCCCGCCGACTGGTCAATTATTTTTGATCCCACCGTACTTGCCAAAATCAAGGGTAAGGTCACGGTAATGGACGACTCAGAAGAGCTGTTCGGCGCCGCCCTAAAGTACCTGGGCTACTCGATTAACGACAATGACGAAAAACACCTTAAAGAAGCGCAGGCGGTCATCCTCAAAGCCAAACCCTATTGGGCGGCGTTTAACTCCTCGAGTTATATCAAGGAGCTAACGGTAGGCAACATCTGGGTAGCTCATGGCTACTCCAGCGATATGTTCCAAGCCCGCGCCGACGCGGCCGAGGCCGGACGCGATTTCAGCATCAACTTCGTACTGCCTAAGCAGGGTGCAGTGCTGGCGCTAGACAATATGGTCATTCCCAAAAAAGCCCGCGATCCAGAGCTAGCGCATTTGTTCATCAACTTTATGATGGACCCGCAAAACGCCGCCGAGCTGACCACTATCGTTGGCACCGGCAACCCCAACGCCGCAGCGACCCCATTCATCGACGAAGACATTCTTAAAATTACCGCAATCTTCCCAACCTCGGAGCTGCAGGCAAAATTGGAAACCGTAGCCGCTCGCAACGCCAAGGAACGCCGCTTGCTGAACAAGCTTTGGACTGAAATTAAAGTGCGCTAAGTACGCTGGGGCTTTGCAAATGACGCAAGCTGCCCTACTATTTCAACTGGCGCCAGATTACGGCGCCGGTTGAAATAATCGACACATCATTCATCTACCAAAGGGAATTTGCTGATGAAAACCTTCCTACGCCGCTGGTCGGCAAGCCTTATATTATTTAGCAGCCTGTTATTACCTATGTACTCTGCCTACGCACTGGATGTAAACACCGCCAGTGCCGAAGAATTGCAGACGCTCAAAGGTATTGGCGAAAAACGCGCCGCTGCGATTATTCAATATCGCAGCGAACACGGTCCATTTAAAAGCACCGACGACTTACTCAAGGTGCCGGGCATTGGCAATAGCATTATTACCGCCAATAGCGCGGAGCTTGAGTTTGCCAGCAAAGCGACTAATTAAACCTGATATTTCAGTGTTTTGAATTAGCGCGACGCTGAGTTTTAATTATTCATAAAGCATCAAACACCCACCGCCTGTGCGGTGGGTGTTTATACGACCCGCGAATTCCTGTAGCATTCTGCGCCAGAGCCATTGCCTCCTGGACCGGTGCGAATCAGCATTGTGTCCGCCGACACTGATTAAGGCCTTCCATGCAAACCCTAAAGATTACCCGCCCCGACGACTGGCACATTCACCTGCGCGATGGCGAGGTTTTAAACCACACCGTCGCCGACGCCAGCCGCTACTTCGGTCGCGTTATTGTAATGCCCAATTTAACCCCTCCAGTGCGCAATCTCGCTGAGGCCAATGCTTATCGCCAGCGCATTGTGCAAGCGCTACCAGCGACGGGCCATCAATTAACACCGCTAATGGTCTTATACCTCACCGACAAAACCACCGCCGCCGACATTAGCGAGGCAGCCGCATCCGACACGGTTTTTGCCGCCAAGCTCTACCCCGCTGGCGCCACCACCAATTCGGATTCTGGCGTTACCAACATCGAAAATCTCTATCCGGTTTTGGCCGCCATGGAAAAGCATGGTCTGCCGCTTTTAGTTCACGGCGAAGTAACCGACGCCGACATTGATATTTTCGACCGTGAAGCCCGCTTTATAGAGCGCCATTTGGCACCTATCGCCCAGAAATTTCCGGCCCTAAAAATGGTGCTCGAGCACATCACCACCGCCGATGCCGCCCAGTTTGTGAGCGCTGCCAGCAGCAATATTGCCGCCACCATTACTGCGCACCACTTGCTGTATAATCGCAATCACATGCTGGCCGGCGGCATTCGCCCACACTATTACTGCCTGCCGATCCTCAAGCGCAATACCCATCAGCAAGCCCTAATTAGCGCCGCGACCTCGGGCAGCCCCAAGTTTTTCTTGGGTACCGACTCCGCGCCCCACGCCCAGCACCGCAAAGAAACCAGCTGTGGCTGCGCAGGCTGTTATACTGCCTACGCCGCGATTGAAATGTACGCCGAAGCCTTTGATGCCGCTAATGCCCTCGACAAGCTCGAAGGCTTTGCCAGTTTTTACGGCCCAGACTTTTACGGCCTAGAGCGCAATAGCGACAGCATTGTTTTGCTAAAGCAGTCCTGGACGGCGCCCGAACAACTGCCCTTAGGTAGTGATACTATTTATCCGCTGCGCGGTGGTGAACAACTCCACTGGCAGCTTGGTTGAGACCGACATGGACTTTTGTGATGAAAAATCAATGATTTCGCAACGGTTTCGCGGATTCCTACCCGTCGTTATCGATGTTGAAACTGGCGGTTTCAATAGCCAAACCGACGCCGTACTGGAAATTGCAGCGACGTTTCTACGCATGGACGACTCCGGTCAACTCGAGCCAGATGAGACAGTAAGCTATAACGTCGAACCCTTTGAGGGAGCAAATCTTGAACCCGCCGCCCTTGAATTCACCGGCATCGACCCCCATAACCCACTACGGCAGGCGCAGAAAGAAGTGACTGTCATGGGCGAGCTGATGAAGCGAATTCGCCAACAGGTAAAAGCGAGTGGGTGCACCCGAGCGGTGCTAGTTGGGCACAATGCGCACTTTGATCTTGGCTTTGTATTAGCCGCTATTGAACGCAGCAGCATTAAACGTAACCCCTTCCACCCTTTTTCGGTGATGGATACCGCCAGCCTTTCCGGGCTGGCCTATGGCCACACCGTGCTCGCTAGAGCCTGTCAGCTAGCGGACATCGACTTCGACAACAACGAAGCCCACAGCGCCGCTTATGACGCGCTGAAGACCGCTGAATTATTTTGCCAGATCGTCAATCGCTGGCAGCAGCTAGGCGGCTGGCGCTGGCCTTAATTTTGCTGCTTTGCGCTAAAAAGCAGATAGTGGCGGAGAATAGCCGCCTTAATACGGTCACACCATTTTAAGTACAATTAACCACGCAACTAACAACTCTCAGGAGAGTACACAATGGCTTTTGAACTACCCGCACTGCCCTACGCCAAAGATGCACTGCAGCCGCACATCTCTGCAGAAACCCTCGACTTTCACCACGGCAAACACCACAACGCCTACGTAACCAAACTCAATGAATTGCTGCCCGGCAGCGAGTTTGAAGGCAAAACCCTAGAAGAAATAATCAAAACTTCTAGCGGTGTGATGTTTAACCAAGCCGCCCAGGTTTGGAACCACACCTTTTACTGGAACAGCCTTAGCCCCAACGGCGGCGGCGCACCGACTGGCGACCTAGCAGCAGCCATCGACAAAGCTTTCGGTTCACTGGATGCCTTCAAAACTGCATTCAACGCCAAAGCGATGGGCAACTTCGGCTCAGGCTGGACTTGGCTGGTTAAAAACAGCGACGGCAGCCTCGAAATCGTTAACACTGACGACGCCGACACCCCGATCGCCCGCGAAGGTCAAACTCCGCTGATCACTGCCGATGTATGGGAACACGCTTACTACATCGACTACCGCAATGCCCGTCCTAAGTATTTGGAAGAAGGTTTCTGGAACTTGGTGAACTGGGAATTTGCAGCGGCGAATTTCGCGTAACGCTGAACGGAAGATGGGAGACGCAAAGTCCCCCGACTCGAGAACCTCGCTTCGGCGGGGTTTTTTTATGCCTTGCTAGCGGGGTAACGCTAGACGGGAGACGGTAAACGCTAAGATTGGCTGATCGAGGTAGATGGCATAGTGGCAGCCCTATGTATGAAGTATTGCCAGAGCAGCGCTAGAACACAATAAATTCAAGCTCGTGCCATCCTGCCTTTGCGTCTCCCGTCTCCCATCCAGCATCTCCCGCCGGCAAGGCATAAAAAAGCCCGCTACACCTTCCGATGCAGGGGGCTTTTAAAGAACTTCAGACCAGCTTACAGCTTGCCTGAGTTCTCTGCCAAGTAAGCAGCAACGCCGTCTGGCGAGGCATTCATACCTTTGTCGCCTTTGTTCCAGCCAGCTGGGCAAACTTCGCCGTGCTCTTCGTGGAACTGCAAGGCCTCTACTAAACGCACTAGCTCGTCGATGTTACGACCCAGTGGCAGGTCGTTGATCAGCTGTGAACGTACCTGACCTTCTTTATCGATCAGGAAAGCACCGCGGAAAGCAACGCCGCCTTCAGCTTCAACGTCGTAGGCACGGCAAATGTCGTGACGCACGTCAGCAGCCATAGTGTAAGTAACAGGACCAATGCCGCCGTCTTTAATAGCGGTGTTGCGCCATGCGTTGTGAGTGAACTGTGAATCAATAGAAACACTGATGACTTCTACACCCAGCTCACGGAATTTATCCATACGGTGATCCAATGCGATCAGCTCAGAAGGACATACAAACGTGAAATCCAGTGGGTAGAAGAACAATAAAGCGTATTTGCCTTTTGCGGCTTCGCTCAGTGTGAAACTGTCAACGATTTCGCCAGTACCCAATACAGCTGCGCAAGTAAAATCTGGAGCTGGCTTACCTACTAAAACACCCATGTTTATAAACCTCCGGTTTTATGTTCGATTTGATTTTTACACCTGAAAAATACAGATATAAAAGCTTTATTCAGACCGGCAATCATACACCCCACCCCCGATCTATCCCATTGAATTTTCTAATCGTGACCATAGGCTCTAGCTATTATTACCACCAGCCCACATACAATTGACAAGCATTCTCATTTGCATTATCGTTGCCATTCAATAAAGTGCTGACCGAGATCGATACCAGTATGTACGTTTGTCTTTGCAAAGGAATTACAGATAAGCATATTCGCGACAGCGTTGATGCCGGTGCTGGCAGTTTTCGCGAAGTGCGTCGTGCGCTCGATTTAGCCAGCCAATGCGGTAAATGCGGCGTTGTTGCCAGAGAGATTTACGACAGTTATCTCAATAGCTACGACGAAAGCCTCTGTTACGCCGCGGCCTAAGCTCGTTTTCCTAAGACTTATTCTAACTTCCGTCAACCCCCCACAGCACCTGACGTGAAGCTAGCGCTTTTGCATCTCCCACCTCCCGCAAAGCGCTCAGACTTGAATACTCACCAAGCCCAGTCCACACTTAGAAAACCTGCCAACCATATAAAGGATCCGCCCCATGAAAGGTGACAGCAAAGTTATTGCCTATCTTAATAAAGCCCTCGGCAACGAACTCGTCGCAATAAACCAGTATTTTCTGCACTCACGCATGTACAAGGACTGGGGCCTAAAGCAGCTAGCTGACCACGAATACCATGAATCCATCGACGAAATGAAACACGCCGACAAACTCATTGAGCGTATTTTGTTTCTGGAAGGCCTCCCCAACCTGCAAGACCTCGGCAAGCTGATGATTGGCGAAAATACCAAAGAAATGCTGGAATGCGATTTAGCCCTAGAGCTAAAAGCGATTCCCGACTTAAAAGACGGCATTAAATACTGCGAGACTGTTAACGACTACATCAGTCGTGAACTGTTTGAAGAGATTCTGGAGTCAGAAGAAGAACATGTAGACTGGCTGGAAACCCAGCTTGGCCTAATTGAGAAGGTGGGTATTCAGAATTATCAGCAGTCGATGATGGGCAGTCTGAGCTAAAAAGCCCGGAAGACGGCGAACGCTAGACGGGAGACGCAAAGGCAGCGTAGAGGCAACTTGAAATTAAAGTGTTTTAGCCCGGCCAAGACAATACCTTGAACTTCACGCGCAGCATTATGCCGGTTAACTCAACCGGCTAATCTTAGCGCCTCCCATCTCCCGTCAAGCATCAAGCCTTTTTCACAGGCGATACATGAATCGCAATCTCAGCATCAAACACCACTTCGCCCGCTTCGTTCTTCACTTCCACAACCACTGGCACTGAGCCTTTTTCGCCGGGGACAATTTCCCGCATTGTGGCATAGCCCCGCAACACGCCTTTGGCACGACCCAAGTAGCGCACGGTCATACCAGCGGGTATCCAGCGCATCCCCTCCGGCAGCGACACCATACTCACCACGCCAGCACAGACCTCGGCCAAATTACACATCGCAATCGCGTGCACGCTGCCAATATGGTTGTGAATCGCGCGGTGCTCTTTAATACGAACCACCGCATGGCCAACACCCAGCTCTTCAAAGCAGGGTTTTATTGTTGAAAAATAGGGAGCCTTAAGGCAAACCGCCTTCGAGAACGTCCATTTACCAGCGGGATAGGGAGACAGCTTGTTCCACATTTTTAGGGTTGAGTTCATTTCGGTCGCTCCAAAGATCACAAGCTAGACCGTAGCACGAAGTGAGCAATACGCCATTGACCGCCCACCGCAACGAGCGCGTAGCGCCGGTCAACATCTCGCGCTACAGCCTTCTCAGGAATGCCGCCAGCGGCCCGGCTTAGTCACCCACACCCACACCCCACTCAGCGCGATAAGCAATAGTGCAATGCCGGCAAGGTCAATAATGAATACCCCAATAGAGCCAAACAGGCGGCCGCTGTGTAAATCCAGCAGCAGACGCTCCCAGCTTAAACCACTGCCACGATACTGATCTAAAAGACTGCGCTGCACGGTCGGTGGAGCCAGTGCAGGGGCAACCCACACCGCGCCCTCGACATCTATGGCAGAAAACATAAAACTGCGGGGGTCAAAAGCAATCACGCCGCTGGGAGTGCGCAGCAAAACCACTTCACCATCAAGCGCCAAGGCCTCTGCGCCACGCGGCAAGCCCAGCGACTCGCTAATATCGTCGAGTTTCTCACCCGCCTCGGTAAATAGCTGCAAACGACCCGCGCATAAAGTCGCGATCGTTTCTGACAACACCACCGCCCCTAATAGCGGGCTATCACAACTGCCTATTTGGGTTTCTGAGAGATAGAGACCATTGCCAAGCTGGCTTACCCAAGCACCACTTTGAAGCGATTCATTTAAAGGGAAGCTACGCAAAACTGGCGAGGGGATGCCGTAATGCTTTAATAACCAGGTTTGCTTAAGAGGCTTTTTATCCAAACCCCAATCTGCACTGTGATTAATGGCGATACCGGTCACCACCAACATCACCACAAAAATTGCGACGACAACGCCAATACGGCGATGCCAACGCAATAACAACATTCTAAAAATACGAGAGGGGCTCACTGCTTATTCCGCTGCGTTAGAGTCAGCCGAAGGTTGTACCGCATCCGCAAGGAGTAATGCAATAAGTGCGACCTGTTTTACCGCCCGAACCGATAGGGTCGCGCCGGTAATACCGTCGATATGTTGACTAAGTAAATGGCCATCCGTCAGCGCTGCGCCGCGAAACTGCTCGGTGAAAAAATCGTGACGCACCTCCCATCCGCGGCTCTCGCGAAACGCCAGAATCTCGACCCGCGCCACCTTTGGGCTTGCGCCGGCAGCATCAACAACCACACCAATCGTAATCGGCATTTCCTTGCCGATTTCCTCTAGTATCCAAGCAGTTTTTCTGCCTTGCTGCCAATATCGAACCCGCAGCAGCGGGAAGTCCTTTCCGCGAATCGACTTTATTTGCGCTTTTAGCTCCGGCGTTAACCAGAACACTTTTGGCTCCGGCTTGGCGTGATCGCCAAAACCCAAGCCCAAAAATTCGTCCACCGTTAAGTACTGCCCCGCACTCGCGGCCTGTACCGATGGCATTGCCATCAACTGCAAAATCAAGAACACGCCAAAAACAACAGCGGGCATAAGCCCGCCGCGGTTTTTTGGCGCTTTAAATAAGCAGGCGGCCAATCAGAAACTCCAGCCTAAGCCAAGATTGATTGCGTCATCATCTTTGGCGCCGTCTTGCTCAGAAATATCCGCTTTAAGAACCACGCTCTTAGTCAGCCAGTAATTAACACCGACATCGACTTGCTCAACCTCGGTGTCAGTGCCGCTGTTGGCGCGGTTATCCCATTCACCTTGACGCACAAACACACCTACCGATGGCGTGAGCATATAAGAAGCCTCAACATACTGACCTTCCTGCTTGTCGCTACCGCTGGCAACAAAATCATCGCCATTGATATCCCACTCTGCACTCAGCGCCGTTAAGGTCAGGTTCTGCCATTGGTAGCGAACCTGCAATTCAATCAAATCAGCCTCACCATCATCACCGACACCCTGAGTCACATCTTGCTGATGCTGATAGGTCGCAGCCAATTCCAAACCGCGAATACCGTTGAATACCAAGCGCCCGGTGTAAGCCAAATCCTCTGCAGTCGCATTAGCTGATTTTTGACGCCCACCACGAATAGCACCACTGCCGGCAGGGTCTATTTTTAAGCCACTGTGTAGTGCTGCGTTATAGCTAAGGCCCGGCAAAATTTCACCACTGGCCATCACACCGGTCTCCCACCACGTTGCCGGCAGAATTTCTTTTTCGACGTTGTTGCGCTCAACACCGTAGAACGTATCTGGCTCGTGAGTTTCGTTTAGGATACCCACTGGCACAAGGAATTGCCCCATGGTCAAGGTGTGCCCCTGAGTAAAGTCCCAAGCAATGTAGGCTTGCTCCACTTCCAGCTCACCTGGGCCGGTAGCGTCATCGGTGTCTTTAACAAAGCCGTGTTCAATTTCGACTTCCGAAAAGAAACGCACGGTATCACTAAATTGGTGACCAACATAAATAACAAAGCGGTGAGCATCTACTTTGTCGTCTTTGTCTTTAAAATGGTTAAAGTGGTGTTCGCCATAACCACCAATCGTGGTGCGACTTGCCCAATCAGCAATGGTTGCTGATTGCTCTACCGCATCTGCCGTTGCATTAATTTTGCTATCAGTTTGCTTTTGCTCAGCAGTCAAACGTTCTATTTCACGCTGCTGCTGTTGAATAATCTGCCACATTTCAGCATTTGTGGGTGCAGTTTCGGCGTACGCAGCAAAGGGCAGCGCAGCAATGGCCGCAGCTAATACGGTCTTTTTCATTGAAAACTCTCCAGTCAAGTAGCGCGGAAACTCGCGGCCCGCTTATTTTTTATCAGCATCTTCGCCACCAGCTAACAGCAACAGCGAAGACACCTTCGTAAAACGCGGCAAATCATAGCAAGCAACAATCTAAATGCAAAGCATTCTCATTACTATTTCTGTTACAGGCATAAAAAAACCCGATGAATACGTCACCGGGTTTCTCGAAACGACTTACAAATGAAGCTTATTCAGCAGGTGTACTAGTCGCAGCAGTTTCCTGAACCAAGGTTTTCAGCTCACCGCTTTCGTGCATTTCACAAATAATGTCACAGCCACCTACTAACTCACCAGCAACCCACAACTGCGGGAAAGTTGGCCAGTTAGCAAACTCTGGCATTTTGGCGCGAATATCGGGGTTAGACAGAATATCCACAAACGCAAAACGCTCGCCACACTCCATTAGCGCCTGTGACGCCCGTGCCGAGAAACCACACTGAGGCTGATTTGGCGAACCCTTCATATAAAGGATAATAGGATTGGCTGTAATCTGCTGTTTGATTGCTTCAATTGTGTCCATGGACCACCTACTTGTTGAATAACAGTGATAAGACCTGATTCACCTGCGGCGCTTATCGGGGAGAGTTCGCGCTATTCTAGCAATATCGCGGGCAAAAGTAATGGCTCTCGCCGCGCTAGACGCTAGACGGGAGATGGGAGACGCTAAAAAAGTCGGGCGATTGACGTCGGGCGTTGAACGAAAAAGCGGCTGAAAGCGGCAATTGTAGATGTTGGATCAAGTTCAGCATAAAGAAACCTAAGCACGCTGTCCGGCATTAATTTATGCACTGTCTGTAATCTTAGCGTCTTCCATCTCCCGTCTAGCATTTCGCGATGCTTCGCCAGACATCAGACTTCCGACGTCAGACGCCCCAACCCACCCCAGCCACCCCCACCTGGGGTCTCTATTCTCAGTACATCACCTGCTGCAGCACTCATGCTGACCTTGGCTGGCAAGCTTTGGCTATTAAAACTATTGTGACCAACCGCGCCATTGCTGCCGCCGGCCAAGCCCCAGGGTGCGAGCCGGCGGCGCTCGGTGAGCAAGGTAAACTGAGTTGGCGCTAAAAACTCAAACTCGCGAATTAGGCCTTCACCGCCGCGATGGTGACCGGCACCACCAGAGTCTTTGCGTATTTCATAGCGGCGCACACGCAGTGGATAATGCATTTCCAAACTTTCTACTGGGGTATTCAGGGTGTTGGTCATATGGCTTTGCACCGCGCTCAGCCCTGCACCACTCGCGTGAGCGCCCATGCCACCGGCGATGGTTTCGTAATAGTCCCAATTGGCTCCCACGCCGCGACCACCCATAGCAACATTATTCATGGTGCCCTGACTGGCAGCAGGAATCAGCTCCGGCGCCGCTTGCGCCAGCGCGCCCAATACCGCATCGGTGATGCGCATTGAGGTTTCCACATTGCCCGCCGCCACCGCCGCCGGCCGCTGAGCATTGAGCAAACAGCCCTCGGGCGCACCTAAGGAAATAGCCCGAAAGAGTCCGGCGCACACTGGCACCTCATTTGGCATTAAACAGCGAAACACGTAATACACCGCGGCGGCAGCCACCGACAGCGGGCAATTGATATTGCCTTCAACCTGCGACGCAGTGCCGCTGAAGTCGACATGAACACCCTCGGGGCTTAATTTAATTTTTACCGCGATTGGCAGTTGTTGGCGGCCAAAGCCATCGTCATCCATATAGTCCGTAAACGCGAAGTAGCCGCTGGGCAACTCGGCCAAGCGCCGCCGCGCAATGCCGTCGGCATAGTCCTGAAGCTGATCGACCGCCACGGCAAAATCAACCGGCAAGGTACTCATCACTTCATTTAAGCGCAACAAGCCAGTGCGGTTGGCACTGACTTGCGCAATAAAATCACCGTGCTGGCCATCGCCAAACCAAGTATCTAGCAGCCCCTTATCCAAGACCCCATCACGCACCAATATTGTGGGCGGAATCACCACGCCTTCCTCTTCCAAGGTTTTAGACAAGGGCATGGAGCCCGGCGCCGAAGCGCCAATGTCGGCGTGGTGGGCGCGGTTAGCGATAAAGGCCTGCAAAACGCCGGCCGCATCAAAGCACGGCGCAATTACCGTCACATCAGGTAAGTGGGTGCCACCTAAAAAAGGATCATTCACCACGACCATATCACCGGGTCGCCACTCGCAGGTGCCGACTATATCGGCCATGGCATAGGCCATGCTGCCTAGGTGAACGGGAATATGAGCGGCTTGGGCGCACAAGTGGCCAGCGGCATCAAAAATAGCGCAAGAAAAATCGAGACGGTCTTTTATATTCGGCGAGAATGCGGCGCGCTGCAGTACCGCACCCATTTCCTCGCACACCGACTCCATGCGGCTAACAAACAAGCCGAGCTTAACGGGGTCGAGCTTGGCAGATGGCGCGGCCATGGCAAATTTCCATAGAATGAGAAAACAGCATTATCGCGAATATCGTCGGGCATACCAATGAGGCAGAAATAAAAACGGCCCCGAAGGGCCGCAAGTGACGCTATAAAAAAACGAGTTTAAAAGTCATACCGCGCACTGAGGCCAATCGTGCGCGGCTGATTGACGTGGTAGGCAACTCTGCCGCGACCATCGCGCTCGGTGTCTAGCGATAGTATCGCTTTTTCATCGGCCGCATTGTTAATGAACAGTGCGGTATTCCACTGATCCGTTTTTGCGCCCAAACGCAGATTGACGATTTGGTAAGCGGGCAGTTCGCGATCGTATTCATAGGTCGATTGCGACAAGGGGCCGCCAACACCAGGGAACAATGTTGCGCTGCCTTGACCGCCATTTTCCTGATCGGCTATTTGGGTGTAGCGAGCGCCGATATTTTGATATGTGGCAGTGAAATAGCCCTCCCACGCGTCAACAATCGGAAAATAGTAGGTCGCGGTTGCCGCTAGCTGAAAACCTGGCGCCGTCGGCAGTTCGTTACCATCGCGAATACCACCCACAACGCTGGTCACGCCACCCGTGGTGGAGGTCACTTCAGAGTCCAACTCGGCCTGCACATAACTACCCGACAAACCAAATTCCAGATTATCAAGGGGACGGCTAAACAGCTCCATTTCAAAGCCTTGGCTGTGCGCCTTGGGAACGTTGTAGACCAGTCGCGACGAGCATGAGCCCGCAACAACGGTGGCCTGCAGATCTTTGATGTCGCTGTAGAACGCCGACACGTTCAAGGTTGCCGCGCCACCAAAGAGCGTCGATTTGGCCCCCACTTCATAGTTCGTTAGTTTTTCATCATCCCAAGTATCGTTGCCACCAAAGGTCGTTAAATCAGTGGGGCTGCACAGCGGAGCATTCAGTGGGTCATTAATGCCGCCAAGGCGGAAGCCCTGCGACACCTGCGCGTTAATCATCACATCATCGTTCAGGTCGTGGCGCACCATTACTCGCGGCGACACACCATCGGACGAGACCTTGCCTTTTTTGTCGATAACCGATGCGGTGTAAATACCGTCAAAGGTCAGCTCCCGCGTCTCTTCGTAGTCAAACCAACGCGCACCGACAATGACGGTGGTCTTATCACTAAAGTCGTAAGACAATTCACCAAATACTGCAAACTGCTCAAGCTTGTAGGGAACTTCAGAGAAATACAGCTCGTCGGTTTTCGCCCTTGCCCCTGCGGTGCTACCTGACAAATCGGAATGTACTGGCCCAGAAGCTTCAAAACCAGTGACCAGCAAGGACTGTGCGTAGTCGCGCCGCACATCGCTATAGAACACCCCGCCAACCCACTGCAGCGCAGAGTCACCTGCTGAACTCAGGCGCAGCTCTTGGGTAGTGACCTCGGCGGTGGTGGTGTCGTATAGCGGCGCATCCAAAGTGTATATCGGCTCTGCTTCGCCGTAGGAACCGCCAACAATACTGGCGTTCAAGGTTGTCGCATCACGCAAGACCAGTACATCGCGATCGGTATAAGAGGTCACCGACGTCAACGTTAGGCTGTCTGACAAGTCGTAATTTACCGTTAAATCAAACAGGGTAAAGTCGTCTTCGAACTTCTCTTGAAGTTGGGTGAACTGCTCGTATTCGCCAAGCGTAACCGGCGCACGACTGCCTGGGTCGGTATAGGGATTAGCGAGAATATTGTATTGGTCTTCGCGGTTAAAGCCGTCCATTTCAATAGACTGGTAAACAATTTTGGGCGTGATTGTTAAGGCCTCGCTGGGCTTAAAAGTCATTGCTAAGCGCAGGCCCTCGCGGTTCCCCTCATTTACATCTTGCTTAACACTACCATCAGGCTGACGGGCATCAATATAACCAGCGTATTGCTGGTAATAGCCCACCGCCCGCAATGCCACGGTATCGCTCAAGGGCACATTCCAATGGCCCTTGACATTACCGCCTTCACTACCATCTTTTACTGTTTCGCCGCCCAGTTGCAGCGAGCCACTCTGCGCTTCAAAATCTGGCTGATTGGTAATATAGCGAATGGTGCCCGACAAAGACCCAGAGCCAAACAAGGTACCCTGCGGACCGCGCAGCACTTCCACACGGTTGATGTCGTAAAAATCTAAATCTGGCGTAAACAGCGACATGGAGATAACTGATTCATCCATATACACACCAACCTGTTCCTTCACACCAGGTTGGTCGCGCACAATCTGCCCCGCCGATATACCCCGAATCGCCACCTGACTTTGACCTGGGCCGAGGTTTTGAATAGAGATACCCGCAACATTGTTCGCCATCGACTCCAGATCAGTTGCGCCGCTCTGCTGTAACTTGCCCTCTGTCATCGCCGCAATTGAAAACGGCACATCTTGCAATGTCTCAGATTGCTTACGGGCGGTAACCAGCACCTCCTCTATTACCCGCGTCGACTCCGCATGGCTCAGCGGCGCACCTGCGACAAAGCCCAGCGCTACTGAGGCGCCGAGAATAGCATGCCCAGAAGATCGTTTATTTTTCATTATGCACTCCCCGTACTGAAGGTATTTCTTATTAAATGACTAACTTACACCCCCCTTTATATAGCAGAGCAATTCAAAAATGCACCCAAATGGACCAAAAAAGTTTTCACTGACCACACTGAGTTTGTGTTTCAAAGCCACTCAGGATTAAATGACCAGCAACATAAAAAGAGCGCCTTGTATGACAGCCAATATCAATCTACCCAGAATTTTACGCATTGGCGCGGGCTGCAGCCGCCAGCTCCCCGAAATACTAAAGGAGCTCAAGCTCAAGCATCCACTGCTAGTGAGCGATGCCTTTATTGTTAGCCTCGGCTGGCTGAACACCCTGCAAAGCCAGCTTGATGACTGCGGCATTCAACACAGCAGTTTCACTGGCGTAGTACCCGACCCCACCACCGACGCCGTTGCCGCTGGGCTGGCGGTACTCAAACAAAAACAGGGGCCAGACCAACACGACTGCGTGGTTGCACTTGGCGGCGGTAGCACCATCGACACCGCTAAGGCCATTGCGACCATGGCGTATCGCGAACACCCCATGCGCCAATACAAAGTGCCGCAAACTATTGACGACGGCCTGCCAATCATCGCTATTCCCACCACCGCCGGTACAGGCTCAGAAGCCACCCGGGCCGCGGTGATTACCGACACCCAAAGCCAAGAAAAAATGCTGTGCATGGGCCTTGGCTTGATGCCTATTGCCGCCCTAGTCGATTTTGAATTAACCATGAATATGCCTTGGCGCTTAACCGCCGACACCGGCCTCGATAGTCTTTGTCATGCCCTAGAAGCCTACGTCAGCAAAAAAGCCTCGCCCTTCACCGACACCATGGCCCTTGCCGCGATAAGCTCGATCAACCGCCACATTCGCACGGCCTGCCAGCAACCCGATAATCGCAAAGCACGAGAGGCAATGATGTTGGCCGCGACCCAGGGCGGCATTGTGTTTTCCAACTCGTCGGTCACCCTTATTCACGGCATGAGCCGGCCGATTGGCGCCTTATTTCATGTTCCCCACGGTCTGAGCAATGCCATGCTGCTGCCCGAGATTACCGCGTGGTCGATTGCTGGCGCGCCCGCCCGCTACGCCGACTGCGCCCGCGCCATGGCGCTGGCCAGCCCCGACGACAGCGATGACCTCGCCAATCAAAAACTCGTTAGCGGCCTGCATCAGCTGTGCCGCGACCTCGACGTGCCCAGCCCAGCCCAGTTCGGTATTAGTGAGCAGCAATGGCTGCAATCGCTGCCGACCATGGCGCAGCAAGCGCTAAACTCGGGCTCACCGGCAAACAATCCACGCATACCCAGCGCCGATGAAATAATCGCGCTCTACCAAAAAGTATGGGCCAATTAAATTACCTAGCTCGCCGCGCCGCGCTGAGCCCGCAGCCAGTACTCGCCGCGGGCTCAGCGGTATGCCGCCACTGACTTAACCCCTGAACATTGAGCGGCGCATTTACATCCACAGGCCTAGAAATTGCGCTGCGTTCCTTATACTATTGAGAGTCTGACTGGGCAGCTCTAGCTGCCTTTTTGCGTTTTAAACCCTTTGTACTGTTTTATTTGCGTCTTGCTTGCAATTTAATTGCATATTCGGCGTATGGAGATCTGTTGATGACACAGCCGGCACTAATGAACACCTATGGACGCCTACCGGTAAGTTTTACCCGGGGCGCCGGTGTGCGACTGTTCGACACGCAGGGCAAAAGCTATATAGACGGCATTAGCGGTATTGGCGTAAACGCCTTGGGCCACGCCCACCCCGCCGTGACCGAAGCCATCCAATCGCAGGCTGGCCAGCTGCTGCACACCTCAAACTTATACTCTGTGCAAAAGCAGCAAGAACTCGCTGAAGCGCTGTGCGCAGTGAGCGGCATGGACAATGTATTTTTTAGCAACTCCGGTGCCGAAGGCAATGAAGCCGCCATCAAGCTTGCGCGTATGCACGGCCATAAACGCAATATTGAAGTGCCGCATATTATTGTTATGGAACAGGCCTTCCACGGCCGAACCTTGGCCACCCTTACCGCCTCAGGCAACCGCAAAATTCAGGCGGGCTTTGAACCACTGGTGCAAGGCTTTATTCGCGCGCCCTTTGGCGACTTAGCGGCGCTGGAAAATATTGCCGAGCACAATGACAGTATTGCTGCAGTACTGATTGAACCGATTCAAGGCGAAGGCGGCATCAATATGTTACCCGCCGGTTTTCTCTCGCAATTGCGCGCGCTCTGCGACAAACACGACTGGCTGCTAATGCTAGATGAAGTGCAAACCGGCAATGGCCGGACCGGCAAATACTTTGCCTTTCAGCACAGCGATATGATGCCCGACGTTGTGGTAACAGCCAAAGGCCTAGGTAATGGCGTACCGATTGGCGCGTGCTTAGCCCACGGCAAAGCGGCCAGTTTATTCCAGCCCGGCAACCACGGCTCCACCTTTGGTGGCAACCCGCTGGTCTGCGCTGCCGGTCTTGCGGTGGTTAACACCCTGCGCGCCAACAATATGATCGACACCATTGCCGAGAACGGCCGCTACATGCTCGCCGCCTTAAAAACTCAATTAGCCGATCAAGCCCACGTTAAACAAGTACGCGGCGAAGGCTTGATGATCGGCGTTGAGCTAAGCACGCCCTGCGCGGGACTCGTAGCCCAAGCACTAGAGAAAGGCTTGCTCATCAACGTAACTTCGGAGCGGGTGGTGCGTTTGCTGCCACCGCTAATTATTAACCAGCAAGAAATAGACGAGTTGCTCGCCATTCTCTGCCCTCTGATTAGTCAGTGGCCAGCTTCTAGCGCGGCGTAAAGCCAGTTCAGCAACAAAGGTAGCCGCATGGCATTAAGACATTTTTTAACTCTCATGGATTTGAGCCCTGCTGAATTAGAAGCCCTAATGCAGCGCGCGATTCAACTCAAAGCTGAGCACAAAGCCCGCAAAACTAGCGTGCAATTCCCTAATCACGTGCTGGGCATGGTGTTTGAAAAAGCATCGACCCGCACCCGCATCTCCTTTGAAGCGGGCATGGCGCACTTGGGTGGCCACGCTATTTTCCTGTCGCCCCGCGACACCCAATTGGGCCGAGGCGAACCAGTTGAAGACAGCGGCCGCGTGATCTCGTCAATGTGCGATATCATCATGGTACGCACCTTTGAGCACAGCATTATTGAACGCTTTGCAGCCAACTCCAGCGTGCCGGTCATTAACGCCTTAACCGATGACCATCACCCCTGCCAGCTGCTAGCCGACATCCAAACCTTTATCGAGCATCGCGGCAGCATCAAAGGCAAGCAAGTCGCGTGGATAGGTGATGGCAACAATATGTGCCAGTCTTATATTCACGCCGCCATGCAGTTTGACTTCAATCTGAAAGTTGCCTGCCCAGAAGGCTTTGAGCCCCGCGCAGACATCGTTGCCAAGGCCGGTGGCCGCGTGGAAATATTCCGCGATCCCGTAGACGCCGCCCGCGGCTCCGACCTACTCGTTACCGACGTCTGGGCATCCATGGGCCAGGAAGAAGAAAAAGCCGAGCGCCGCCGTGAACTTGCCGGCTACCAAATCAATAGCGCGCTTATGGCCCACGCCAATCCCGACGCCCTGTATATGCACTGCTTGCCCGCAAAACGTGGAGAAGAAATCAGTGCTGAGCTAATGGATAATCCGCATACGGTCATTTGGGACGAGGCGGAGAATCGCCTGCATGCGCAGAAGGCGTTGATGGAGTTTTTGTTGTTAGAGGCGCGGGCCTAATGCTTAGCTTAACGCTGGACGGGAGACGGGAGACGCTAAGGCCTGACGGCTACGCCGTAGACTCAGCATTGCGCGGCAAAGCCGCGCCCGCTTTTGCGCCTCCCGTCTCCCGTCTAGCATCCAGCAGCCTCTAGCCGTGCTGCAAGTAAAAAACATCCAATGCCAATACGAAGGCATCTCCGTTGTCGACGATGTCAGTTTCCACGTTAACGACGGCGACATTTGCAGCCTGCTCGGCCCCAGCGGCTGCGGTAAAACCACTATTTTGCGCGCCATCGCCGGTTTTCAGCCGATCACCATGGGCACAGTTACCCTGCGCGGTAACTGCTTGAGCGAACTGGGAAAAATGATTACCCCGGAGCAGCGCAGTATCGGCATGGTGTTTCAAGATTACGCACTGTTCCCCCATTTAAACGTGTTCGATAATATTCGCTTTGGCCTGAGCAAACAAAGCAATCACGCCCAGCAGCGCAAGGTTAAACAGTTACTGGAGCTTGTGCGTTTAGAGGGTGTAGAGAACCGCTACCCCCACGAGCTCTCCGGCGGCCAGCAACAGCGAGTGGCACTTGCCCGCGCGCTAGCGCCCAGCCCCGACTTGCTACTCATGGACGAACCCTTTTCCAATCTCGACGCCGAGCTGCGCAAGCGCCTTAGCCTAGAAGTGCGCGACATTCTCAAAGAGCTGGGGATCAGCGCCATCTTAGTCACCCACGATCAGCTCGAAGCCTTTGCCTTTAGCGACCATATTGGCCTGCTTTACAACGGCAAGCTGCAACAGTGGGATACGCCCTTCAACCTCTATCACGAACCCAGCAATCGCTTGGTGGCCGATTTTATTGGCGAAGGTAGCTTCCTGCCCGGCGTAATCGGCACCGAGCTAAATACCGTTACCACCGAGCTCGGCACCTTGATGGGCAACCGTGCCTACGCATGGCCACCTGGCACTCCGGTAGAAGTCTTGCTGCGTCCCGACGACATTGTGCTCAGCGACTTTGGCGGCATTAGCGCCACCATTGAAAAGAAAGTGTTTTCTGGCAGCGCAACCCTCTACACTCTGCGCTTGCCCACCGGCAGCCACGTGGAAGCACTGCTGCCCAGCCACCGCGATTTTGTCATTAACGAAGTTGTGAAAATCAATACCGAGGCAGATCACCTCATTGCCTTTGGCCGTGAAGCACTTCACAGCGGTGAGCATAAACCCAGAAGTAGCTAAAAATATTTCTCTTATGCTTAATCCGTCTAGCAAGCACAAAAATGTATTCACTCCCGCAACAAGGCCCTGAAAAGCCCGCAATGCGGGCACTCCCTTAATCCGCAGTTTTTACTCACCACTTACCCACACTTTATCCACAGAACGCACACAGTATCTTGCACTTGCGAAAACATCAAAACCGCATTATCTTGTATCCCAGCTGCAAGCGAACCCTATATATAGGGTTTTTCACCCAAGCCTTATAACAACTATTCACACTTTTCGGGCTACCAATTCCGAAGCCGTGTTATTTGGGTATCACATCAAGCCCTCGCTTCCCGCACTGGGAACTCACGAGGCAAAATAAGACTGACACAGAGCGGTTTTACGACATTTAAGCAAGGGCCGGAGATAACATGCAAACCCAACAAGACACCAGCGCCACTGGCGCCCCCCCGCAGCACGCTAGCGACGCCGAACTCAAAGCCACCGCACCAGGCCAATTGCGCGTAATTAAACGCAATGGCTCAGTGGTTAGCTATACCGACGACAAAATCAGCGTTGCCATTACCAAGGCCTTTTTAGCGGTAGAGGGTGGCAACGCTGCCGCATCTACCCGTATTCATGAGACCGTTGCCAAACTGACCGAACAAGTCAGCGCCACTTTCAAGCGCCGCATGCCATCCGGCGGCACTATTCATATTGAAGAAATTCAGGACCAAGTTGAACTGGCCCTAATGCGCAGCGGCGAGCACAAAATTGCTCGTGGCTACGTGCTGTATCGCGCCGCCCGCGCCGACGAGCGCAGCCAATTGGCACCGCTTGGCGAAAAAGTACACCCCAGTATTCGCGTTAAGCACCCAGATGGCACCGAGTCGCCACTGGATGTAGGCCGCTTAGAATTTATCGTACAGGAAGCCTGCGAAGGTCTGAGCGATGTCTCTGCCCAAGAAGTACAAGACGAAGCCCTTAAGAGCTTGTACAACGGTGTACCTCAGGAAGAGGTCAACACCTCGCTGGTGATTACCGCTCGCGCCATGGTTGAGAAAGAACACAATTACAGCTTAGTTACCGCCCGCCTGCTGCTCGACAAACTGCGCGCCGAGGCCCTGAGCTTTTTAGGTGTTGCTCAGAGCGCGACCCAGCACGACATGACTATTTACTACCCGCAGGCCCTGCCGGTGTATTTAGCCAAAGGCGCCGAGTTGGAACTGCTCGACCCACGCCTGCAAACCGAATACGACGTAGCGGCACTGGGCGAAGCGATCAAGCCCGAGCGCGACATGCAGTTCCATTATCTTGGCTTGCAAACCCTGTACGACCGCTACTTTATACACAGCGACGAAGTGCGCATTGAATTGCCACAGATCTTCTTTATGCGTGTTGCCATGGGTTTGGCAATGAACGAAGAAGACCGCAATGCCCGCGCCATTGAATTCTACGACCTGCTCAGCTCATTCGACTACATGAGCTCAACGCCAACCTTGTTCAATGCCGGCACCCTGCGTCCACAGCTGTCGTCTTGCTATCTGACCACCGTGCCCGACGATCTGCACGGCATTTACGGCGCGATTCAAGACAACGCTATGCTGTCTAAATTTGCTGGCGGCTTGGGCAACGACTGGACCCCAGTTCGCGGCCTCGGCGCTTACATCAAAGGCACCAACGGTAAATCACAAGGCGTTGTACCCTTCCTGAAAGTAGTTAACGACACCGCCGTTGCCGTAAACCAAGGCGGCAAACGCAAGGGCGCGGTATGTGCTTATTTAGAAAGCTGGCACATCGACATTGAGGAATTCCTCGAGCTGCGTAAAAACACCGGTGATGACCGCCGCCGCACCCACGACATGAACACCGCCAACTGGATTCCTGACTTGTTCATGAAGCGGGTTTTCCAAGACGGCGACTGGACCTTGTTCTCGCCCAACAATGTACCGGATCTGCACGACCTCTACGGCAAGGCTTTCGAAGAGCGTTTTGAGCACTACGAAGAGCTAACCCGCAAAGGTGAGATCAAACTCTACAAGCGCGTTAAAGCTGCTGACTTGTGGCGCAAAATTCTGTCCATGCTGTTTGAAACTGGCCACCCATGGATCACCTTTAAAGACCCATGCAATCTGCGCAGCCCACAGCAGCACGTTGGCGTGGTGCACTCGTCTAACCTGTGTACAGAAATCACCCTGAACACCAGCAAAGACGAAATCGCAGTATGTAACCTTGGCTCGGTTAACCTTGCCCAGCACATTGGCGACAACGGCCTCGACTTAGCCAAAGTTGAAAAAACCGTTAAGACCGCAGTACGCATGCTCGATAACGTTATCGACATCAACTACTACAGCGTGCCGCAAGCTAAAAACTCCAACTTCAAGCACCGCCCTGTTGGCCTGGGCTTGATGGGTTTCCAAGATGCACTTTACAAGCAGCACCTGCCCTACTCTTCTAACGAAGCGGTAGAGTTTGCCGACCGCTCAATGGAAGCCATCAGCTACTACGCCATTAAAGCCTCTAGCGATTTGGCCGCCGAGCGTGGCAGCTACCAGAGCTACGAAGGCTCGCTGTGGAGCCGTGGCATTCTACCCATCGACTCTGTAGAAATCCTTGTGCAAGAGCGCGGCGCCGACTACATCGAAGTCGACCGCAGCCAGACGCTAGACTGGGCCAGCCTGCGCGAAGTTGTTAAAACCCAAGGCATGCGTAACTCAAACGTAATGGCGATTGCACCAACCGCCACCATTGCTAACATCACAGGCGTGTCGCAGTCGATCGAACCGACTTACCAAAACCTGTACGTTAAATCGAACCTGTCTGGCGAGTTCACCGTAGTGAACCCCTACTTGGTTAAAGACCTGAAAGCACGCGGTTTGTGGGACGCGGTCATGGTTAACGATCTTAAGTACTACGAAGGCTCAGTAAGCAAAATCGACCGTATTCCAGACGACCTTAAAGCGCTGTACGCCACCGCCTTTGAAGTAGAGCCGCGCTGGTTGGTAGACGCCGCGAGCCGCCGTCAAAAGTGGTTAGATCAGGCGCAGTCACTGAACCTGTATATAGCTGGCGCCAACGGCAAAAAGCTCGACATCACCTACCGCATGGCGTGGTACCGTGGCCTCAAAACCACTTATTACCTCCGCGCATTGGCCGCCAGCTCCACCGAGAAATCCACCGTTTCTCAAGGCTCAATGAACAAGGTATCGTCACAATCGGCTGCACCTAAACCTGCCGCCACCGCGTCTGCTGCTGCACCGCAGGCCGCGCCCGTACCGCTGGCCTGCTCACTGGACGATCCAGACTGCGAAGCCTGTCAGTAAGTGCATAGGGGCCGCTGGCCCCTTCGTCTGACGAAAAACACGTATAAAAGAATATTGAGGTTATAAAATGTTAAGTTGGGATGAGTTCGATAAAGAAGAAGCACCAGCCAAAGCGCCAGCTGCCAAAACCCAAGCCCCACAAGCAGCGGAGCCTGTGGTTTCTGCTGCCCTGAATACCATGAATAGCGAAGACAGCGCTGCTGCTGTCGACCAAGCTATTCTCGACAAAGCCAACGCTGCTCTCGAAAGCTTAGACGTTGCCGCCGGTTTAGAAGAACTGGAAATGGGCGCGGCCCGTTTGCGGGTAGAAGACAAACGCATCATCAACTGCCATCTCGATCTCAACCAGCTCGTGCCCTTTAAGTACGACTGGGCGTGGCAGAAATACCTCGACGGCTGTGCCAACCACTGGATGCCTCAAGAAGTAAACATGACCGCCGACATCGCCATGTGGAAAAATCCAGAAGGCCTGACCGACGACGAGCGCCGCATCATCATGCGTTCACTGGGCTACTTCTCAACGGCCGACTCCCTGGTTGCCAACAACTTGGTACTGGCGGTATACCGTCACATCACCAACCCAGAGTGCCGCCAGTACTTGCTGCGCCAAGCTTTTGAAGAAGCGATTCACACCCACGCCTACCAGTACTGCGTAGAGTCGCTGGGCATGGACGAAGCCGAAGTCTTCAACATGTATCGCGAACTGCCCTCCATCGCTAAAAAAGCGGCGTGGAGCCTGCAGCACACCCAAGCACTGGGCGACCCCAACTTCCACACCGGCACCCCAGAAACTGACCAGGAACTGCTCCGCAACCTGATTGGCTTCTACGCGGTAACCGAAGGCATCTTCTTCTACTGTGGCTTCACCCAGATCCTGTCTATGGGCCGCCGCAACAAAATGACCGGCATCGCCGAACAGTTCCAGTACATACTCCGCGACGAGTCGATGCACCTGAACTTTGGCATCGACATGATCAACCAGATCAAACTGGAAAACCCACACCTCTGGAGCGAAAAATTCCAGGGCGAAGTGACCCAAATGATCGTCGAAGGCATGCAGCTCGAAATTGAATACGCCAAAGACTCAATGCCCCGCGGCGTACTCGGCATGAACTCCGGCATGATGGAAGAATACCTCCAATTCATCGCCAACCGCCGCCTAAGCCAGCTCGGCTTAAAAGAACAATTCCCCGGCGCGCAAAACCCATTCCCATGGATGAGCGAAATCATGGACTTGCGCAAAGAGAAGAACTTCTTTGAAACGCGAGTGATTGAGTATCAGACTGGCGGGGCGTTGACTTGGTAAGCACAGCTGATGTCCCCAGTTCGCGCTAGAGAGAATATTTTAGCAATAGAGAAAATATTCTAAACAGTAAAAAAGGCCGCTAATTAGCGGCCTTTTTTACTTAAGCATCAATATATTATCAATAAAGTGAAGGCATGCATTTACCGCCCACCGCTATTGGTGAAAACCCGTGACATTTGCGGCCGGAGTAAAAGCGCCCAAATGTAGCGGGCCTATTTTTAAAGCTCCCCTAATCAGACGCCTCACATTCAGCCAATGTCCACTCCCGCCTCGCGTTTGCCCGCCCCGCCATCTCTGCCGCCGAATGCCCACTAAGCGTTTATTATTTGAGCGATTCGGCATAGGATGGCAAGTTACCTAATAAAGTACGCAGGCCGCTCATTACGAAAACGGCTGACCTATATAGACAATTACAGCATAGGGGGCACAATGAACAACTTGGCGGAAGCTCAACCCATCCAGCAAAAATCACGTATTGCACAGGTTTTCGATACCCAGCGCGCGGCGTCACGGCGCAGCCCCTATCCAAGTGTGCAGGAACGAATTCAACATCTCGATAGACTCGCTGCACTGTTGGAAAAAAATCAAGACGCGATCGCCGAGGCGATTTCGACTGATTTTGGCAACCGCCCCAGTCAAGAGTCTAAGGTGCTAGAAATTTTTAGCCTGATCAGCGGCTGTAATTACACGCGCAAGCGTCTAAAAAAATGGATGAAGCCCCAGAAGCGTCACGTTGGGCTGGCGTTCTTCGGCGCAAAAAATACCGTTATTCCGCAGCCTAAAGGTGTTATCGGTATTGTTACCCCTTGGAATTACCCGCTGTTCCTTGCGCTGAGCCCTGCGATTAGTGCGCTGGCCGCGGGAAATCGCTGCATTATTAAAATGGCGTCGAACTCGCAGACCTTAGCGAGACTGATGGAGAAATTAATTAGCGCCGAATTTGACGAAAGCGTACTGGCGGTTGTGGCGGGAGTTTCGGCCCACGAGTTTACTCACCTGCCCTGGGATCACTTGGTTTTCACTGGCTCAGCAGCCACTGCGAAAACCGTTATGGAAACCGCCGCTAAATACCTGACGCCGGTCACCCTTGAACTGGGCGGTAAATCGCCCACTATAGTTGCCGACGATTTTGATATTAAGCTGGCTGCCGAGCGCCTTTTGTACGGCAAGTTTTTGAACGCTGGGCAGACCTGCGTAGCGCCAGACTATGTGTTTATTCCTCGTAACAAGGTTGACGCTTTTATTGATGCCGCGAAAACAGTGGTCAAGCAGCGTTACCCAAACCTGAGCAGCGCCGACTACACATCTATTATTGACGAAAAGGCCTATCAGCGACTGAATAAAACCCTAGAAGACGCCACGAGTAAAGGTGCCCGCGCCGTCAACCTGATAGACCACACCACCAACAACGACGCCCTGCGCAAGCTAGCACCTCACCTAGTGTGCGATGTTAATTCCGACATGATGATTATGCAGGACGAGATTTTTGGGCCCCTGCTGCCCATTAAGCCCTACGACAAGATCGAAGAGGTAATTGAATACATCAACGCGAACGAGCGCCCATTAGCACTCTATTTATACAGTAACAAAAAGGCAGTTCAAGAACAGGTCATCTACAACACCCTGTCTGGCGGCATGTGCATCAATGACAGCGTTGTGCACGTCGCGCAGCACGACATGCCCTTTGGTGGCGTAGGCAATAGCGGCATGGGCCATTACCACGGCCACGAGGGCTTTATTGAGTTTTCAAAAATGCGGCCAATCTTTAAACAGGGGCCAATGAGTGCGCTGCTCATGATGGCACCGCCCTACGGCGCTACTTTCGACAAAATGTATAAGCTGATGCTGAAATTTAAACTCTAATTAAAACAACGCTGTTAGCGGCCCCAGCAGAAAATCGGGGCGCTAGCAGCAGCCAGAATTTCACTTGGCTTGCGCCGCGTACAAGCCCTCAAACTCATCCATACCTAACGTAGCAATGATATTGTGTTGAGCGTCCAGTATTTCATACATGGTGCCGCTGGTTCCTCGTATGCTGAACAATATAATGACGTCTTGATCGCCACCCCCTTCCTGATGAGGCTCATCGCTGGCGGGGCTTACCGTGTAACGCCCAGTCGGGCGAGTTTCGGTAAGGCGGCCATCTGCACTGTAAATTCGGTGTTCACCTTGAACAACAAACATATGATTCAAGGCAACGTGCCGATGTAGCGCGATTTTCTGGTTGGTCGAGAATTTAAACAACACGTCAACATTAAGTCGTTCTCGATCTACATCGAGAATCAGGTAGTTAAGATGATCAAAACCCGCAAGCTTGTTCCAAGATAGTTGTTGATCATTAAAGTTATAATTATCCATAACGTATTCTTAGCGGCTTAATTGAGTATTCATTGCTGATTACAGCACCGAACAGCAAGCGATAAAATACAACGAACGTGCTACTTTAGTAGCGGGCATCTTGCTCGAGAAAAATTAGATTTGAACTCAACAAGCGGTTCTATATCGAATTCTTAAGCAATCGCTAACATCACGGGACTTACAATGACAATCACCTTAGACATCATTCCAATTATATCCATTGCCGCCGGCGTTGCGATCTTGATCAGGCCGCGCTTGCTTAACTATATTGTTGCCGGCTATTTAATTGCAGTTGGCTTAATCGACGTGTTAAATCTGCATATTTAATGAGCAAAGAGATAGTCGGTTTAGATGTGGGGCACCGCTATTAGCCCCCCACACTAGATGTTTTGAGGTATTCATACCAAGCCACACCCACAACTTTACGCTGCTCAATACGCATAGAATAAACGCCCTATCCCGCCCCTGCCGCCTGCTCATCGCCCGTGTGGGCAATAGCAATACCTTCCAATAATCTAAATACGCAGCCAACCCCCTGTATTTTGCCTCGGCTAATACGGATAGACCGTGTAATGAACTACAGTTACCTTACCTAGTTGTAATAAGACGCCAGCACATGGCTAAAGCTCAGCGAGCTGAAAATCCAGTGGCGTCGCAATAATGGACTATATAATATGGCGTCAATGCCATAATAAAATCATTAGGAGTAATTCTGAAAATGAAAAACCTCACTGTAATTGCAGACATTCAAGGCGGCAAAAATACTGCACTTAAACGGGCGCTACAGATTCAGAGCCGCACCGGCTGTGATATTACTTTGCTCGGTTTTTGCTATGCCTCAGTCAATGATAGTGATGCAAAAAATGACGCCGGCAAAGTAAAGGAACTGTTAGTTGCAAAGCGCAGCAAGGAATTGAATGCGATTGTGAGCGAATTTGATGTAGCCACCAACGCTATTACCACCGAAGTCATCTGGAGCAAGGACATTGCCAGCGAGCTGGTGGCGCGAGAAAAGACCAACAGTTCCGATCTCATTATAAAGTCTGCACACAAAACTGGATCTTGGTTCCATACCTCCACAGACTGGCAATTGATCCGCGAGGCCAAGGCCCCAGTGATGATCACCGCAGGAAAAACGTGGAAAAAGAAATCGCGATTACTCGCAACCATAGACTTTGCGACCACAGAAAAGTCGAAACAGCGGTTAAACAACAAGATTATTGAACACGCAAAGGCTCTCGCCGGCCCACTGGGTGACGATAGCATCCACCTAGCATTTGCACTTACGGCACCACAAGCGTTAATAGATCTCGATTTAATAAACGCTAAGAAGTACCTCGCTGATAAACGGAAACGCCTGCAACCGTTGATCGATAAATTCTGTGAGGAACATGGCTTGAACACAGAGAATGTTCATATAAAACAAGGCGAACCCGAACGCGTCATACCTAGTATCGCAAATGATCTGAAGGCTGATTTAACAATTGTTGGCACCGTAGGCCGAAAAGGAATTAAGGGGAAATTGATCGGAAATACCGCCGAGGGAATACTAAGCCGGCTGTATACTGATATTCTGACGGTAAGACCTTAGTCACAATAGCTGATGTAGATTTTCACTCTTAGTCCATTTAGAGCCTCATTCTTCATGGCGCTCCAAATGGACTATCCATAAATTTCTAATGTACATTAATATTGAACACCGCAAAAAATGAATCGCCGGGCCCTCTCCAACACCTAATAAACGCTAAAATCATAGATACTTAGGCCTTTTTCGGGGTAATTGTAGCTACCCCATAGGTGACCAAACCCGCGCCGAAAAAATACATGGTTAGACCATATACCATCGACGGAATTGCCATTTCCTGCGAACCAAGAATGGTTGTTGCCACAAGAATTCCGATGGTGCTATTTTTAATTCCAAGCTCGACCGCAATAGCCACTTGATCAGGTTTTGCGACACCGGCGATTCGCGCAATACCTAAACCCGCAGCAATCCCCAAGGTGTTAAGAATTAAACAGGCCGGCCCAGCTTGAATTAATAAGCTTAACAGCTGATCACGCAGGCCGTAGGAGATAAGAATAATCAAGCTCAGCAGCACTAAGGCCCCAAACGCGTTGAATGTCTTCTCGGAGCGAACCGCGAAAATTGGCGCCCGCGCGCGAATCAACATACCAATCCCAGTAGGCAGCAAAACAATAACCACCAGCATAGCCACAGTATCAATAACCGGCATGCTGACGTTGGCAGACCGTCCTAGCTGCCAGCTCAATGCCTGATTCACCAATAGCGGCAAGCTCATAATCGTAGCGATACTGGCAATGGCGGTAACCACAATGGAGAGCGCCACATTGCCTCTGGCTAAATAAGTAATCACATTAGACGTAGCGCCGCCTGGGCAGGCCGCTAATATCACCAAGCCAACGGCAATAGCGGGGGTTAAATCCAAGGCCCATGCCAGCAGAAATCCGAGCGCGGGCAACACCAGCAGCTGCCCGATACTCCCAGCGATTGCTGCCCGCGGGTGGCGCGCCTCTTTTACAAAATCATTCACGGTTAAACCAAGCCCCATACCGATCATGATGATAAAAAGAGACACGGGTAAACCGATATCGATAAACACACTCTGCGCCATCGCTTTTATCCTTATTGTTGTAATGAAATGATCTAGAGCGCTAACGTAGATTTAATAACGCCATTTATCTGTTACAAAGATGACAGTTCCAGTGAAATTCCTCACAAACTTAAGCGCTAATAGCCATGCTGACCGCTAATAATGGCACGATAGAAATCGTTATCTAACACTTCATATACACTAGATCGCGGTTTTAGCACATAAACCACATCGTCAATTTCATCGATATTGTATGCCTGCTTCCGTAAATTGGCCTTGAATAATTTAAAGGTTACGGTAGTTTCCGCGGCGGGCTGAATTCGTATAAACACCGGCCTTGCAAAGGCTGGCATTTCATTCATAACAAAGGTAGAAAACTCATTGGCATCAAACTCTACTCCCGGTTTGAGGGTAATTGCAGCCATACCCGCACGACCTTCAGCATTTGGAATTTGAACGCCATAAACATTAGCCATCTCAACCTGGGCATTGCCATTCAAGGCCTCACCCACTTCATTGGTAGAGACATTCTCAGAGCGCCAGCGAAAGGTGTCACCCAATCTGTCGACAAATTCATAGTGGGCGAGGCCTAAAGCAAACCCCACATCGACCTGTTTAATCACGTCGCCGGTATTAAACCAACGATCATTCTTTTTTCTAACGCCAGTAATAATCTTACTATTAGACGCCTTTTTATCGTTATAGCCGTCGAATTTAAACCGCTCATCAATTTTCATAAGAAGAACACCGGGTTCGCCCTTTTGCACCTCTAGCAACTTTCCCTTCTTGTCATAAACCATTTCATCGGCATCAAAGTCATACTTAACCAGCAAGATATCGGCAGAGGTAGTTCCAATCGTTTTGTCTTTATTGAGCAGATTAATAAAAATGGCGTTACCTTCACTAGAGCCATACATTTCACTAATGCGCGGTATTTTAAAGCGCTGCCGAAATACATCCCACACATCCGGCCGCAAACCATTGCCAACCATGGTTTGAATTGGGTTATTTCGTTCATGCTGCGACTCTTTTTGTGCCGCCAAGTATCGACACAACTCACCCACATAAACAAAAAGCGTAGTTTGATGCTCCTGAACCTCTGGCCAAAATTGACTAGCAGAGAAGCGGCGGCGCAAAAAAATCGATGCACCGGAATACAGGCTAGTACCAACACCAGGCCCCAAACCGGTGAAGTGGTAGAGCGGCAAGCAAAGATAAATTCTATCGGTCTGTTTGGCGCGAAACGCAATTCGCGAATAGGGTTCAGCAGCAGATAAATAACGGCGGTGTAGAATCAGCGCCGCTTTGGGCAAACCCGTGGTGCCAGAAGTGAGTATATAGCAGGCTTTTTCCCCCGCGCGAATATCGAGCGTTTCTGGCAAATTGTCAGTGGGCATTTTCTCTAAAACTGCCATGACATCTACCGCCCACTTCGGTGCGCCAGATTGCTTATCGGCCGCGGTTGCAGCCTGCCCCTCATCCTTAACCCAGATAAAATCATTGTCCGCTAGCGGCAATTCATCTTTTACTTCGGTGATACTCTCTATGAGCTCTTCGCCGACAATGCACTTTATAGAATTGGTGATATTCATGCAGTGAATCAGTGCGCGGCCTTTTAAGCTGGTATTAATCAAACCCGTCGCGGCACCCAATTTAGCCAGCGCAATAAAACAGGCAAGCATTTCGATGCGGTTTTCCATTAACAGGCCAACGCAGTCACCGCGTTTCACTCCTTGGCTTTTTAGAGCATGCGCAAAGCGGTTCACGAGGGCGTTAAACTCCCCCCAGCTCAATTCGCGACCTTCAAAAATAATGGCGGGCTTATCTTGATAGCGTTGTGCGGTTTCTTGAAAAAGGCGACCCAAGGATTTTTTTTCATCATCTTTTGGCGGCCTATACGCAATTGCCGGCAGCACCGAAACTAAGTCTCGTATTACTCTTGAAAATTCGGTCATTGTTCAATATCTCTTATTATTTAATTACTCATATTCACACTACCGCATCAACTTACGCCCATGATCGCACAATGACACGGCATACCAATAGTCCGCAGAGACCAGAGCTTTGCGCCAAATATTCGGTTAGCCTAAATGGTAATAGTACCAATACCAGCTTGTGAAAGACGATATCTGCCCTATAGTGGAAAGAAGGCTATAGCGAGGGCTTTCTGTTACAGCGCTCTGTTTGCCAGACTTAAATAATAATCATAATGAGGAATGTATCTATGTCCTACGTCGAAAAGCTAAAACTACCGCTTGGGCTCTGCCTGTTATCACTGACGGCGAGTGATATCTACGCACAAAGCAACACATCAGAAAAGAAGCTGGAGATAGAAGAGGTGGTGGTACTGGGGTCTCGCAAACCAGGGCGAACCGCCGTGGACATGCCGGTGCCGGTAGACTCCTTAGGCGCAGACACGCTTCGCCAAACCGGCCAAACTGAAGTGGGCAGAATGCTCCAGTCGGTTGCGCCATCATTTAATTTTTCCAGCTCGTCGATCAGCGACGGCACCGATGCGCTTAGACCGGCCACATTACGCGGCTTAGGGCCAGATCAAACTCTGGTGTTAATAAACGGCAAGCGCCGACACACCAGCGCCCTAATTCACGTTAACACCTCGGTTGGACGCGGCACCTCCGGTGTCGACATGAATGCAGTGCCAGGTGCCGCCATCAAACGGATTGAAGTACTGCGCGATGGCGCGGCCGCGCAATATGGCTCAGACGCAATTGCCGGTGTAATCAATATTGTACTCAGCGATGAACCCGAAGCGGGCCGAATTGGCGTTTCTTATGGCGAGTACTCCGAGGGCGATGGCGAGACCTACAACATTGACCTCTCCAAAGGCTTTCCCCTGGGCGATCGCGGCTTTGTAAATGCAACCTTGAATTTTCGTGACCGTGCGTCGACCAACCGCGCCGGTCTCAGTGGCCAATGTCAGTATTTAGCCGGTTGCGATGCCTTAAATGACGGCGCTGGCAGTGCGGACCCAGACGGTATTGATGAAGCCGCTGATCCACGGGAGGCGACCTTCCCGCGCCAGAATTTTAGAATTGGTGATGCTGAGTCGCAGCAATTAGCCGTGATACTTAACTCCGCCTATCAGCTGGAGGCCGGCGAGCTCTATGGCTTTGTTACCTACTCCGACCGCGAAAGCACCTCGGCGGGTTTCTATCGCCGCGCCAATCAAATCGATAACAATCCGACGCTAGCAGATGGCGAAGCCTTTGCACCCAATGGCTTTCTCCCGCTGATTAATACCCAAATTGATGATTTTTCGGCAAGCCTAGGCTATCGCCAAGAATTTGCCGATGACTTAACAATGGATCTGTCTTACACCGTAGGCTGGAACGACTTTGCCTTTTTTATTAGCAACTCCGTAAATGCCTCTTTCGTTAATGACTTGCGCTACGGGCAGGGCCTGAGCGATGCCGATATTCGCGCGCGGGCGTCGCGCTCTGCCGACGCTGGTGAGCTTAGCCTTGGCTTGCAAACCATCAATCTCGACTTCACTCAATCACTTGGAGCGTGGAGCGTAGCCTGGGGCGCCGAGTTGCGCCGCGATGATTATGAGATTACCGCCGGTGATAAGTACTCTTATTATGATTACGACACCGATGCCAGTGGCGCGTCTATGTACACCGCCGATGCGGCTGCCGGCATACAGGTTTTTCCGGGCTTTCAGCCTGGCAATGAACTAGATGAAAGCCGCGACGTATGGTCATTGTATGCCGATACCGAATACGAAATCTCTGAGTCGTGGCTGGCCAGCGGCGCGCTGCGCTACGATGATTACGCCGATTTTGGTGGCACCCTTAATTTCAAACTCGCCAGCAGCTTTCGGGTAACCGATAGGGTGAGCTTGAGGGGCGCCGCAAGTACCGGTTTCCGAGCGCCGTCCATGCAGCAGCAGTACTTCAATAATATTAGTACTCAGTTTGTATCTGACGGCATGGGCGGACTCTCTGCACAGGAGCGCGGCACTTTTCGTAACGACAGTGCGGTGGCCAAGGCCATTGGCATTCCAGAGCTTAAAGAGGAAGAGTCGGTTAACTTGAGTGCAGGCTTTGTGCTGGAGCCCATCGACAGCTGGACAATCACTGTTGATGCCTACCAAATTGATATAAAAGACCGGATCGTACTTAGCGGTGGCTTAACTTCGTCGCTGGGCGATCAGAACTTAACTGCGGCGCTCGCCGCCGCTGGTGCCAGCAGCGCGCAGTTTTTCCTCAATGGTGCCGACACCGAAACCAGCGGTGTGGATATTGTTAGTACTTACACCATGGCGGCCGGCGCTGGCGATTTAGCCATTTCATTTGCCGCCAACTTTACTGAAACCGACGTAACCGAGATATTTGCCGGCGGCGGTCTTTCTACGCTCGACCCCTCAGATGTATTTAGTCCGCAGGACATATCGATTATTGAAGAGTGGCAGCCAAAGGATCGTATAAACCTCAGTTTCAATTACTCCTTAGAGCGCTTCACCGCAGTGCTCGCCTTTAATCGCTATGGTGAATACACCGTGTGCGAAGGGGCCTGCGACAACGCATCAAATCGGCAAACTTTTGATGCGAAGGTGCTAACCGACATTAATTTAAGCTACCGCCTGCAAGAAGATGTAACGCTTAACTTCGGTGGTAACAACATTTTTGACGAGACACCAGACCAAAACAGAATTGGGCAAAGCCGAGCCGGCACTATCGCCGACAGCAATGGCAATGTCTTTGTTGATTCACCTGGGGTATTCCAGTACTCACGACGCTCCGCCCCATTCGGTTTTAATGGCGCGTACTTCTTTGCCGGTGTCGTTTATGACTTTTAGTGACTGACAACATCGGTATTTACCCGCCGACAGGGACCTCGGTGGCGCAAAGCCAAAAAAAGGCGAACTGAGCTCAGTTCGCCTTATTACATTCACCACTCTATGCCACACATAGGCATTTTTTACACTGGCATCCAAAGAGAACAAAGCCCTTTCGAGCTCGTAGCCAAGATTGCCCGTAGCTAACGTTCGGAGCGGTAAATAGAAAAATTAAAATGCCTTAGCCCTAGGACTAAGGCATTTTAATATTTATTGCGCAGTGAGCGCAGCGTCACCCTGCTGTGCCTCGCTACAGGCCATTTCATTCAGAAGATAAAGCCTTACTTCGCCAGATTTCGCACCGCTCGAATAGCCATTCGTTTCTATCTCAGTACCGAATAGAATGTCGCCTGACTTTGAGCTCGTGAATGATATAGTCTCCACGCCTTCGTCGGCGTCAAGATCTTGAGTTACAACTGAAGAGTTAGTTTGCGACCACGTTATATCGTAATCCATGTATTCGGTACTGATAAAATCTCCAGCCTCGCCTTGATCCGCTCGCGTAAAGTTACCGCCACCCGACTCTAGAAAATACTGGTTTACTGTATCTCGCCGAACTGAAATACGTCCTGTTTGATTTTCTCCATCAAAAAACACGTAACCGTTCCTAACTTGCAAACTATGAACGTAGCCCTTAGCTGAACTATAAGGGTTATCAGAGTTAGCGTTATTTTCTCGCGCCAATTCCGTTTCATAGCCAGTGACACTATAGCAACGTCCAGCGACAGATTGATTTGGAGCGTATTCTTCGATCGCAACAACGCGATCAGAAAGTGCAGCCACAGAGTCAGCTATAGCGTTAATACCATTCTTTAAAACAGTAAAGTTCTGATTAACCTCTGTCGCTTTAGCAGGTGTATTAGCTGAAAATGTTTTCAACTCCCCGTTTTGAACCTGGGCGACTGCAGTCATTGAAAGTGATGCTACAGCAAGTGATAAAGCCATTTTTTTCATATTCATAAATAATTCCTTAAATAAATTTTTGTTTTTCTGGGGAAACCATTACTGCCAATTGGCTTCATCCCAATTAAATCCATCCCACACGGCAATTGTGGAGTCGCTTGAATCGTCGCAGGCATCACCGATATTATCGTTATCAGAATCTAACTGATCTTCGTTAGGCGTTAACGGACAGTTATCGAACTCATTTTCAACACCGTCTCCGTCACGATCTGTATCTGCGCTGTCTCCAGTTCCGTCGTTATCGGTATCGACTGACTCTGTTGAATCTAGCGGAAACGCATCTGCCTCATCGCTAACGCCATCGCCATCATCATCGGTATCGGCGTTATTACCAATACCGTCTTGATCAGTGTCTTGCGATTCAGATTTATCCAATGGGAACGCGTCTTGCTCATCTGCGACACCATCACCATCGTCGTCGGAATCGGCGTTATTGCCTATGCCATCTAGATCTGTGTCAACTGACTCCTTGTCGTCGTTCGGAAAGGCGTCGTCACTGTTATTAACGCCATCACCATCTCGATCCTCATCGCATTCGTCACCCTTGCCGTCACTATCCAAATCGAGCTGTTGAGTATTAATGTGCGCAGGACAGTTATCCTGACTATCGTCAACGCCATCGTCATCGGAGTCTGGAGTAGTTCGTGCAACGACAGGATCCGATTTAGCGGAACCATTTTCTAAGGCAGCAGTGTCCGAACTAGCACCGGTAATGGTCTTTTCACTAACTAGGACAGTCTCTATATCAGAGACCTTAATTTTGGTACCAGGAATAAATAAAGTGGACGGATCAACGGTCACTAAACCAACAACATTGTCGACATCACTAAACGCCGCAATAGCATTGCCCTTAGACAAACCATCGATACTGCCGTCAGCCAAGTCATCAGCAAGGGCAGCTAGCATTGCCTCGCCACTCACAGTGATCGCAGAATTATTTTGGGTCGCGTTATCAACAAGGCTCTTAGCAACAGCACTGACCGCTTCAATTGCAGTTCGGTATTGTGCGGCCAACACTTGTTTCTCAATACTATTCACACTGTCATTTATCAAGGGCGCAGTTGAGTTAAGTGATACTGACGCGCTCATACCAAAACCAAGGGCGCTTGCGGTTTGCCGAGAAGCTGCCGAAAAAGCGGCCAGAAACTCCGCTTCACTCAGTTGCGAGTCAGCGTTACCGCTATACACCGCGCTTGCTAAATCGCCATTCTGAGCCGCAAGGCGATACGCAATTGTCGTCAACGGCGACAGATAAACTGAGGAAGAATTAACATCACTAACGTCAATTACGGTCAAAAATCGTTTTATAGTTGGTGCACTACCAGTAGTGATATCAATAGTATCGTCGTCTGCCAAGACCTCAAGAATAACCGCGCCACTGTGGCTGGCAGGGATGCTAAGACCAGTGATTGCAGCACCTGCGTTAGTGGTGCCAGCACCCAAAAGGGACCCGAATAAATCAGTACCGTTTGCATCAAACGCGTAGGCGTTAATACTTGCGTTGGCCAACGGCCCCTTTACACCGGCGCCCTGTATGCTAGTGCTTGGATTTGCAGGCGAACCGCCGCCTCCGCCACCGCCGCAAGCACTCACTGCTGCAGAAATCAGGGCAATAGCAAACCCTTTCGCTCTAAAAAGAGCGAGTTGTTGTCGTAACATGAAACCCCCAAATAAGGTATGGCGTTATTTAGTTAGTACGAATTGATTGATTGCTATCAAGACCAAACTCGGCAGCAAGAAGTCAAAAACTGCTGAAAAAGATAGCGTTTACTTGAATATAATTATGCTTTTCCCTAATGCACTCCATGGCTAATATGTGTCCTAGCCGGAATTTAATAACTAAAGTCTTTGTTTTACAAGTAAATTATTAGCCAACCCTTGCTTAAAAATCACTCAACACCGGCCAACACTGCGAAAATACTGGGGATCAGGCGAGAAAGAATTTTAGAAAACTAAATTCTCATAACTTACTGAATAAAATAGACATCTAAATGTATCCTGGACGCAGCAAGGGTAATTAACAGGCAGTATATGCTGCGATTCCATTACCCAATACTTATAAGCGTAGGCTCATAGTACTCGAAGGTTAGCTAGAGCAAGTCGCCACCAAATACTGGTTAAGAACCAACCCCCCAAGCCCGTATTTCCTGCTACTGGTCGCTAAGCCCCCGTCAGCGAGCTAGAATGGAGGAACACACGAGCGAAGACGAGTAAGACCTAAGAGCCCATGATTAGCCAAGCCAAAGAAAAACTCCTTGCCAAATACCGCGCGCGTATCCGAGAAGGCGCCATTGCCAATGCCAAGAAGCAACTGGCACTAAAAGGCATTGCACCAGGCGAATTAGGTGCGGATGAGCTTGAGATTCTGGTCTACGATGAAGAGGTAAAACTGCGGGGCAAGCTCAAGAACTACAGCCTTGCCGCACTCATTGCCGCGCTAACATTGGGTAACTTTTAATGTTGATTCCTCTATTGCGCAGCGGCGTGCTGTATATGATATGGCGACGCCACATTAGGCAGCGCGCACTCGGTATAATTGTTACGGTGTTAATGGTTTTAGCGGTGAATTTAATTCATTCAGAAGCCGTAGCATTTTTTAAAGCGACGGAGAGACTCGATTTAACACCACTGGCCTTTTATTTCCGTTGGCTGGGCTGGCTAACGGCGGGCATTGCTTATCTGTGTTTTGTAGAACGCAAAATCATTAGAGCCGGTAGATCGGCCCGCGGCCAGAAAGACGGTTTGGGCAAGGCGCCGCGCTCACCCGCTAAGCCTACGCCGAGCAAGCCAGTGGAGCAGCACGACGGCTTCGACGCCCTACGCCACAACGCACCGTTGCGCTCCCGTGCCGAACTTATGTTGGAACGGAAAAAACGTGACAAAGCAAACTGAGCTTAAGAGCTTAATCGCAGATTGGGACGAACGCGACAAAATCATCTTGGCCATTCTCTGTGACC
Organism: Zhongshania guokunii; assembly: GCF_040892635.1. Taxonomy (NCBI): domain Bacteria; kingdom Pseudomonadati; phylum Pseudomonadota; class Gammaproteobacteria; order Cellvibrionales; family Spongiibacteraceae; genus Zhongshania; species Zhongshania guokunii. The sequence continues at coordinate 5,822 of NZ_JBFRYA010000010.1, read as the reverse complement.
TAGACGAAGGCGTCACCACTGCGGATGTCATCAGCGAACAAATACGCTGGCTGTACAACTCCCGCACTAGGCACAGCATTAAACGCAATTTCAAGCGTGTAATACGGCAAGACACGAGTAAAGACATGTCCTGCCCGACTTACGAGACGTTATTGGCAGGCGCCGCGAAAAAGCTCGGCGTCCACAAGTACTGTACATCTGTAGACGACTACGAGCGCTACATCCCCCAGGCCGTTATCGTCGCCGCGTTAGCAAAAATGAACCCGCCGCAAAGAGACCGCTTTTTTACTGAAGAGTTTAATGCGACTCCAATGTGGGATGCAGCAGGAATCAAAAGCCGCGAGATTGGCGGCCTGCGCACGGCGGCGAGTGTATTAGCGCTGGCCAATGCATCTGGCTATGCGGTGTATGCCGGCGCTACCACGGCACTCGGCTTTGCCACTCACGCGGTAGGTATCACCTTGCCCTACGCCGCCTACACTGGCTTATCAGCCACAATCGCCCAGCTTATTGGGCCTCCTGGCTGGCTCGCGCTTGCTACCTATGGCTTTTTTAAAGTAACCGGTACCGATTGGAATAAACTGATGCCCGTGCTATTAACCATCATCGCCACTAAGCACCGTCATGAGATTCTAATACGTAACCAAGCACAGCTGGAGAAACCACAAACCTAGATGTTTGTTATCAACGATATAGCGTACTGATATCAGCCATAATTAACTTAAAATTTCTTACTCAACATAAAGCGAATTAAGTACGTTTCGATATGTAGTTTTGCGCCATTACCGATACGCGCTCCTGAATTTTCATAGCTGATATCTTCTGGGAACTCGTGTTCAACACCCATGCTGTAGATGTAGTCACTTTGCTTTGGTTTATAACTCAGGCCAGCGGACAGATGGTGTTCGGCTACCACCGGAAGGATTGGAGATAGATTGCGCTCGGGAACCGGGCTCTTGCCGTAGTTATAGCCCAGATAAATATCATATTCGTCACTTAATGTATAAGCAGCGCCCAATGCGTAAATATATTGATCGTGGAACTGGTAAGTAAACTCTGAGCGAATCTCCTCCGGTGCACCACTTACATTAGGCTTGCTAAGGTGCAGTCGCGGCTGATCAAGCGCATTGGAGTAATTCACCCAGCGAATTTCTGGCACAACAACCCATTTCCCCAAGGTCCACGCAACACCAATTGAGAGCTCTTGGGGAAAGGCAAATTTGCTTATAACCGTATTCTGATAGAGTGTCTTTTCCTGCCCTGTCGCCGAAAGGTCAAGCTCCGCCTTACCCACTAAATTTAGCCCCAAACGACTCGTGTAGTTAAGGCCAATCACTACTTCCTCGCTCGGCTGCCATTGCAAGCCTGCTGAAACGTTATAACTTACAGTATGTAGATTCGAGAGTTGCAAGCCTGCAAATGTATCTTGGGGATTTGTAGCATCGTAATAAGATGTATCTGGAAAAAACTTCGTATCTTGACGAGCGTAATGAATGCCAATATTAGCGCCTAAGCTGAGCGTATCGGAAACCTGCCATGCTACTCCCGGCACCAGTTTTATTACGCTGAACAGTATTTCGGTGTCATCTTTATTGCCGTAACCGGTTTCCAAATCTTGATAAACATAACCCAAGCCACCCTGAATAAATAAACCAATACCCGCGGTAAAAGGGCTGTTAGCAATTGGCTGCGCATAGGAAAGTCCAACAACTGTGCCAAAGTCATTCTTTTGTTCTTTATTGTTACCAAGTGAGTCCGAATGACTGTTGCCCGTAAAGAAACTCGACGTAAAGAAGTCCAGCTGCTTATGTTTTAACTGTGACAAACCAGACGGATTAGTATTTACCGCCGTGCTGTCTCGGCTATAGGCCACATCCGCACCAGCCATTGACGAGGAGCGCACGCCAAAGCCCGTCACATAAAGTCCATTCCCCGCCATAGCCAGCGTAGACATCAGTAGCAAAGCCACAAACGATCCTATCTTATTCATTATTATCTCCATTATGTAGCGAAAAATACTACAGAGTTAAGAGATTAATATCTAATATTTGTTGGCCCAATAGTTATAAAATAACAAAATACGCAGCACTATAATCAATTAAAATAGTAGCTTATAAACACCAGCTATTTAGTAACTAATATATCAACATAAATAAAAGCTCCATTTTATTTTTTGCCATTTCGCAAATAAAAGACAGCTTTCGCTCAAGGTAGCGGCGCGCACAGAGAAAGGTAATCGTCCTAAAGCTCGGTTAAATATTAGACAATAAAAAAATCCAGCCCCGTGAAGGACTGGATTTTCGTAAAACATCAATTAATAAAACCGAAGTACGCCACATTCGGCTTATTCAAACTATTTAGAACTATCTTTAGGGCTAGCCACTCCCGTAGCTAATAGGCTTGACTTTTCTCTAGATCTCAGCAATTTCCCCGCCTCTTCTGGCGACCCCCGCAACCACTGATCAATATATGCTGGATCTATTAGCAATGGAGTTCGCGAATGCACCCAGGCGACATCGCTTGCCGCAGCGGTAGTGATAATTGTAAAGGTATTGAGAGCAAGTTCCCCCTGCGTCCAGTTTTCCCAAAGCCCGCCAAGAAGTATCGCACCGCCATCTTGTCGAGCCAGGCGGTGACATTGTTTATTGCCATCCACCACTGGCCATTCGAAGTAAGCGGAGACCGGGATGATACACCGCTGGGATTGATGCCACGCGTCGCGAAAGCTAGGCTTTTCAGTAAGCGATTCAGCACGGGCATTAAACGTCGCAAACTTTAGCTTGGGATATTTTGACCAGTGCGGAATAAGTGACCACCTGCGCAGTGCGTAACCGGTAGCATCAAGTGTCCCTGCCATATCTGTCGGACGAATATTTATCCGGCTGGCGTCATTCGCAGGCCACTCACTTAACAAGGCGGCCCATTCGTGCATCGCTACGCCATGCTGTTCAAAAGCCCCACACATTCTCGTACTCCGGCCTTTTTGTTTTGGAAAATCTGCATTGCAACTTAGGGGCACTATACAGGCAAAGCCTAGTTTTCTTTACACACTTGGCGAAGGTCATCCGCGCGAATTAATAAATAGCGTACGCAGTTTATTTTAGGGTTGGCGCCACCTTCCCAAGCCCATACCATCGACAAATACTTCTAGACTTTTTTCACGATTACTAAGCAGTAGCGAACGGAGTTTTTTGCCGTCCACGCTGGCGAAATAGCTCCGGGACATCAATACCACTGCGTGGCCCTGCTCTGAAAAGGTATATGCGACTTTTATTTTTTTTCCCAATAACGGTAATAGCGGTTTAACACCGGTTTCGCTACTCACAACCCCATCGATTTCACCGCGATACAGCGCGAGAATGGCAGTAACATGATTAGGGTAATACACCACGGACTTATCGTCGCTTATGAGGACCTCACCCGCACTAACACCTTGAATAAGAGCTAGGGATTTAATCTCATCTAGATTTGCGTCGGCGCGGATATACATATTGATTGCTTGATCTGTCAATGCAACTAGCTGGTAGCCACAATTGCGCTCGAAATTTTGCATATCGTAATTGTAGCTACCAACGATGAGATCGTGGTTTTCAATATTGCATTTAGCTTGAAGCAACTTAATATCGTTACCGTAAAACACACTATAGGGACGCCCCAACGCCTCGAATAGGTCGTCAAAAAAGGGTTGGGTATAATTTTGAGTAATGTCTACTCCGTAAATAGATAAACCCCAAACACTCACGGGTCTTTCACTTCCATCGGCGTGCAATAGCGATGCAGAAAGAAAACAAGCCCACACAACTACTTTTCTTAACAGCTCCATTAATGGATAACAGATCAATTCTAATAATATCAATTTTAATGCCCACCATATTTATCATAGTACTTGCTTTATAATGCCCTATCCCGCCGCGCAGCAATCAGAGGGTGTTGGCCACTTAAAATCAGTACAAATTGACGCTCAATTATGGTCATAACTACCACTAAAAGCGCATTGTGCAAAATACTTATGAAGTGGATGCGCGACACCCTCAGGCGACCTTATCGATACTCTTATTTAGATTGCTCAGATATAAACTTCATACCCTGCTGCTCCGCGCCAGAAGCTAAGGCATAGGTCGCGATATGCCCGAGAAACTTAACTGTATAGGTTTTAGCTGAAACCCCCTTTTCATCTAAAGCAGTCTTCATCATAGCCATTTGCTCGGGCTCAACAAGTGCATCCCACTGCCCGTGATATAGAAATACTGGCGGCGATTGGCGGGTAACATGATTAACGGGGGAGGCGTCTTGCCATTCGGCCTCCGCGCCTGCCAGCGGTTTCCCTAATAACTTCAATACCAGCGGGGAGTTGGGCCACGCGGTGAGATCTGCCGGCGTGCCGCCAGCAACTATACTCTTGAGATAGGGCGGCCGCTGGCGATCTAATCCTGCTAGTAGAATTAAATGAGCCCCCGCAGAGTAGCCCCAACCCGAAATACGCGTGGAGTCTATCTGATATTGTTCTGCATTCGTGTAAAGCCATTCTAGCGCCGCAGATACGTCCTCTACCTGCGCAGGGTGCCGGTCTTCAGGAGCTAAGCGATAGGTGATGTTGAACACCGCAAAGCCGACCTTAGCCAGCCGCCTACTGATTCCTGCCATATCGCCACTGCGATTAGTCCAGCCGCCGCCATGAACGACAACCACCGCAGGCCTTAGACCGGTTGATTCAGGGATGTACATATCCCCCGCTAAAGGCTGGGAGTCGATAGTTTTATAAACTACATTTTGGGTTAATACATAACCACCATCCGACCGCGCTTTTACTCCAGCGCAAGCGACAACAAAGATTATCGCTAAAATAATAATTACTAATTTCATATTGATCATCACTGATACTGTACAAATCATTAAACGGGGTTTTACGTGCTTATCGATATCATAGATTTTAATCGGTAGCGTGGGGAGGCACTTAATGAGAGACGTTAAACTACAAACACTAACCAACTAAAGTGCGCAGCCTTTGCGTTTACCGTTCACCGTCTCCCGTCTAGCGTGGCGCTGTTAGGGGTGTTGCGGGTTTTAAAAAGGCTTAGGGCGGACTGCGGTTCTTAATTGAGTGGGTGCGTAATGATTACCTACTTTGTGTTGCGAGCAGTGCTGAGCCTGCCCCATGAGCGAAGCGAGTGCTTTGGGTACGCAATCCCTTCGGGATGCCTCCGCTGCGCTATGTCGCACCAAACTCGTTCTTTCAGAACAGAGTTCAGCGTGGCCCGCGAAGCGCTGTGGCCATGTCGCATGAGCCCGGTATTTAGTGAGAGACGCTTCTCGCGTCCTAAATAAAAAACCCCGTCCAGCATAAGCTGAACGGGGTGTCAGTGTGGCCCACGACTGCAGGGAGTGCTATGGCCATTTATTTAGAAGCCTGGCGAGGGCCCAGCCCGCGAGCGTTAGCGAGTGCTTTGGCTGTGACCTACGTAGGGCATCGCCTCGTGGAGCGCACTTCCAGCAACCCATAAAAAAACCCGAGACTCTATTGAATCTCGGGTCAGTGTGGCCCGCGAGTAAAGCGAGTGCTTTGGCCATTTAAATTACAATAAAAAGCCCCAACAGCGTTAGCTATTGGGGCTAGTATTTAGAAGCCTGGCGATGACCTACTCTCGCATGGGGAAACCCCAAACTACCATCGGCGATGACACGTTTCACTTCTGAGTTCGGGATGGGATCAGGTGGTACCATGTCTCTATGGTCGCCAGGCAAACTGGCTTGGTTGAATGCATGTCTTACGTGCCTAAGCACTGCGTCATTCAATCCAAATAAGGTGGTAAATAAGCTGATAT